>CALMKE010000174.1 GCA_937867645.1 uncultured Gemmatimonadota bacterium | reverse complement strand
ACAGCAAGGGCACCACGCCGGGCGGCCTGAGCACGCAGCCGTACTTCGAGTTCCAGGTCGAAGAAGCGGCCTCTCCCTCCGGCAGCAATCCGTCGCCCCAGTATCCTGAGTCGGAGCGCTCTTCCGGAGTCACGGGACGAGTCGTCGTCCAGTTCGTGGTCAGCCCGAGCGGTCGCGTGGAGCCGGGCAGCATCAAGATCCTTGAATCGACCAGCCCGGCGTTCGCCGCCGCGGTGCGCGAGGTCCTGCCGCGGCACCGCTTCTCGCCCGCGAAGATCGGCGGACGGGCCGTGAGGCAGATCGTGCAGCAGCCGTTCGTGTTCAGGCTGAATAGCTAGCGAACAGGTATCAGGTATCAGGTATCAGGAACCGCCCTGATACCTGATACCTGATACCTGATACCTGTTCTTCTGCAACTTTCACGGCCGTCGCCGCGTACTTCCCATATCCCCCTACAGAGGATCCGTCCATGGCAGTCTGGGACAACTTGAAGCGAGAGCTCGACACCGCCGGCAAGGGGTTGCAGGACGTACTGGAGAAGGCGGGCAAGGCGACTCAGGGCGCGATCGAGGAAGGAAAGATTCGTGTTGACGCGTTTCGTGAGCGGCAGCTGGCCGACCGCGCGGCGCAGGCCCTCGGATACGCGATTTTCCGCGCCGAGCAGAGCGGCTCGCAGCTGGATGCGGACACGAAGGCAAGGCTGACGGCGACGCTGGCGGAGCGCGAGGCCGAAGCGTCGCGGCTGGAGGCCCAGCTGTCCAGATCGGGCCCGGCGCCGGCCGATACCGCGGGGGCTCCACCCGGAGTGTAGTTGCGTGGTCGTGGTGAGATAGTCTTGGCCTCGTAAGGACCCGTCCCGTACACTTAGGCGCCGTCCACGGAGCAGGGAGCCTGTCGCACGATCTAAAGAGCCAACTCCAGACAACACTAGGTGATTCCTACCGCGTAGACCGGGAGCTTCCGGGCGCGGGGATGTCGCGCGTGTTCGTGGCCCACGACCGAACGCTGGGCCGCGACGTCGTGGTCAAGGTTCTCCCGCCCGACATGGCGGCGGCCGTGAGCGTTCAGCGCTTCAACCGCGAGATCCAGCTCGCCGCGAAGCTCCAGCACCCCCACATCGTTCCGCTCCATTCCACCGGTGAGATCTCCGGACTGCCGTATTTCACGATGCCGTTCGTGGAAGGGGAGTCGCTCCGGGCGCATCTGAGCAAGCAGGGTGAGCTGCCCCTGGCGGAATGCGTGCGGATTCTGCGCGACGTCGCCACGGCGCTCGCGTACGCGCACAGACAGGGCGTCGTGCACCGCGACATCAAGCCGGAGAACGTCCTGCTCACGAGCGGATCCGCGGTCGTGACCGACTTCGGCGTGGGCAAGGCGCTCAGCGCCTCTACCACTTCTTCCGGCGCGGACAACCTCACCACGCGCGGCGTCGCCGTCGGGACGCCGGCGTACATGTCGCCCGAGCAGGCGTCCGCCGACCCCGACATCGATCATCGCAGCGACATCTACTCGTGGGGGATTCTTGCGTACGAGATGATCTCCGGTCAGCCGCCGTTCGCCGGCCGCGGTCCGGGAGCGTTGATCGCCGCGCAGATCGCCGAGACGCCGGAGAACATCGAGCGGAGGCGGCCGACGGTGCCGCACGCGCTGGGCGCGCTGGTGATGCGGTGTCTGGCGAAGCGGCCCGCCGACCGCCCGCAGTCGGCGACGGAGCTGGTGGACACGCTCGACGGGCTGCTTGCTTCCGGGCTGACCAGCGGCGCCGACCTGGCGGCGGGGCGGAAGACCACCTGGCGCAGAGCTCAGCCCTGGCTCGGCGTGGTGGCGGGAGTCTCCGCCGTGCTGCTCGCGGCGGCGCTGCTGCTCGCGCCGCGCGTGGACCTTGGCTTCGGTTCTGGTGGGGCCGCGCAGCCCGTGCGGTCGATCGCCGTGCTTCCGTTCCTCAACCTCGGTGGCGATCGAAGCGACGAATACTTTTCCGACGGGATGAGCGACGAGCTCAGCACCGCGCTGGGGAAGATCCCCGGACTGCAAGTCGCCTCGCGCACGTCCACGTTTACGTTCAAGGGCGCGGAGAGCACGGACGTTCGCGCGATCGGCGACAAACTGAAGGTGGATGCCGTGCTAGAGGGACGGGTACGACGATCCGGAGATCGTTTGCGGCTGTTCGTGCAGCTCACGAACGTCGCCGACGGGCTCAGCCTCTGGTCGGATACGTACGAGCGCGAAGTAAAGGACGTGTTCGCCGTGCAGGAGGACATTGCGCGGGCCATCGCTTCGGCGCTGCAGGTGCGGCTGGCCGGCGGGACCGCGGCGCCGGCTGTCGCCGGTGTCGGCACGGAAGACCTGCAGGCGTACGATCTGTATCTGAAGGCCCGCTACGAGTGGCACCGCCGCAATCTGGTCGCGGCAGCCGCGCTCTTCGAACAGGCGGCGGAGAAGGACCCCCAATTCGCCCGCGCGCACGCGGGAATCGCGATGACGTACGCGTTGCTTCCGGAGTACGTGGACTTCCCGCCCGAGGAGGCGCGGCGCCGCACCGAGCAGGCCGCGGCGAGAGCATTGGCCCTGGACAGCACGATAGCGGAGCCGTACGCGGCCCTCGGGTTGTCGTACGTCCATTCGTGGCGCTGGAGCGAGGCGGCGCGGGCGTACCAGAAAGCCATCGCGCTCGATCCCCGCAACGCCACCGCGCACCAGTGGTACGGAGAGTACCTGTACCACGTCGGCCGGATGGACGAATCGCTGGCGGAGATGCGGCGCTCGACGGAGCTCGACCCTCTGGCGCCTATCGCCGCGACGGCTCGCGCGTACGCGCTGTATGCGGCGGGGAAGCCCGCCGAGTCGCTGGTCGAGAGCAAACGCGCGCTCGAGCTCGCGCCACGCATTTCCCTGATTCACAGGGTGATCGCCCTGGGAGCCCAGGCGACCGGCGACTGCGCCACCGCGCTTCGGCATTCCGCCATCTCCGTAAGCATCGACAGCACGAACCCGACGAACATCGGCGAGAAAGCGCGGATAGACGCGCTGTGCGGGCGGGAAGACGATGCGCGCGCCGCAGTGGTGAAGCTCCGTCGCAACGGCAGCGATCGCGCGATTTTCCCGCTGGCCATCGCCTACTCCGCATTGGGGGAAAAGGACCTGGCGCTGGAATATCTCGAGCGGGCGGTCCAGCGCAGGGTCATCAGCCTGACCTCCTGGAAGGTCGCGACTGATCCTATGTTCGACTCCATCCGCCAGGAGCCGCGTTTCAGGAGCGTGCTGCGCGCGATGAACTTCCCGCCTGAATCCTTCGAAAGGTGAGGGTCGAAGGCCAATGAAAAAAAGCGGCGCGTCCGAAGACGCGCCGCTCGTCCTGCTCTGCGCAATGACTAGTCACTCGTCACTAGTCACCAGTCACTAGTCACCGCATTCAGGGCTCCCACCTCGCGGGCGGCAGCGTCTTGTACCGCTCGGTCAACAGCTCCTGCCGGTTCCGGCCGGTGTGCTCCACGCCCCGCACGAACACGTGCTCCACGCGCGTAGTGAACTCGAACGGATCTCCGCTCCACACCACGACGTCGGCGTCGCGGCCGGCCTGCAGCGCTCCGGTTCTCTCGCCCACGCCGAAGATCTGCGCGGGCGCCAGCGTCACGGCTCGAAGCGCGTCGTTCCACGACATGCCGTACGCGACCGCGTTGCCGGCTTCCTGCTTGATGTTGCGGACGTTGAACGGCTCGTCCGCGCCACCGCCGCCGGCGTTGCCGATCAGCAGCACTTCCACGCCGGCGCGCCGCAGCAGCGCGGCGTTGTCCTGCCGCCGGCCGAGCGAGGAGAAGCTGCCGGGAATGTTGTTCATCGCGCCCGTGAGCACGGGGACTTTGGCCGCGGCGATCTGATCCGCGACCATCCATGCCTCCGCGGCGCCGGCGAGCATCAGCTTCAATCCGTACTCCCGGGCCAGTCGCAGCGCGGACTCGATGTCGCTGGACTTGTCCACCGCGACCAGCAGCGGCAGCCGGCCTTCGAGCACGGGAATGAGCGCTTCCAGATCCTTCCTGCTGGCGGCAAACTCGCGGGTCTCCGCGCGGTCGAACGCGCGCCGGTTCTCGCGGAAGAAGCGCACGTCCTCGAACAGCTCGCGCATGCGGAGCAGCTGCTCGCCGCGCGATGCCGAGTTGGCCTGGCCGGGGCTCCCGATCTGCGCCGCCATCGCCACGGGCGCGCGCGTGACCATCGCCGTGGCCGATCCATCCACCAGCGTGATGAACGCGGCCTGACCCCAGATGAGACCGCCCTGGGGAAAGACCACGACGCTGGTGATTCCCTCGTCGCGCGCGGGGGCGAGCAGCTGGGACTGCGGGTTGAGCCCGTCCCATACCGTGAACGCGGCCGCGATCTGGTCCCGGCCCCGGGCCGACGCGTCGTTGGTGGGTTGGACGGAGCCGATCTCGCTCAGCCCCAGCTGGCTCGCGGAGTTGATCAGGCCGGGTGTGACCCACTTGCCCGTCGCGTCGATGACGCGCGCGCCGGCGGGCACGGCGATCCCCGATCCTACCGCCGCGATCTTCCCGTCACGGATGACGACCGTCCCGTTTTCGATCGCGGGACCACTGACCGGGAATACTTTTCCGCCCGTTATCGCTATCGTTTGCGCGCCGGCAGAACCGGCGGTGAAGAGCAGCGCCGCTGCGGCCGCGCCTCGCGTGATTGCGTTCAGATAGGTCGCGTTCATCGCAGTTCCCTCCGCGGCACGTACCCGAGCTCGAAATCGGTGCGCCATTGCTGGTTCGGATCGAGCCGGTCGAACAGCACGGCGCCGTCGATCCATACCTTCTCCGGCCTCGAGTAAACGCTGAACGGATTGCCCGTCCAGAGCACGACGTCGGCGTTCTTGCCGGCTTCGAGAGAGCCGATGCGGTCCTCGAGTCCGAGCGCCCACGCCGCGTTGATGGTCACCCACTTGATGGCCTGGTCTTCCGTGACCGGAATGCCGGCCTGGTTGCCGGCGGCCATCGCTTTGGCTGCTTCCTGGTTGAGCCGCTGTGAGCCCGACGCGTCGTCCGAGTGCACGATCGCGCGCGCGCCCGCGCGGTCCACCAGCGCGATGTTGGCCTTGATGGCGTCCATCGCCTCGACCTTGAACGCGCCCCAGTCGGCCCAGAGCGAGCCGGAGATCCCCTCGCGCGCCAGCAGGTCGGCGATCTTGTACGCTTCCACCCCATGGTGGAACGAGCGGATCTTGTAGCCGAACTCGCGCGCGATGTCGATCATCTGCGCCATCTCGTCGGCCCGATAGCAGTGGTTGTGCACCAGGATGTTTCCGCGCAGAACTTCGGCGAGGGTCTCGTTGGCGAGATCGCGGTTGGGGGCGTCCCCGGTGCGTTTGGCGAGCCAGTTGTCCCACTGCCTGCGGTACCGCTCCGCGCCGATCCACGCTGCGCGGTATCCGGCGACGTTCGCCATGCGCGTCGAAGGGCCGTTAACGTCCGTGGCGTACACTCGCTTGGGATTCTCGCCGCACGCCATCTTGAGTCCGTACTTGGCGCCCGGGAATTTCATTCCCTGCACGGTGCGCGAGGGCACGACCTTGATGACGGCGCTGCGCCCGCCGATGAGGTTCGCGGATCCCGGCAGAACCTGAATCGTCGTGACTCCACCTTCGAGCACGCGCGGCAGCTGCGGGTCCTGCGGCCAGATGCTGTGCTCGATCCACACGTGCGCAGTGACCGGGGCCGTCGCTTCGTTGACGTCGTTCAGCAGCGTGCCCTGACCGCCGGGCGCGCCGCCCGCTCCGATGTGCGAGTGCGTGTCGATCAGCCCCGGCGTTACGTACTTGCCGGTGCCGTCGATCACCACCGCGTCGGCGGGCGCGTTCACCGTCGCGCCCACTTCCACGATCTTGCCGTCGCGCAGCAGGATCGAGCCGTTGCGGATCGTCGGACCCGCCGCCGTCAGTATGGTCGCGTTCCGGATCACGGTCGGCCGCGAGGGGAAGGGAACGTAGGTGCTCGGGAACGGATTCGCGTTCGGCGTCGAGAGTGTCGTGGCCGGTCCGCGCTGTCCCGAGTCGGCCGACGATCGAGCGCCGGTCCCGGACGGAGCCGGAGCCGGTCCCGGCGTGCGGCCAGCGCACGCCAGCGTCAGCGCGGCGACGGCGGTGAGAAGTAGGTGCCTCACTAAGAGTCTCCTGGAGGTTGAACGTTGTCGCGCCCGCCGGAGAGCGAGCGCCAAGTCATAATACGCACAGGCCCCGCACGCGGCGACTGGGTGACTGGACCGAGGACTGAGGACTGAGGACTGAGGACCCATGCGGCCTCAGGACTAACTACAACTGAGGATCGGCGATTAAGTGAGGACTGAGGAGACCGCTGTGGATTTCTCCTCAGTCCTCACTTAATCGTAGATCCTCGGTTGCTGTTGGTCCTGAGGCCGCATGGGTCCTGAGTCCTAAGTCGGATTTATCGGCCATCGCGCCACTTGATGAAGCGTAAGACGTCGTCAGTGCAAATCGCGTCCACGCCCGCCTCTGCGAGCCTTGCCCATTCCATCTGCTCGTTGGCTGTCCAGGCGATGACCCGCCCGCCGCATCCGTGGACCTCGCTGACCAGCGCGCCGTCTATCAGCTCGTGGTGCTGCCAGAGGTCGGTGGCGGAAGCCGACCGGAGTGCCATGCAGTTGTCCAGCATATAGCTGCCCTGCAGCACGCCGCGGCTGAGCGATGGAGCAAGCTCCGCGACGCGCTCTATGCACCGATGATCGAAGCTGTGCACGGCGACGTTGTCGGCGCCGCGGAGCATCTCGACGAGCGCCACCTCGCAGCCGCGCCCTTTGATCTCGACGTATAGCCGCGCCCGGCCGTCGAGCGCCTGCAGCAGCTCCGCGAGCGAAGGGATCCGGTCTCCGGCGCCCAGGTCGAACTCCTGGAGCTCGGCGAAGGTGAGGTTGGCGATCGGGCGCGACGCGAGCCGCCGGTCCGCGACGGTGCCCCGGGGGAAATAGTCGTGATGCACCACGATAACGCCGTCGCTGGTGGAATGGACGTCTATCTCCACGCCCTCGGCGCCCTCGGCGGCCGCCGCCAGGACGGCGCCGATCGTGTTCTCGGCGTGGGCGGCACGCGAGCCCCGGTGCGAGATCGCTTCAATCATGGACCGAAGTTACGCCGCCAAACACGGCCTTAACAGTCGCCGTCCGCTGAAGTCTTACTGGTTGTGGCGCCAGCCAATAGCGAATAGCCAACAGCCAACAGCTATGTCATCGTCCTTAAGTTTGGCGCTAATGAGCGAGGCAACCCTCCCGGCCGATGAGGCTGATCGCGAGCTCGTCGCCAGGTGGAAGAAGGGCGATCCGTCGGCGGCCACGGCGATCGTCAGCCGCCACAGCGACGCGCTTGCGCGGTTCGCGGTGAACCTGGGCGAGCGGGTGGACGTCGAGGAGCTGGTGCAGGACACGTTCGTGCGCGCGTTCGGCGCGCTGCATTCCTTTCGCGGCGACAGCGCGCTCCGGACGTGGCTGTTTACCATCGCGCGCCGTCTCGTGCTGGACAGGCGGCGCGCGGCCAGCCGGGCGCCGGCATCGGTGCCGGTAAGCGAGTCGAGCGCGGCGACGGAGTTCACGGCGCTGGACTCGATGGTGGCGGCGGAGACGGAGCAGCAGGTAAGGGAAGCGATCGAGCGGCTCTCTCCGACGCAGCGCGAGGTATTCACGCTGCGCGTGTCGGAGGGGCTGTCGTACCGGGAGATAGCGGGAGTCGTCGGGACCACCGAGGGCGCCGCGCGGGTTCATTACCACAACGCGATGCGTGCGGTAAAGGAGTACTTGAGCGATGAATGACTGCGTGAATGGCGAGATCAGGGACCTTCTGCCGGAGCTGGTGAGCGGAACGCTCGCGGCCGGCGAGGCCGTGCGCGTGCAGGAGCACGTGCGCGCGTGCGCGGACTGCGCGGCGGAAGTCGAGCTTCTGCGGACGGTCCGCGCGGCCATGCGGCTCGCGCCGCCGATGAACACCGCGCGGATCGCGGAAGCCGTGCAGGCGTCCACGGCGCGGCGGCTCGCCGCGCGCAGGATTCCCGCCCGCGTCGGCCGGATCGCGGCGCTGTCGTTGATCGTCGTGCTCGGCGTCGTGGGACTGTGGTCCACGCGTGACAGCGCCGGCGTTACTGACGCCGGCATAGCGCCGGTGATTACGGCTGCCGGCGAATCTCCGGCCGCCGTCGCGCAGCCGGTTGCGGCGACGCAGGCGCCGGCCGCCCCGCGCGCGCCCGTGCAGCTCGCCCTCGGCGGGGACGTGAGCCAGCTCGACGACGATGAGCTGGTGGCGCTCATGCAGGAAGTCGCGGCCCTCGAAGCGATGCCGGGCGCGGATGCCGCGCCGCTCGCGATCGAGCCCGTTGTGCCCGTGGCAATGGAGGAGCTGTGATGCGAAAGATCGGTGCGATCGCCTTCGTAGCGATGTTCGTTGCGTCCACTGCGGTGTCGGCTCAGCAGGGACCGCCGCGCGACAGCGTCGCCGCGCAGCGCCGGGCCGCGCTCGAAGGACAACTGCGGCAGCGGATCGCCGCGGTGGTCAAGGAACGGCTGCAGCTGAGCGACGCGCAGGCGCAGCAGCTGCAGGAGGCCGAGCGCCGGTTCGAGCTTCGCCGCCGCGACCTGATGCAGCGCGAGGAGCGGCTGCGCCGCGAATTGCGGCAGCAGCTCTCACCCGGCGTCGCGGCCGATCAACAGCGCGTCGCCTCGCTGCTCGACCAGATCATGGCCGTGAACCGCGAACGCGTGACGATGACCGAGCAGGAGCAGCGCGATCTCGCGCGCTTTCTCACTCCCGTGCAACGCGCCAGGTATCTCGGGCTGCAGGGTGAGCTGCGCGACCGGATCGAGGGCATGCGCCGGCGTGGCGGCGTCCGCCAGCCTCGGCGTGGGACCGGACGCCCGCCGCGCCCGTAACTGAGGACTGAGAACTCAGGACTATGCGGCCTCAGGACTAACTACAACCGAGGATCGGCGATTAAGTGAGGACAGAGGAGAGAAGCCCCCGCAGTTCCGCTCATCCTCGGTCCTCACTTGATCGTAGATCCTCGGTTGCTCCTGGTCCTGAGGCCGCATGGGTCCTCAGTCCTTAGTCCGCAGTTGCCGAATGTCTTAGATTGCAGGACGTCGCCCGGGTGGCGGAACTGGCAGACGCACGGGACTCAAAATCCCGCGGCCTTAGGGCCTTACGAGTTCGATTCTCGTCCCGGGTACTAGCTGCAATCAACTGCTGACAGCGACGGCGCCCCAGGCGCCATTTTTCATTGGCCGCCCGGCCGCGCGCGTCCTACATTAGCTCCGCCCCTGGCCCGGAACGAATGGCGGAGCTTCGCGACCAACTCCAAAAAACACTCGGCGGCACCTACGCCTTCGACCGCGAGCTCGGCGGGGGCGGGATGTCGCGCGTGTTCGTCGCCGAAGAGACCGCGCTCGGCCGGAAGGTCGTCATCAAGGTGCTGCCGCCCGACCTCGCGGCCACCGTCAACGTCGAGCGGTTCAGGCGCGAGATCCAGCTCGCCGCGCAGCTCCAGCATCCGCACATCGTCCCGCTCTTTTCCGCCGGCATCGTGGACGGGCTGCCGTACTACGCGATGCCGCTGGTGGAAGGAGACTCGCTCCGCACGCGACTCATCCGGCACGGCGAGCTGCCCATCCCTGACGCGGTGAAGATCCTGCGCGACATGGCGAGCGCATTGTCGTACGCTCACGAGCATGGCGTAGTCCACCGCGACATCAAGCCGGAGAACGTGATGCTCACCAAGCATCACGCGCTGATCATGGACTTCGGCGTCGCGAAAGCGCTGAGCGCTGCCACGAATCCCGGGAACTCGCTCACGTCCATGGGCGTCGCGCTCGGCACGCCCGCGTACATGTCGCCGGAGCAGGCGACCGCCGACCCGCACATGGATCATCGCGCCGACATCTACGCGCTCGGTGCGGTGGCTTACGAGATGCTGACGGGGCGGCAGATGTTCGGCGACCGCTCGCCGCAGGCGATGCTCCGGGCGCACGCCATCGAGAAGCCGGATCCGATCGAGGCGCGGCGCGCCAGCACTCCGCCATCGCTCTCGGCGCTGATCATGCGCATGCTGGAGAAGTCGCCGGCCGATCGTCCCCAAAGCGCCGAAGACGTGCTGCGCATTCTCGACAGCTTCGTGCTGACCCCGACTGGGATGACCCCGACCGGGACGATCCCGATGCCGGCTACCGCGGCACGGGAGACGCCGCCGGCCACAGTACCGGTCGCGGCTCGCGCGCCGAGGAGATCACGCGCGCTGATCGCCGCCGCGGTAGTGGGCGCCGGAATCCTCGCGGCCGGCGGAATGATCGCCAAAGGGAAAATGGCCAACGGCGATCTAGACATCGCGCGCGTGATCGTGCCCCCGTTCAGCAATCGGACCGGTGACAGCCGCTTCGACAATCTCGGCGTGCTCGCGACCGACTGGGTGACCCGCGGTTTGACCGAAGCGAACATCTCGGATGTCGCCATCGTGGACTCTCTCCAAACGCTCGCCACGGCGGGGAACGGGCTGACCGACGCCAGGCTGCGGGAGATCGCGATGGCGGCGGGCGCCGGGAGGATCATCCGTGGTGAGATCCATCGTCGCGGCGATTCCCTGGAGTTTCAGGTCGTCGTGCTGGACTCGCGCTCGGCCACGCGGCTCGCGAATGTGCAGCCGTCGACTGCTCCGATCGACAGTCCGATGGTGGGGATCGACGGAATCCGCCAGCGCGTGATGGGCAGCATGGCGACGCTGGCGAACAGGAGAGCGACTGGTCTCGCGGTTTCCGACGTTCCGCCCAGCTACGAGGCTTACACCGAGTTCATGCGCGGCGAGGACGAATTCCTGCGCTACCGCTACCGGCAGGCGATCGTCCACTATGCGCGCGCCGCGAAGATGGACCCATCATATGCCGCGCCGCTCGTCCGGTCGGCGTACGCCCATACGAATCTCGCGCAGTGGACCGAGGCGGATTCGGTAGTCGCGCTGCTCGAGCAGGGGACGCGAAAGCTCTCCGAGTACGAGCGGATCTACCTCGATCGCGCGAAGGCACGAGTGGCCGGCAACTGGAATGATGCCTACCGCGCGGGGCAGCGCCTGGTGGCAGTCGCTCCGGCCTCGAGCTTCGCGCAGTACATCGCGGCCGAAGCCGCCATCCCCGTCAACCGGCTGCAGGAGGCGAGAAGGGGGCTCGAGGAGCTGTGGCCGAACAAGTATCCGACGACGTTCTACTACGCGAATCTCGCGGCTGTGTACCACATGCTGGATAACGACAGGCGGGAGAAGCGCACTGTGGAGAAGTGGGCGCAGGCTTTCCCCGACCTTCCGCAGCAGCTGGCCGGCAACCTCCGGTACGGTGCGCGAAAGGGATCCACGGAAGACGTCCAGCACGTCGCGCAGGAGCTGTTTACGTCGCACAATCCGCCGGAGTTCAACGCCGTCGGCGCGCTCGGAGCCTTGATAGCGGAGCTCGGGTTTCACGGACGGCCCGAGGAGGCGAGCGCGATGGCCATGGAGCTGCTGGACTGGCTGCAGCGCCGCCCGACCGCCGAGCGCAGGGCGCTGTGGAACAGGCGCGCCACGGCCTCTGTTCTCGCCGATGTCGGGCGCTGTCCGGAAGCGCGCAGGCTGTCCGACAGTCTCGGCGTGAACGACACGACGGTCATTGGGATCATCCAGGCGGGCGTGATCGCCGCGCGCTGCGGTGACAACGTCCGGGCCGACTCGCTGTCCGCGGTTCTCGGCGACGTTCAACGCCCGTACCAGCACGGCGAGAACATGGTCGGACGGGCGCGCATTGCGGCTGCCCAGGGAAAGAAGCGGGAAGCCGTTCAGTTTCTGCTCGACGCGCTGGCTCAGGGACAACCTTACACCGGCCACTTCCACAGCACCCGTGAGTTCGCCGTGCTCCGCGACTACGAGCCGTTCAAGGCCGCGATGAAGTCGAAGGACTGAGCCGCCCGGCGTATCAGCCCGCGCGCGCTTGGCGGCAGGCTAATCCTCCGGCTAGCTTTGGCGGCCAGAGTCACGCTCCGCCACACGTCCCACCAGCGCACGCATAATGGCCACATATAAGCTCTCCACCGTCCCATCCGCCGGCGAGAAGATCGACTGGCGCGGCGGGAAGCTGTCAGTACCCTCCAATCCGATCATCCCGTTCATCGAAGGCGACGGCACCGGCCCCGACATCTGGAAGGCCTCGCAGCGCGTGTTCGATGCGGCCGTCGAGAAGGCCTACGGCGGCGAGCGGAAGGTCGCCTGGATGGAGGTCTTTGCCGGCGAAAAGGCGTTCACGCAATACAAGGACTGGCTGCCGCAGGAAACGGTGGACGCTCTGCAGGAGTTTCGTGTTTCAATCAAGGGGCCGCTGACCACGCCGGTCGGCGGGGGCATCCGCTCCCTCAACGTCACGCTCCGCCAGGTGCTCGATCTTTACGCCTGCATCCGGCCGGTGCGGTACTTCGAGGGAGTCGGCGCGCCGATGAAGGAGCCCGAGAAGATCAACATCGTGATCTTCCGGGAGAACACGGAGGACGTGTATGCCGGCATCGAGTGGAAGGCGGGCAGCGAGGAGGCCAACAAGCTGCGCGACTTCATCAAGAAGGAGCTGAAGAAAGACATGCGGGAGAATTCCGCGATCGGCATCAAGCCGATGTCGGAGTTCGGCTCTAAGCGCCTCGTCCGCATGGCGATCCAGCACGCCATAGAGAAGGGGCGCGAGTCCGTCACGCTGGTGCACAAGGGCAACATCATGAAGTTCACCGAAGGCGCGTTCCGCGACTGGGGATACGAGCTGGCCCGCGAGGAATTTTCCGAGCTCGCCTGCGCGGAAGCCGATCTCAAGGACAGCGCGTCTCGCGCGGACTGCGTGATCGTGAAGGACCGGATCGCCGACTCCATGTTCCAGCAGCTGCTGCTCCGTCCGTCGGAGTACGCGGTGCTCGCGACGCCGAACCTCAACGGCGATTATCTGTCCGACGCGGCCGCCGCGCAGGTCGGAGGACTCGGCATCGCGCCGGGCGGCAATGTCGGCGACGGGCTCGCGGTGTTCGAGGCGACGCACGGCACGGCGCCCAAGTACGCCAACAAGAACAAGATCAACCCCGGCTCGGTCATTCTCTCGGGCGTGATGATGTTCGACTACATGCGGTGGAACGAGGCCGCGGCTCTCATCGTGCGCGGCGTCGAGAACGCGATCAAGCGGAAGCGGGTGACGTACGATCTCGCGCGGCAGATGCCGGGCTCGACCGAGGTCTCGACCTCCGATTTCGGAGAGGCGATCGTCGCGGGGATGACAGCTTGAATCCCATGATCACGCTGGGCTCCCCCAGCCTCACTGCGCACAAGGCGCCGCTGCTGGCGCTCGCGCTGGGCGATACCACCGAGCTGACGGCGGAGGCCCGCGAGCTGGACGCCGCGCTGGGTGGCGCGATCGCGCGCGCTTCGAGCAGCCGCGACTTCCGCGGCGCGCGCGACGAGACGCTGCTGCTCTCGGGCGGAGCGTCCGGGCCGCGCATGGTTCTTCTCGTCGGCATGGGAGCTGTATCCGATCGGCCGGGCGCGCTGCGCAGAGCGGCCGCGATCGCCGCGCGGCAGGCGAACAAGCTGGGCGCCGCGGAGCTGACGTGGTACGGCGGCGAGCTGAACGAGCGGGAAGTGGAGGCGGTCGCGCTGGGGCTCTCCGCGGGGGCGTGGGACTACACCGAAACGAAGACGCTCCCACCGGAGAACGAGCGGCGCGCCCAGCTCGCTTCGGCAACCATCGCCGTCGCCGACTCGCCGCCTCTGCAGCGCGGGCTCGCCAACGGACTCGCGCTGGCCGAAGGGCATTCGCTCGCGCGCCGCCTGGCCATGATGCCCGGCAACCTGTGCACGCCCGAGTATCTCGCGGGCACCGCGGGCGACATCGCGGCGCGGCACGGGCTCGAGGTGACTGTCTGGGGCAGAACCGAGATGCAGGAAGAGGGGATGGGCTCGTTCCTCGCCGTCGCGCAGGGAACGCCGCAGGACCCCAAGCTCATCGTGCTCAAGTACAATGGCGCGAAGAACGGCTCGGCGCCGATCGCTCTGATCGGCAAGGGACTGTGCTTCGACTCCGGCGGCATCTCCATCAAGCCGCCGCAGAACATGGAGCTGATGAAGTTCGACATGTGCGGCGCCGCGGGCGTGCTCGGCGCAATCGAGACCATCGCTCGCATGAAGCTCGAGGTGAACGTCATCGGGATAATCGGCGCGACCACCAACATGCCGTCCGGCACAGCGTTCAAGCCGGGCGACGTCGTCCGCAGCCACCTCGGCAAATACATCGAGGTGGTCAACACCGATGCCGAAGGGCGCATGGTGCTCGCTGACCTGCTGTCGTACGTGCAGCGCTTCAAGCCGGCGGTGACGATAGATGCCGCGACGCTCACCGGCGCGGTCGTCATCGCGCTGGGGCACATCGCCACCGGCGTGTTCAGCAGCGACGACGCGCTCGTGACGGAAGTCATCGACGCGGGCAAGCGCGCCGGCGAGCCCGGCTGGCCGCTGCCGCTGTGGGACGAGTACAAGGAGCTGATCAAGTCCGACGTCGCCGACATGAAGAACGCAGGCGGACGCGCGGCGGGCTCGACGTCCGCGGCGATGTTCCTCAAGGAGTTCACGGAAGGAATGCCGTGGATTCATCTCGACATCGCGGGAACGGCATACTCGGAGACCGATCTCGTCGCGCTGCCGAAGGGGCCGACGGGCGTGCCGGTCGGGACGTTCGTCGAGTTCGTCCGGGGCCGGGCGAGCTGACGCGAGCAGCATGAAGCCCGCCCGCCTCGGCGCGATCGCCGGGGCCGCAGTGCTAATGGCGCCGTGGACGACGCCGCGCCTCTACGCCCAGGTGGTCGTCCCGCCCGCGAGCGAGCAGCCGATCCCGCCCAGGACACCGCCGGACACGGCGCGCGCGGATTCAGTCAAGCGCGACACCATCAAGGTTGAGATCGGGCGCATCCGCACGCCGGCCACGTACGACATCGGGCCGCAATACCGCTGGGACAGGGAAGAGATGTTCGCGAGCGGCGCGCTTACGGTGACGGACCTTTTGCAGCGAATCCCGGAGCTGACGGTGTTCCGCTCGGGGTGGATCGCGACGCCGCAGACGGTCGCCCATAGCGGCAGCTTCGAGCGGATCCGCTTCTTCTACGACGGAGTCGAGCTCGACCCGATGGACCCGCGGCACGAAGGACTGCACGATCTCGCCGCGATTCAGATCTGGACGCTGGAAGAGCTGGCGATCGAGCGCGCGGCTGGCGAGATCCGGGTGCACATGCGCAGCTGGCGCGTGGACCGCACCACGCCGTACACGCGCACGGACGTGATTACCGGCAACGAAGAAACCGACATCTACCGCGGCTTCTACGGCAAGCGGTTCAACGGCGGCCAGGCCCTGCAGCTTGCCGCGCAACAGTCGGCCACGCAGAATCCGAGATTCGGCGGAGGCGGGGGAGGGCTGTCTCTTTTCGGCCGCGTGGGAATCGGCCGCAGGCTGTGGAGCCTCGACGCCACCGCCAATCGCTCGCACTTCAACCGGGACCCGCAGGCCGCGTTCACCGCCGGTGGGATCCCCCCTTACGAGGCGATGCAGACGCTCGCCTATCTCCGGGGATCGCTTGGCGCTGTAGGGTCCGGGCCGTGGATCGAGCTCGTCGCGGCGTCGCACGAGATCAAGGAATCGAGTCCGGCGATCACCGCGGCGCAGATTGCCTCTCGGGGATTCGTGGCGGATACGGCCGACACTACGAGATCGCGCACGCAGCTCGTGGCGACCGCCGGCTTCAATCGCTGGGGCGCCTCGATTACGCTCACCGACCGGCTGCGCCGCTATCGCGGCGAAGCGTACAACTCGATCAGCGGCCGGGCGGAGTTCAACACGCGGCTGCTGGCGGCGGGGATTTTCGCCGAGTCGGATGCGGAGCGGGACGTTCGCCGAGCGGACGCGAACGTGCGCTTCACGCCACTGCGTTTCCTCGCCCTCGCTGGCGGGATCTCGCAGCTCACGGCGGAGGGGCCGCGCGCCGTCGTGCCCGATTCGCGCTCGATACGGGCCGAAGCGGGGCTGCGCCTGTTCGGGCCCTGGCTGTATGGAGGAGTCGTCAACTCCGATACGGTGTACACCCGGGCGCCATCCATGTACGACACGGCGTACGTTGCGGCGGGCTCGGAATCGCGGACTGGGACCTACGGAGGCGTGCGTGGCGCGATCTGGCGCGGCATTGGCGCGGACGCGTACTTCACGCGCTGGGCAGCGGGGCAGAGCTATCTGCCGGAATACCAGACGCACGCGGAGCTGAACTTCGCGACGCGCTGGCTGTCGCGGTTCCCGCGCGGGGATTTCGGCCTTCGCAGCTGGGTGGCATATGACTACCGGACCGCGGTTCCTTTCCCGACGCGCGCGGGCACGCCGGAGATGACCATCGCGAGCCACGTCGTGTCGGCGCTGCTCGAGATCCGGATCATGCGCGCAGCGCTCACATACCAGACCCGGAACATGTTCGGCTTCCAGCACGACATCGTCCCCGGCTTTCTCGTCCGCACGATTCAGATATACGGCGTGCGATGGGATTTCTGGAACTGATTATGCCCTTGAGCCGCAATCACTTAGCAGGCATGACATGATAAACAGCATGACGGGCTATGGCTCGGCTGAAGGACTGGTCGGGCAGGCGCGGGTGACGGTCGAAGTCAGGACCGTCAACCACCGCTTCTTCAATTCCAGCATCAAGCTGCCGTCCGCGTTCAGCGCCTGGGAGGGAGAGGTGCGTGAGGCGCTGAGAAGGCACATCGCCCGGGGACACGTCTCGCTGAGCGCGCGGATCGAGCGGGCGGAAGAGTCGCCCATCCAGATAGACGAGTCGCGTTTCTCGGCGTACGTCGCCCAGCTCAAGGCGCTGGGGGAGCGGCACGGGCTGGCCTCCGAGCTCGATCTCGCGACGGTTCTGAAGCTTCCAGGTGTCGTGGTCACCGGCGCGCCGGAGGAGGTTGGCGGATCAGCGGCTGAGCTCGTCGCCATCGTGGACCAGGCGGCTCGCGCTCTCTCGCAGATGCGCACCGAGGAGGGCGAGCGGCTCGCCCAGTCCATTCGCGAGCGGCTCGACGTCATCGAGTACGCGCTGGGGCGGATCGCCGAGCGGTCGCCGCTGCGGCTCGCAGAGCAGAAAGCGCGGCTGGAGCGCTCGGTCGCGGAGCTCGCTGGCGGCGTCGCCGTGGACCCGCAGCGACTGGCGCAGGAGATCGCGATCATCGCCGACCGGCTGGACGTGTCGGAGGAGCTCGATCGGTTCAAGTCGCACCTGCAGTCGTTCCGGGATACGCTGGATGACGATGGAAAAGAGCCGGTAGGCAAGCGCCTCTCGTTCGTGCTCCAGGAGATGCTGCGCGAAGCCAACACGACGGGCAGCAAGGCCAACGACGCCCCGATCCTCGCGGAGGTCGTTTCGGTGAAGGAGGAGCTGGAGCGGATCCGCGAGCAGGTCGAGAACCTGGAGTGACGCCCTTCCCGGTGATCCTGTCGTCGCCGTCCGGCGGCGGGAAGACGACCATCGCCCGCGCGCTGCTGACGCGGCGGCGCGACGTGGGCTATTCCGTGTCGTGCACGACGAGAGAGCCACGCAAGGGCGAGGTGGACGGCGTGGACTATTTCTTCCTGACACCCGACGAGTTCGAGTCGGCCGCGGCCCGCGGCGATTTCGCCGAATGGGCGGAAGTGCACGGGCAGCGGTACGGGACGCTGAAGCGGGAAGTCGAGCGCGTACTCTCCGGCGGCAAGCACGTGATCATGGACATAGACGTCCAGGGGGCGCGGCAGCTGGCCGAAGTCTTCCCGGCCTCCGTGCTGATTTTCCTCGTCCCACCGTCGGCGGAAGTGCTCCTGGAACGGCTCCGGGGGCGGCGCAGCGAGGGTCCGGAGGCCCTCGTCAGGCGGCTGAAGACGGCGGTAGAAGAATTAAAGGCGGTTTCTATGTATCATTACATGGTCACGAACGACCGCCTGGACGTCGCGATCGCTCGCGTCTCGTCCATCATCGACGCGGAAGCGGCCAGGAGCGAGCGCCGCAGAGAAGAGCACGACGCGGACGTGAGCACGCTCATCATGCAACTGCAGCTTGAAATCAGAAAACAACAGGAGTTGGGATAGATGCGAGTTTTCACCCCCGAAGAAGCGGCGCGCAGCGCCACCAACAAGTACCTCGCGGTGCTCGTCGCGGCGAAGTACGCGCGCGTGCTGAATGAGTTCCCGGCCGGTAAGTCCCGCGAGGTCAAGCTGACCACGCGCGCGATGGAGGAGCTGTCGAGCGGAACGATCGAGTACAAGGTCATTCCGCGGCGCAAGCCGGAGTAGCCTCCCGCGCGCCCCTACGACTCGCGGCGGGTTCTCCTCGGCGTGTCCGGGGGAATCGCCGCCTACAAGTCGGTATCGCTTGCGCGGCTGCTGACGCAGGCGGGGGCGCAGGTTGACGTAGTCCTGACCAGGGCCGCGCTGGAGTTCGTCGGCGCGATCACGTTCGAGGCGGTGACCGGAAGACAGGCGCTCGCCGAGATATTCGAGCCCGGTCACGCGCTGGATCACATCAGGCTGGCCCGGGAAGCGGACGTCGTGGTCGTCGCGCCGGCCACCGCCGATCTCATGGCCCGCGCGGCTCACGGCCACGCCGACGACCTGCTCACGGCGAGCCTGCTCGCCACGAGCTCGACGGTGTTGTTCGTCCCCGCGATGAACGATCACATGTGGGCCCACCCGCAGACAGTGCGCAACGTCGCGCACCTGCGCGAGCTTGGATACAAGGTGCTCGATCCCGACGACGGCCCGCTCGCCGTCGGCGAGGGCAGTGGCCCGGGCCGCATGCCAGAGCCCGAGACGATCTTCGCGCACGTCGGCCGGATCCTGGAGGCGGACAGCACGCTTCGCGGGCGCAGGATCATCGTCACGACGGGGGCAACGCGCGAGCCGGTGGACCCGGTGCGGTTCCTGTCCAATCACAGCACGGGCAAGATGGGCGCGGCCGTCGCGGCCGCGGCATGGCGCCGCGGCGCGGACGTCACTCTGATCGCCGGACACACCGACGTGGACCTCCCGGCCGGACCGCGTGTCATCCGCGCGGACACGACCGCGGCGATGGCCGCCGCTGTCTCGGAGGAGATCCGGTCGGCGGACGCCCTGGTGATGGCCGCCGCGCCTGCAGATTTCACGGTGAAGGACGCGAGCGCTACCAAGCTCAAGCGCGAGGGCGGGGCGTCCGCGCTCGATCTCGTGGAGACCGCCGACATCCTGAAGGCGGTATCCGCCGGCAGAAAGAGGGGCTCGGTCATCGTGGGCTTCGCCCTCGAGACGGGTGACGCCACCACGCGCGGCGCGGAAAAGCTGCGCGCGAAGAACCTCGACATGATCGTGGTGAACGATCAGACCGAAGCAGGCGCCGGCTTCGGCGGGGACACGAACAGGGTCACGCTGCTCACGCGCGACGGGAAACGCGAGGACCTCCCGTTGATGCTCAAGACGGAGCTCGCCGAACAGCTGCTGGACCGCATCGGGGCGATGCTGAATGGATCCTAGGGAGCAGCTCAGGATCTATCTCGAGCAGCGCCGCGAGACGGGCGAGACCGAGCTCGTGCTCGACAGGCTCTCGATAGACGAAGTGCTGCGGATCATCGCCGGCGAGGCGTCCGTGGCCCGTGGGACCGCTGTGGCGGCGGCCGAAGCGGCCGAGCGCGTGCACCCGACCAGCGCCCGCGCGGCGGATCCTGGAACCGGTGACTGGCGCTCGGCGCTGCTCGGCGCGGGAGTACCTCAACCGGGCGGGGGGCACAAGCCGTCTGCGATGCCGCCGGCGGCCATGCCCGTGTCTGCGCCCCAACCCCCGCCGGTCGAGCCAGCGAAGCCCGCCGGCATTCCGCGCATGGCTTTCCCGCAGCCTGGCCACGAGTCCGAGTCCGCCGCGGCGGTGGTGGAATTCAAGACCGGCCTCGTCGTGGGCGCGGCCGACACGCAGCTGTTCGACAGCCCATTCGCCCACCTCGAATCGCTCGACGCCATCGCGGAGACCGTCAAGAGCTGCACCCGCTGCCCGCTGTACGCCACGGCGACCCAGTCGGTTCCGGGCGAGGGCAACCCCAACGCCGATCTCGTGTGCGTGGGGGAGGCGCCGGGTGCGAACGAGGATGCGACTGGACGTCCGTTTGTGGGAGAAGCCGGGAAACTCTTAACGAAAATTCTCGAGGCTATCAAGCTCTCACGCGAAGAGGTTTTTATCTGTAATGTCCTGAAGCATCGGCCGCCCGGAAATCGCAATCCGCTTCCGACCGAGGTCGAAGCCTGTTCGCCTTATCTCGTTCGCCAGCTGGAGCTGATCCAGCCAAAGGTCATAGTCGCATTCGGCACATTCGCAGCTCAAACGTTGCTCAACACGAAGTCCTCGCTGAGTCAGCTCCGCGGGCTCGTGCACAGATATTACGGAACGTCACTGATCGTCACCTATCACCCGGCCGCGCTGCTGCGCAATCCAGCGTGGAAGCGGCCAACGTGGAACGATGTCCAGCTCGCCCGTAGAGTTCTCGATAGCGCCAGGCAAGGGCCGTGATCCATTTCGCGACCGCCAGCCCCCGTATTCGGAGGACGCAGAACAAGCGGTAATCTCCGCGATGCTGCTCGACTCGGACGCGGTGCTCCGTGCGACGGAGTTCGTGGACGACTCGATGTTTCATCGCGAGGCGCACCGCAGGATCATCCGCGCCATCCTCGCCCTCGCGGAGCGGGGAGACGTCATAGATCCGCTCACGCTCTCGGAGGAGCTGTCGCGGCGCGGCGACCTCCAGGCGGCCGGCGGCAAGGATTACATCTCCGAGCTGCTCGACATGGTGCCGACCGCGGCTAACGTCGAGTACCACGCAAAGATCGTCCGGGAGAAGGCGCTCCGCCGCCGCCTGATCGAAGTCTCGACCGGCATCGTCGGCGACGCGTTCGATTCGCCGCTCGCGGCGCCGGAGCTGCTGGATGAAGCCGAGCACAAGATCTTCCAGATCAACAAGTCGCGCGGGCGCGAGGCCTTCACGCGCATCAAGGAGCTGCTCTGGCCCACGATGGAGCGGATCGAGAAGCTCCAGAGCAGCGGCGCCACGCTCACCGGCGTGGGCAGCGGCTTCAAGGACCTGGACGAGCTGACCGCGGGATTCCAACCGAGCGATCTCGTCATCATCGCCGCGCGTCCGTCCATGGGAAAGACCGCGTTCGCGCTGAACATCGCGCAGAACTCCGCGCTCGACAACAACATCCCCATCTGCATCTTCTCGATGGAGATGAGCAAGGAAGCCATCGTCCAGCGGCTGCTCACCGCCGAGGGACGGGTGGACGCGCAGCGGCTGCGGAAGGGGAAGCTGCAGGACGAGGAGTTCGTGCGCCTTGGCCGCGCGGCCGGGCTGCTTAGCCACGCCCCGATATGGATCGATGACACACCCGGGCTCACGTTGCTCGAGCTTCGCTCCAAGGCGAGGCGGCTCAAGATGGAGAGCGACGTGCAGATGGTTATCGTGGACTACCTGCAGCTCATGCAGGGCCCGACGAACGTCGAGAGCAGGCAGCAGGAGATCAGCTACATCTCCCGCTCGCTCAAGGCGCTCGCGCGCGAGCTGAACGTGCCGGTCGTCGCGCTGTCGCAGCTGTCCCGCGCGCCGGAGCAGCGGACCGGCGAAGGCAAGCGGCCGCAGCTCTCCGACCTGCGCGAGTCCGGCGCGATCGAGCAGGACGCCGATCTCGTGATGTTCATCTACCGGCAGGAAGTGTACGACGGCCCGACCGACAAGGACGGCAACTCGCTCGAAGGGCGCGCCGAGATCATCGTGGGCAAGCAGCGTAACGGACCGACGGGGCTGGTCAATCTGTACTTCAACAAGGCATACACCCGGTTTGACAACTTTTCGGCGAGGACGACCGGGCCGGAGATTGTTCGGACTGGGTAAGCGGCTGCACCGGAATCCAAGTTTGGAGTGTGGCAGTACGGAGTGAAGCAGTTAGGAGTCATACTCCCAACTGCGGACTCCCAACTGCCACACTCCAAACTTGGATTCCCTGTCCCTGGTTTAGGAGCTAGTCACTTGCCCAAGGCCATCAGCATCCACCGTTGCAGCAGTTGCGGTGCCGACCACCCGAAATGGGCCGGCCGCTGCGATGTGTGCGGCGAGTGGAACACGCTCGTCGAAGAGCCGCTGGCCGCGCGCAAGACGGGGAAGAGCCCGGCGCGCGCCCGCAAGCCCGGCCACGCCGCGGGCCGGACGTCGATCCTCCGCGACGTGAGCGGAGCGGAGAGCGCCCGCTGGACCACCGGCATCAACGAGTTCGACTTCGTCCTCGGCGGCGGAGTCGTGCCGGGCTCGATGGTACTGGTCGGCGGCGAGCCGGGGATCGGCAAGTCCACGCTGCTGCTCCAGGTGGCCGCGCGGCTCCAAGGCCGTCCGCTGCGCGCGCTGTACGTTTCCGGCGAGGAGTCAGCGCTGCAGGTGAAGCTGCGTTCCGATCGCCTGACCGACGGCGCCGGTGACGTCGAGCTGCTCAACGAGACTTCGCTCGAGACCATCATCGCGACCGCCGAGGCGGGCCGGTACGATGTGATGTTCGTGGACTCGATCCAGACGGTGTACACCGAAGAGCTCGAAGGCGCGCCGGGGAGCGTCGGGCAGGTGCGCGAGTGCGCCGCGCGGCTGATGCGCTTCGCCAAGGACAGCGGGACCGCGGTGCTGGTCGTGGGCCACGTCACCAAGTCCGGCGGGATCGCGGGCCCGAAGACGCTCGAGCACATCGTGGACACCGTGTTGTACTTCGAGGGCGAAGGCACCGCCGAGCATCGGGTGCTGCGCGCGACCAAGAACCGGTTCGGCAGCGTGGACGAGATCGGCGTGTTCCGCATGAGCGGCGAAGGACTGGTCGCCGTCGGCAATCCGTCGGAGTTGTTTCTCGGCGACAGAGCGCGCGACACGTCGGGCAGCGCAGTGACCGCGCTCATGGAAGGCTCGCGGCCGCTGCTCGTGGAAGTGCAGGGACTCGCCGCGAAATCCGGCTACGGCACTCCGCAGCGCGTGGCGACCGGGTACGACTCCAAGCGGCTGGCGCTGCTGCTCGCCGTTCTCGAGCGCCGCGCAGGACTTTCGTTTTCGCAGATGGACGTGTTCCTCAACATCGCCGGCGGCATCCGGATGCAGGAGCCGGCGGGGGATCTCGCGGTCGCCACCGCGCTCGCATCGAGCGTGTTCGATCGCGCGCTTCCCACCGACGCGATGTTCATCGGCGAGGTCGGGCTCGGCGGCGAGATCCGGCCCGTCGCGCAAGTCGAGCGCCGGCTCGCCGAGGGCGCCAAGCTCGGCATCACGCGCGCGTACGTGGCCACGCGGGGCGTCCCGCAGCGCGCAGTGAGAGGCGTCCACGTGCGCGGGACGGCGACGGTACAGGAGCTGTTCGAGACGGTCTTTGCGTGAGCGCGACAAAGCGTGACGTAGGCGTAGTCATCGTCGCGGCCGGCAAGGGGAGTCGCACGGGGTCCAGCGAGCTCAAGCAGTTTCGCTGGGTGGCCGGGAAGCCGATGCTGCTGCACAGCGTGCAGGCCTTTCACGACCGCGGCGACGTTGCCCTTGTGGTGTGCGTCCTGCCGCGCGAGCACGCGGGCGACCCGCCGGCCTGGCTGTTTCAGTGCGACGTCGAGCGGCTGCTGATCTCCACCGGCGGCCGCGAGCGGTCGGACTCGGTCGCCAACGGCATCGAGGATCTCCCGCCGGAGTGCGAGATCATCGTGATCCACGATGCGGCGCGCCCGCTGGTTCCCGCGTCGGTCATCGAGAGCGTGATCGCGGAGGCGCGGCGCGGGCACGGCGCGGTCCCCGCGATCCCCGTAGCCGACACTCTCAAACGCGTGGGCGATTCGGGCGCCATCACCGGGACGGTGGAGCGGGACGGGCTCTGGCGCGCGCAGACGCCGCAGGCTTTCCCCCGCGGGATGATCGAGCGCGCTTACACCGAGGCTCGCGCCAAGGGGATCATCGCTACCGACGACGCGGCGCTGTGCGAGCGGCTGGGGCTTCCGGTTGTCGTGGTCTCCGGAAGCGAGCGGGCGATGAAGATCACGGACGAGGCGGACTTCGCGCGCGCCGAGGCGCTGCATACCTTGAAGGAATGACCGCAGAAGTTCGCGCGATTCCATTCTGGTCGGACAAGGAGATCGAGGCCGCGCTCCCGGGCACGATCGCTCACCTGAACACGCGGAAGGTGCTGGCCTACCCGACCGAAACGGTGTACGGCTTCGGTGGCGCGGTGGATCAGGAGTCGGTGCAGGAGCTGATCAGATTCAAGGGGCGTCCGCCCAACAAGCCGTTCCTTCTGCTCATCTCGGGCAGCGACATGCTGGCGCGTCTCGACCTGCACCTCACCCCCGCGGCCTCGGCGCTCGCCGCGAAGTTCTGGCCGGGGCCGCTCACGCTCGTGCTGCCTGGCGGAGAGAAGCGCGTTCCGCCGGAGCTGCGCGGACCGGAGGGCGGGATCGCCGTACGCTGGACGCCGCACGCGGCGACCACCCGCCTGATCCGCGCGTACGGCGACCCGATTACTTCCACCAGCGCGAATCGGCCCGGCTCCCCGCCGGCTACCTCCGCCGCCGAGATCGTCGCGCAGTGGCGCAGCGAGGCCGCGGGGGGAAAGCTGCGTATCCTCGACGGCGGGCGGCTCACCAGCTCCGCGCCGTCCACCGTCGTGGATTGCACGGCGCAACAGCCGCGCGTGATCCGGCCAGGCGCGGTCGCTTCCTCAGTGCTGCGCGAAGTCGTCGCCGATCTGATCTGCGAGACGCCATGAAGGTTCTGTTCGTGTGCACCGGGAATACGTGCCGGAGTCCGCTCGCCGAAGCGATGGCGCGCAAGCTCGCGGCAGCGCGAGGGCTGAAAGACATCACGTTCGCCAGCGCCGGCACCGGCGCGTTCGGCGGCGCTGGCGCTTCGGACGGCGCCATCCTGGTCGGCATCGAGCGTGGACTCGATCTCTCCCCGCACCGCTCCCGGCAGCTCACGCGCGAGCTGGTCGGCGAGAGCGACCTCATCCTCGGTCTGTCCGAGCAGCACGTCGCGATGGCGGAGGAGCTGGGCGGAGAGGGACGGACCTTCCTGCTCGACGACTTTGCATCCGGTGGGCGGAGCTCGCACCCGGTGGCCGACCCATTCGGGCAGAACATCGAAGCGTACCGCGAGGCCGCCGATGACATCGAGCGGCACGTCGCGCTCGCCGTGGAGCGGATAGCGGCCCGCGGCCTGCCGCCGTGAGACGGTGACTCATCCGCGCAGGCCGAGCCGGCTCGTGCTGCTCGGCCATCCCGTGTCGCATTCCCTGTCGCCTATCCTGCACGGAGCCGCGCTCGCGGCTGCCGGACTCGACATCGGCTACGAGGCGATCGACGTGGCGCCCCAGCGGCTCGAGCCAGAGCTGGCGGCGCTCGTCGCCGAGGGCGCGGCCGGCAACGCCACGATCCCGCACAAGGAAGCGCTCGCCCGCATCTGCGACCGTCTCACGTCGACTGCCGGCCTTGCCGACGCGGTCAACGTCTGGTGGGTCGAGGACGGAGAGCTGGTGGGCGACAACACCGACGTCGCAGGGTTCCATGCGCTGGCCCGCCGCGTGCTCGGCTGTCCGCCCGGGTGCGAGCGCATCGCGCTGATCGGCGCGGGCGGAGCCGCGTCCGCCGTGCTCACGGCGATCGGCGACTGGACCGGCTCCACCGCCCGCGTGTTCAACCGCGATTCCGAGCGGGCGCGCCGGCTGTGCGCGCGCTTTCCGGATGTCGCCCGGGTCGAGACGGTGATGGAGGATGCGCTGGCAGGCGCCACGATCGTGGTCAATGCCACGCCGATTGGACTGCTCGACGAAGGATTCCCGGTCGCGGTCGAGCGGATCCCCGAGCGCGCGGCCGTCATCGACCTTGTGTACCGGGAAGGTGACACGCCCTGGGTTCGCGCCGCCCGGGAACGCGGACTCCGGGCCGGCGATGGACTCGCGATGCTCGTCGAGCAGGCGGCGCTCTCTTTTCAGCGCTGGTTCGGACGCGAGCCGAATCGCCAGGCGATGTGGGCGGCGGTTACTTGACGACCTAGCGGCGCTGCTGCTTCCGGTAGCGTGCGTCGCGTGCGAGCAGCTAACCGGGAGCGGGGAGGCCGAGCGAGATCTCGTGTGCCCGCGCTGCTGGGCGCGTCTCCCGTTACTGCCGCATCCGCGGTGCGACCGGTGCGGCCATCCGCGCGCCGCCGGCTCGTGCGCATGGTGCGCGCTGCTCCCTCCGTTCGTGCGCGCCTGCCGCTCCGTCTGCTGGATGCCCGAAGGGGCGGGCGGCTCGATCGTCCACGCGCTCAAGTATGGCGGGTGGCAGAAGGTCGCCCACCCGATGGCGGCGAGAATGGCCCGGACCGACTGGCCCGCGGACGTGCTCGCCGAGCGAACGGCGCTGATCCCCGTGCCGCTCGCGCGCGACCGGGAGCGCGAGCGCGGCTACAACCAGAGCGAGCTGCTGGCCCGGGAGATCGGACGGCTCTGGCGGGCGCCGGTCTGGACCGACGTGCTCGTCAGGCGCCGCGGAACGCAGACGCAGACTCGGCTCACCCCGGTGGAGCGTCTCGCCAACGTCGCCGGTGCGTTCGCTCTCGTACCAGCGTCGCAGCCGAAGCTGGCCGGCGCGCACCTCGTCCTCGTGGACGACGTCATCACCACCGCGTCCACGCTGAACGCGTGTGCCCGCGTCCTGTACGGCCACGGCGCCCGAATAATTAGTTACGTTACGTTCGGCCGCGCCCGTGCTCCAAGCGACGCGGTCTGATCCGCCAATACCCACCCACAAGAACGCTCTCGAATGACAATCCGCGTAGGCATCAACGGCTTTGGCCGCATAGGTCGGCAGGTGCTGCGCGCCGCGAAGGAGACCGGCGTCTCCGATCTCGATTTCGTGGCCGTCAACGATCTCACCGACACCAGGACTCTCGCCCACCTGTTCAAGTACGACTCCGTCCACGGGATGTTCGACGGAACCGTCGAGGCGAAGGAAGGAGCCGTCGTGATCGACGGCGACGAAGTGAAAGTGCTCTCGGAAAAAGATCCGGCGGCGCTCCCCTGGAAGGACCTCGGCGTGGACATCGTCCTCGAATCCACGGGGCGGTTCACCGACGTGAAGGATGCCCGCAAGCACATCGAGGGTGGCGCGAAGAAGGTCATCATCTCGGCGCCCGCCAAGGGCGAGGACCTCACGGTCGTCATGGGCGTCAACGCCGACAAGTACGATCCCGCGAAGCACTCGATCATCTCGAACGCGTCCTGCACGACCAATTGCCTCGTGCCGATGGTCAAGGTCATCCGCGACCAGTTCGGGTTCAAGCACGGGTCCATGGTCACGATCCACAGCTACACCAACGACCAGTCCATCCTCGACCTGCCGCACAAGGACCTGCGCCGCGCCCGCGCGGCCGCGGTCTCCATGATCCCGACGACCACCGGCGCCGCCAAGGCGACGTCCCTCGTGATACCCGAGCTCAAGGGAAAGATCGACGGCACCGCCATCCGCGTGCCGACTCCCGACGTCTCGCTCACGGCGCTGACCGTGGAGGTCGATCGCGCGACGACGCGCGACGAAGTGAACGCCGCGTTCCGCGAAGCGTCCGAGGAGGGACCGCTCGCCGGGTTCCTCGCCTACGCCGAGGAGGAGCTGGTATCGGTGGACTACATCGGTAACCCGCACTCCTGCATCCTCGACGCGAAGAGCACCAACGTGATAGATGGAACGATGGTGGCGGTGTCCGGCTGGTACGACAACGAGTGGGGCTACGCGTCGCGCTGCGTGGACCTGCTGCGGTTCGTCGGCGCGCGGCTGTAAGCCCCCGCGGTAAGAATGGACAAGAAGACCGTACGCGACTTGCCCGATTCGCAGATTCGCGGCAAGCGGGCGCTCGTGCGCTGCGATTTCAACGTTCCTCTCGAAGGGGCGCGGATCACCGACGACTCGCGCATCCAGGCGTCGCTGCCGACGATCCGCTATCTCATCGAGCGCGGCGGGCGCGTGGTGCTGCTCTCGCATCTCGGTCGCCCGAAAGGGAAGCCCGACGCGAAGTACTCGCTGCAGCCGGTGGCCATCCGGCTCGAGGAGCTGCTCGGCAAGCCGGTTCAGTTCGTCGAGACGACCGATACGGACGAGGCCATCAAGGCAAGCCACTCGCTGAAGGACGGCGAGGTCCTGCTGCTCGAGAACACGCGCTTCCTCGGCGGCGAGGAGCAGAACGATCCGCGCCTGTCGCGCGCGCTCGCCGAGCTGGGCGACTACTACGTGAACGACGCGTTCGGCGCGGCGCACCGCGCGCACTCGTCCACCGCCGGCGTCGCCGCGCATCTCAAGCCCGCCGTAGCCGGCCTGTTGCTGGAGAAGGAGCTGGATTACCTCGGCAAGGCGCTGGCGTCGCCCAAGCGCCCGTTCGTCGCGATCCTTGGAGGCGCGAAGATCTCCGGAAAAATAGACGTCATCGAGCAGATGCTCCCGAAAGTGGACGCGATGCTCGTCGGCGGCGCGATGGCGTGCACGTTCTTCCGCGCCATGGGGCTCGAAACGGGGAAGTCGCTCGTGGAGGAAGATCGCGTGGACATGGCGAAGGACATTCTCGACCGCGCCGGCACCAAGCTGATCCTCCCGCACGACGCGATCGTCGCGCCGGCGATGGACCAGCCGGAGCGCGCGCACGCCGTCGCGCGCGCGGCGATCCCGGCGGGCGAAGGCGTCTTCGACATCGGGCCGAAGACCGCGGAGTCCTACTCTCGCGCCATCGCTTCCGCGAAGACGGTCATCTGGAACGGCCCCATGGGAGTAGCGGAGACGCCGGCGTTCGCGCGCGGCACGGAGGCGATCGCGAAAGCGATGGCGGACGCAACCGCGAAGGGCGCGGTCACGATCGTCGGGGGCGGTGACTCCGCCGCGGCGGTCGCCGACGCCGGACTGAGTGAGCGGATGAGCCACGTGTCCACCGGCGGCGGCGCTTCTCTTGAGTTCCTGGAAGGGAAGCCGCTCCCCGGCGTGGAAGCGCTGGAGGATCGCGCGGCGTGAACCATCCGATCTTCGCCGCCAACTGGAAGATGAACCACGGGCCGAGCGAGGCTCGCGCGTTCATGAAGACGTTTCTCACCCAGTATCCGCGGCACTACGACCGGACCATCATCTTCTTCCCGCCCGCCGCCTGCATCGAGACCGTGGACCGCGAAGTGGACGGCCGCTCGGACATCCTCGTCGGCGCGCAGAACATTCACTGGGAGGATCAAGGCGCGTTCACCGGAGAGATCTCGGGGCAGATCGCGCGCGACGCGGGCGCGACCGTGGTTCTCGTGGGACACTCGGAGCGGCGCCACGTCTTCGGCGAGACCGACGAAGAGACCGCGAGAAAGTGCGCGGCCGCCGAGCGCGCCGGCCTGCGGCCGATGCTGTGCGTCGGGGAGAAGCTCGAGGAGCGCGAGGCCGGGAAGACGGAGGAAGTAGTGCTGCGGCAGCTTCGCGCGGGCTTCTCCAGGCTGGCGCAGATGGACGCGTTCAATCCGCTCGTTGCGTACGAGCCGGTCTGGGCGATCGGCACGGGCCGTACCGCCACGGCCGACGATGCCAGCGCCACGCACGGCGTGATTCGCGAAGAGCTGAAGGCCATCGTGGGCGATCGCGCGCGCGCGATCCCGGTGCTGTATGGCGGCAGCGTGAATGCCGGCAATGCACCGGCGCTGTTATCCGCGCCCGACGTGGACGGCGTGCTGGTCGGCGGCGCGAGCCTCGATGCCGGCAGCTGGATCTCCATCGTGCGCACCCGCCTGACCGCGGAGATCGCCGCCGAGGAGCTCGCTTCCGGCGAGTGAGCCGGCGGATACGGCTCGCGCACTTGGATATGACAGCCGTATCCGCGATATTGACGCACCAACAATCCCCACACGGATCTGATGTACACATTTCTGCTGATCGTTCTGATAATCGACGCGCTGCTCCTGATCGGGGTGGTGCTGCTGCAGGCCGGCAAGGGCGGCGGCATGGCCGCCAGCTTCGGAGGCGCGAGTTCGTCCGCCGACTCCATCATCGGGACGCGCCAGGCGGGCAACGTGCTCACCAAGGCGAGCTGGTGGCTGGGTGGAGCGTTTCTCGCGATCGCGTTCATTCTCCAGCTGATGTCGTCGCGCCCACGCACTCCTGAGTCGGTGCTGGACCGGCCGTTGTCAGGATCCCCGCGGCAGGCGGCACCCACCGCGCCGACCGGCGCCGCACCGGCGGTTCCGTTGGAGCCGGCTCCGACCACCCCCGCGCCGACTACCCCGCAGGGAACAGGTACGCCGCCGGCGGGGCGCACGCCCTAGCTTGGCGGTGCCGTCGGTCTCCTCCAATCCGGGGTTCCTCCTCCTCGAGGACGGAACCCTTTTTCACGGCCGCGTGCATGGGCATCCGTCAGGCGCGGCCGCCGAGGTCGTTTTCACCACCAACATGACCGGGTACCAGGAGGTCTTCACCGACCCCTCGTACAAGGGGCAGATCGTCGTGATGACCGCGCCCGAGATCGGCAACTATGGCATCAACACCGAGGACCCCGAATCGGCCGCCCCCCAGGTGTCGGGAGTGGTAGTTCGCGAGCTGTCCCGCACGTACTCGAACTGGCGCGCGACCGGCGATCTCCGGGGATGGCTCCTGGACGCGCAAATACCCATTTTGGAAGAAGTTGACACTCGGCGCCTCACACGCCACTTGAGGTCGGCTGGGGTCATGCGCGGGATTGTCGCGGAGGGTACCGAGCCGACGGCGGAGACACTTGCGATCCTGGATGCGTGCCCCTCGATGGAAGGGCAGGACCTGGCTTCGGTCGTCTCCACCAGGAAGATCTATAAGTGGGGCAATCCGCAGGCGCCGCATCACATTGTTGCCTACGATTTCGGGATCAAGCGCAACATTCTGCGCCTGTTCGACGAGAATGGATGTCGCGTCACCGTGGTCCCAGCCAACACGCCGCCTGAGGAAGTCCTCGACATGGAGCCCGACGGAATCTTCCTGGCGAATGGGCCCGGGGACCCGGCCGCTGTCACCTATGCCCCGAGCGCCATCAATCGCCTGGCCACGCAGGGGATTCCGATGTTCGGGATCTGCCTCGGGCACCAACTCATCGGGCTGTCTTTCGGCGGCTCCACGGTCAAGATGCCCTACGGCCACCGCGGTGGAAATCACCCGGTCCGCGAGCTGTCCACCGGGCGAGTGCTCATCACTTCGCAGAACCACGGCTTCGCGGTCGAGGGCGGCGAGGCCGGGATTCCGGGGGCTCCCGAGCTCGAGGTGACCCATTTGAACCTCAACGACGGCACGATCGAGGGGATGCGCCACCGCGAGCTACCGGTCTTCGCCGTTCAGTACCACCCGGAGGCCGCGCCCGGCCCCCATGACGCGAGGCCACTATTTCAGGAGTTTCTAGCGGCCGTGTCGGGAGCGGGCAAAGTCCTTTAAACGCTTGACACACAACAACTAACGTCCTAGCTTCGATGCACTTACGGCGTTTTCCGCGCCGTATCTAACTGAGGCCCGGACATGACGAAGGCCGACCTTGTCGAGCACGTGACCGCCGAGATCGCGAAGACGGCCGGTCCGATGATCTCCAAGAAGGACTGTGCTCGAGTCGTCGACGCTTTTCTGGAAGCGATCAAGGACGCGTTGAAGGAACAGAAGAACATAGAAGTTCGCGGGTTCGGCACCTTCAAGATCCGCCAGCGCAAGACGCGCATGGCGCGAAATCCCCGAACTGGTTCTCCCGTAGAGGTTTCCGCGCGCCCGGTGCCGGTTTTCAAGCCCTCCAAGGAGCTCCGCGCCCTGGTCGCGAATCTGACCGACGCAGAGATGCACGCGCTCCCCGAGTAACTCCCACGTGCCGGGCCGGATCGAGGTGAAGGCGCTCCTGTTCGCCTCCTACGCCGATGCATTCGGGTCTGGCGAAATGCCACTACTACTGGAAGCAGGGTCCACCGTAGGCGACGCCGTCGCAGCGGTGCGCGCGAAGTCACCGGCCGCCATTCCTCCGTGCCCGCTCGTGGCCCTGAACGAGCGCTACGCCGGCTACGGCGACGTTCTCGCCCAGGGTGACGAAGTAGCGCTAATTCCGCCGGTGGCAGGGGGTTAGATGCGCGCGGCGCTGGTGACGCGCCCCATCGACGTTTCGGCGCTCATAACCGAAGTGACCGACCCGAGCTGTGGAGCGGTCTCGGTTTTCCTCGGGACGGTGCGGAACGTCAACGACGGCAAGCCTGTAACCGGAATCGAATACAAGGCCTACGAGGCGATGGCCGTCCGCGAGATGGAGGGGGCGCTCGCCAGCGTGCGCGAGCGCTTCGGCACCAGCCATATTGTGATGGAGCACCGGCTCGGGCTTCTCGGGCTGGGCGAAGTGAGCGTCGCGATCGTCGCGGCCCACCCGCACAGGCACGCCGCGATGGACGCTACCCGTACCGCGATCGAGGAGATCAAGAAGACCGTGCCGATCTGGAAGCTCGAGCACTACGCCGATGGCACGCGCGAATGGGTGGATCCCACGCGCGGCGCGCAGGCGGTCGAGCAATCCGCGCCCGTCGCGGAGGTTGTCGGGTGAAGGACGCCTTCGGCCGGAGCATCGAATATCTCCGGATATCGGTGACCGACAGGTGCAACTTCCGCTGTCTGTACTGCATGCCGGAGGAAGGGCTGCAGTGGCTCCCGCGCAGCGAGATCCTCTCTTACGAGGAGATCGCGGAAGTCGTGACGCAGCTTGCGCCGCTCGGCCTGCGGCGCGTCCGGCTCACGGGCGGCGAGCCGACGATCCGCCCCGAGCTGGAGAAGCTCGTCGCGCTGCTGCGGGCGATTCCCGGAATCGAAGACATCGCGCTCTCCACCAACGGCTCGCGCTTTCCCGAGCATGCGCCGCGGCTGAAAGCCGCCGGCCTCGACCGGGTCAACATCAGCGTTGATAGCCTGCGTCCTGGCCGCGTGCGCGACATCGCGCGCCGGACTGTTACCACTCCGCCGGTGGACGCGTTGTTGGCTGCCGAGCACGCGGGGCTATCGCCCATCAAGGTGAACGTCGTCGTGATGCGCGGGATCAATGACGACGAAGTGGTGGATCTAGCGCGGCTGACCCTGGAGCACGCGTGGCACGTGCGCTTCATCGAGCTCATGCCGGTGGGTGACATGCGCGGCGCGACCTGGGAGCACGTCGTGCCGAGCGAAGAGATCCTGGATCGCCTGTCCGCGCTGGGCGCGCTCACGCCCTGCGCCGGTCCAGCGCGCGGCAACGGGCCCGCGGTGTACCATCGCTATTCGGGCGCGCCGGGAACGGTGGGCGTGATCACGCCGATGACGCACACCTACTGCGCGTCGTGCAACCGCGTGCGGCTCACCGCGGACGGCCGGCTGCGCACCTGCCTGTTCGGGGACGCCGAGGTGAACCTGCGGGATGCGCTGCGGGCAGGAAAGCCACTGGAGCCGCTGTTCGTCCGCGCGCTGGAGGAGAAGCCCAAAGAGCACGCGCTCCTGCAGATGCAGGTCGGCGGCTTGCAGGCCCTCTCACAGGTCGGCGGCTAGCGGACCGATTAAGTTGCACGTGCGGCACTCAGCCGCGGTCGCTGTTGCAGTCGCCAACAGCCAATAGCCAACAGCCAATAGCTCTCACATAAATGGTCTCCAAAATCACAGTCGTCGGTGCCGGCAACGTCGGCGCCACCGCGGCGCAGCGTCTCGCCGAAAAAGAGCTTGCGCGCACTGTAGTGCTCGTGGACGTCGTCGAGGGAATCCCGCAGGGCAAGGGTCTCGACCAGTGGCAGTCGGCGCCGATCGAGGGCTTCGACTCCCGCCTGATCGGGACGAACGGGTACGAGGAGACCGCGGGCTCCGACATCGTCGTCATCACCGCCGGCATCGCGCGCAAGCCGGGCATGTCGCGGGACGATCTGCTCAACACCAACGCCGGGATCGTCAAGCAGGTCTCGGAGCAGATCAAGAAGACCTCGCCGAAGGCGATCATCATCATGGTGTCCAATCCGCTGGACGTGATGTCGTGGGTCGCGAAGCAGGTGACGGGCTTCCCGCGCGAGCGCGTGCTCGGCATGGCCGGCGTGCTCGACACCGCGCGGTATCGCGCATTCCTCGCCGAAGCGATGGACGTGTCCACCCGCGACATCCAGGCGATGGTGCTGGGCGGGCACGGCGACACGATGGTGCCGCTCGTCAGCTACACCAGCGTCAGCGGCATCCCGGTGCGCCAGCTGCTCGCGGCCGACAAGCTCAAGGCGATCGTCGAGCGCACGCGCGGCGGCGGGGCGGAGATCGTCGGGCTCCTCAAGACCGGCTCCGCGTACTACGCGCCGTCCGCCGCCGCCGTCCAGATGTGCGAGGCGATCGTGCT
>CALMKE010000173.1 GCA_937867645.1 uncultured Gemmatimonadota bacterium | reverse complement strand
AGCGAGACGCCAAGTGCCGGGCGTGCCGCCCGAGGTGCTGCACCCGCGCGAGACCTGGTCCGACGGCCCGGCATACGACGAGCAGGCGAGAAAGCTTGCCGGGATGTTCCGGGAGAACTTCGACAAGTTCGACGGCGTGAGCGACGAGATTAGGAACGCCGGTCCCCTGGAGGCCACATAAGCACGCGTGCCTGAGACCTCGGCGGCGCCCGAGGCGTAACTTTCTCGCCCCGAGCGCCGTCCTGAGCGTGCGGAGTCGTCGGACCGGCAGTGAACCGACTTTGAGTGTCACCATCGGCGCCCGGCCGGCCGCAAGGATGGGAAGAGGACATGGCCAAGCTCGTATTCGGAATGAATCAGTCCTTGGACGGGTACGTCGACCACACGGCGTTCGCCCCCGGCCCCACGTTATTTCGCCACTTCATCAAGGAAGCTCAGGGGCAGGCGGGCAGCGTGTACGGCCGCCGAATGTACGAGATCATGCGTTACTGGGACGACGACCATCCCGAATGGAATGCGGAGGAACGCGCCTTCGCGGCAGCGTGGCGAAACCAGCCGAAATGGGTCGTCTCGCGCTCGCTGAAGGCGGTAGGCCCCAATGCCAGACTTGCTGAGGGAGATCTTGCGGGCGCGATCCGCGAGATAAAGGACGAATGCGACGGGGAGATCGAAGTCGCTGGCCCGGACCTGGCGCACAGCTTAACCAAACTTGGCCTGATCGATGAATATCGAATCTACCTGCATCCCGTCGTCCTTGGTCACGGCAGGCCATATTTCGCTGGGCCCCGGCCGCCGCTCCGCTTGATAGCTGGCGACCGGATTGACGAGGATGTGATCCGGTTGACCTATGTTCCTGCCTGAGTTCGCGACCCTCAGGAACGTCATTGCCGCTGAGATATGGTCACTGACTAGGCCGCGCCGCGGTCTAACAAGGTTGCAGGAGCGTTAGATAGCGCTGCTTCAATGTTTGGCGGTGTCGAGAAACGCTATCTCAGTCTGGAGACAAGTCGATGAAAATCGTTCGCCTGGCAGTCGTCTCACTCCTTCTCGCCTGTGTCGCAAGCCCGGTATCCGCCCAGACATCCAGATATGAACTATCGCTCGCTGCCGGCGTCAGTCAGTTCGATGCCAGTGGCACCGGCACCGCGCCTATTGCAGCGATTCGAATGAGTGGACCGATTGTTGGTTCATGGTTATTGGGCGACCTCAGTTTGTCGTACGCGTCTCTCGACGAACAATTCAGCACAGTGAATACACGCGCTGGCGTCGCCGAGGGGCAGGTTCAGGTTCAGTGGCCCGTGACTCGCTTCCGTCCCTACATCGGCATTGGTGGTGGATGGCAACACTATTTCAACAACGACGCTGGGCGGGGCGCAACTGCGCAAACAGCCTCCGGCTCCGTTGGCTTGCGAGTGGCAGTCTCTCCGGTCTTGCTCCTTCGTGGCGAGATGCGGCTACGGACCTGGAATTCCCGGAATTCGGGCTTTCACAATAGCGCGGCTGAATTCACAGCGGGCTTGGGGTTCGCATTCTGATGGTTCGCCACATTCGCGCTGGCTAACGAGGAGACCATTGGTCAGGCGCTTGACCTCAATAGGCGCGTGTTCGGTTACCTGTGCACGGGGCAGCGAAGAAGCAGATGGTCGAAATTGATGAAGGGCTACCCAGTCTTGGTCGCGTTTGGACAGCGCGACAGTTACAAACTCGTGAACTGACCCAAGCGTGAACGCACCCATCCTATCCCTGCTATGCGGGATGATGATCGCGGGCCCGTTGCATGGCCAGGTCAGCGACATGATCCCACCGCACGCGCGGGACTCGCTCGCAGCCGGTGATCGCCGGAGCGCGACCGCGGCGCACGACCGACAGCGAAATCTCGACTCCCTCGCCGCCGGGCGCGGTCGCTGGGCCCGCGCGGAGGTCGCCGAGTATCGCATTCAGACGCACACCGACTGCTTCTGCATCTACATCCCGGAAGACTCGGTGGTGCCGCGAGGCTCGCTGTTGACCATACGCGACGGCGCGATTGTCGGTCGTTCGCGAGGGCGGCCCACTTTTCCGCCGGCAAACGAATGGACCGTCGACACCCTGTTCGAGCGCGTGGAGCGCGATCTCCTGAATCCCGGACGCGTCGTCCGCCGGCTCCGGTTGGACCCCGGGTATGGATTCCCGAGAGAGTATCACGCCGAAACGCCGTCCATCCCTGACCTGTGGCTTCGGATACAGGTCGATAGCTTCGCCGTCGTCTCGCACCGGCAACTTCGCGAGACCGCCCAACCTCGAAGACTGCCATGACTATCAAGCGGATGAACAACGTCGGCATCGTGGTCGAGGACGTCGACGATACGCTCGCCCGGCTCCGCAGGCACGGCGCGGAGCTCGTCGGCGAAGTAGTCCAGCACGAAAGCACGTATCGACTCTGCTATGTCCGAGGCCCCGAAGGGCTTCTCCTCGGGCTCGCCCAGGAACTCCAGCAGCAAGCTTCCTGACTTAGCAACCGACTTCCGCCCAGGGTCTCATGTCGCGATTGATCGTGACCAGTTTCGCTATCCCGCTCGACGGCTGCGGGGCCGACCCGAGCCAGTCCGAAGCGACTCCTCCAGGCAAGGGAGGCCTCCCTGATCTTTCGGGCCGCCAAACGCTTCACGATGTTTCGGGTCAATTTTTCGGCGGCCCCAAGCCAGCATGGGACCACTTTCGATGACTCGAAAAAAAGCCGCCTCAAAATCCGCCCAAAGCGTTACTGCGAGCAGGAGAAAGTCCACGGGATGGACGAGCGAGGAAAAAGCGGCGATGAAGGCTCGCGCGCAGGAGTTGAAGGCGGAAGCGCGCGCGAAGAACGAAAAAGTCGAAGGGGAAAGCGCCGTGCTCGCGGCGATCGCCGCGATGAAGGACCCGGATCGCGCCATGGCCAGGCGGCTCCATGCGATCGTCAAAGACAGCGCGCCGGCCCTCTCGCCGAAGACTTGGTACGGGATGCCCGCCTATGCCAACCCGGACGGCAAAGTTGTCTGCTTCTTCCAGCCGGCGCGGAAGTTCAGGACGCGATACGCGACGCTCGGCTTCCAGGACCCGGCGAACCTCGACGAAGGCGCAATGTGGCCGGTCGTCTTCGCGCTGAAGGAGCTGACCGCCGCCGAAGAGGTAAAGATCAGCGCGCTCATCAGGAAAGCGGTTAGCTGATGGCTGCTCCCGCTTCCGAGTAGCAATCGCCGGTTAGCGGCAATACAACTACCGACAGAGGAGCACCAGCTATGACACGATGCCTGAGGTCATCTTCATTGGCCGCTTTCCTTGTCGCGGTGATGTTCGCGGATGTTGCGGCGCAGGCAAATGCGCGGGGTAATGGCAGGCCGAACGTCGTCGTCATCCTGATGGACGATCTGGGTTACGGGGACATCGGAAGTTACGGAGGGCCGGACGCGAGAACTCCAAATCTCGACCGACTCGCACGCGAGGGAATCCGCCTCACGAATGCGTACGCCAACGGTCCTACCTGCTCTCCGACCAGAGCTGGGTTCATCACCGGTCAATACCAGCAACGCCATGGCATCGAATGGCCGCTCGGTTCGGTCGAGGGTGATTTCGAACGCGGGCTCCGAGCGACGGGAGTAACGCTACCCGCGATTCTGAGCGCGAACGGCTACGCGACCGGGCTCGTCGGCAAATGGCACGTCGGCTTCAAGCCGGAATTCGGCCCGAACGCACACGGCTTTTCCCAATTCTTCGGATTCCTGAGCGGCGCGGTGGGCTACTACACCCACCGACGCGGTGATGGCACACCTGATCTTTACGAGAACACCACGCCAGTGCGTCTTCCGGGCTACCTCACCGATGAAATAACGCGGCGCGCGATAAGCTTCGTGGATCGCCATTCGAACCGACCTTTCTTTCTCGAGGTTGCTTACAACGCTGTCCACTGGCCATTCGATGTTCCCGGCTTGCCGGCGGCCGCGCAGCACCTTGCACCCCGGCCAGCCGGCGCGACGGGATTCCCGCCATTGTATCAAGGCCCCACCACGGGCGCCCCAGCTACGCGCCATGATTATGTTCGCATGCTCGAGCGCGCGGATCACGGCGTGGGGCAGATTCTCGCGGCGCTGGACCGGCACGGTCTCAGCAGAAACACTCTGGTCGTTTTCACGAATGACAATGGCGGCGAGTGGCTCTCCCGAAATGCGCCGCTCCGCAATCGGAAAGCCACCCTTTGGGAAGGGGGAATCCGCGTCCCCATGATACTCCGGTGGCCGGACCATCTGCCGGCTGACACGACCTCGCCCCAGGTAGCCATCACGATGGACCTGACGGCGTCGATTCTCGCCGCCACCGGGGCGACGATTCCAGCGAGCTACAGGCCCGACGGGATCGATCTTCTGCCGGTCTTGAGCGGTCGGTCGCCAATGCTCGAGCGGCAACTCTTCTGGCGGACAATGCGCCCGCACGAGCAACGGGCAGTCAGATCCGGTCGCTGGAAGCTCGTCCAGGATGGAAGGAATTACTACCTCTTCGACGTGGCCGAAGACCCGGGCGAGCGTCATGATTTGACCGCAGCGCGACCGGAACTCGTGCGCAGGCTGAACGCGGCGCTCGACGCGTGGGAACAAGACGTCGGGCCGCATCCGCTAGCCGGGAACCCTGGGCCGCGCGTCGGGAAGTGACTCCCGCGAATTGCTATCAACCAACCAATCCGTCAGCCGGAGCACTCGGCGCGAAACTCCCTGGCGCGGATAACACTTACGGAGGTTAGGTGCGCCACAGCGAACGCCATCGGAGCAGGCACATCGGCTGGCTGCGCGCCGCAGTGTTGGGCGCAAATGATGGCCTCATCTCGACGGCGAGTCTCGTGGTCGGTGTAGCCGCGTCTGGCACATCTCGGTCGGCGGTCATCCTCGCCGGAGTCGCCGGCCTTGTCGCCGGGGCCATGTCCATGGCAGCCGGCGAATATGTCTCCGTCAGCTCACAAGCCGACACCGAGGGCGCGGATCTTGCGCGCGAACGCCGCGAACTCGCGTCGGACTACGTGGAGGAGCAGGCCGAATTGGTGGCGATTTACACGGATCGTGGCCTGACACCGCTCCTTGCGGCGCAAGTCGCGGAGCAGCTCATGGCCAAGGACGCGCTCGCCGCCCACGCACGGGATGAGCTCGGACTCTCGGATGCCACGGCGGCGCGGCCGATGCAAGCGGCGCTCGCCTCGGCGATGACGTTCGCCGTGGGCGCGCTGTTGCCCGTCATGGTCTCGGCCGTGACGCCGCGTGCGCTACTATCGCGTCTCGTCACGGTGAGCGCGCTTCTTCTTCTCGCGGTGTTGGGCGCGGTTGCCGCACGCGTAGGAGGCGCAGTGATGTGGCGCGGCGCCCTGAGGGTGACCTTCTGGGGCGCACTCGCAATGGGCATATCGGACCTGGTAGGACGAATATTCGGCGCGACCGTCCAGATGTAAATGCAGCGGTCTCACAACCTCCGTGATCCGTTTGAAATTTCCCCGCAATCAATTGAGGAGCAAAGTCCATCCATGAACCCGACCTCCCGCACTTCGGCCTGGGGTGCCGTCATCGCCCTTCTTGCAACCGCGCTCATTCATTTCGTCGAGGCGCCGGCCGCCTTCGCCGAAGCGAGGTACAAAGGGCTACTCTTCGTGGCTAATGGCGTCGGAGCCCTGATCGCGGTCGGCGGCATCTCCCGTGGGGCGTGGTCATGGGGCTGGCTTCTCGGGGCACTAGTGGCAGGCGGAGCGATCGTGGGCTACGTCGCGAGTCGCACGGTAGGGCTCCCCGGCATCCCAGCCGAACCAGACGCCTGGATGGAGCCGTGGGGGGTGGCCTCCCTGGTAGCCGAGGGCCTCGTTGTACTTCTCTTCCTCGTTGCTCTCCGTTCTCGTCGGCGGACAACGTCCACTACACAGACGTAACGCGTCCAGCGCTGGTTGCAGGCGCTCCTGGCACATCGTTGCCGCGGCATTACGAAGCCTGAAATGGCCGAGCCGACAGCCCGCAACAACAGTATCTCGCTAACTTCCCGCGTGTGAAATTCGAGATCATCCGCGACCCGCTGTGGAACAACATCCGCGTGGATGCGTTCACGATGCGGCTGGTGGACACGCCGGCGTTCCAGCGGCTGCGCTACGTGCGGCAGCTCGGACTCGCGTACCT
>CALMKE010000172.1 GCA_937867645.1 uncultured Gemmatimonadota bacterium | reverse complement strand
GATGAGCCCGAGCCGGTCGCGGCGGTAGCCTAGCGGCGCCTTGGAACCGTTGAGGTGCATCATCCGCAGCTGCTCGCGCCCCACCACGTCGTCGAAGCGCGCCCACACTCCGTCGTAGTCGCTCACCAGATCGTAGCCGGCCGCGAAAACGTGCGCGGTGTCGAAGCAGACTCCGACCCGCGAGCGCGCGGGCTCCGGAATCGCCGCGAGCAGCTCGGCCATGTCCTCGAACGTCGAGCCGAGCACCGTTCCGCCGCCCGCCGTCAGCTCCAGCAGCACGATGGCGCGGCCCGGCGCGCGCTCCAGCGCCATCGCGATTGCTTCGGCGTTGCGCGCGATCCCGCTGGCGCGCTCGTCCATGTAGTTGCCCGGATGTGACACCAGGAAGTCGAGCCCCAAAGCGCCGGTGCGGGTCAGCTCACAGACGAATGACTCGATGGACCGCGCGCGCAGTACCGGATCGGGCGACGCGAGGTTGATCAGGTAGCTGTCGTGCGCGGAGGTGGCGACCACTTCGGTCTCGCCCATGGCCGCGGCGAACGCGGCGCGCTCGTCCGGGATGCACTCGCGCTCCGCCCAGCGGTTGGCCTGCTTGGTGAAGATCTGCATCGCCGTCGCGCCGATCGCTCGCGCGCGGGGTGGAGCTTGCGCGGTCCCGCCAGCTATGGAAGTGTGCGCTCCGAGCGGCGCGCGCTTAGCGCCGCCCACGCAGCCAGGTCAACGGATTCACGGCGGGTCCGCCGCGGCGGATCTCGAAGTGGAGATGCGGCGGGAAGGTCGGGTCGGTGGCGCCGACCGTTCCGAGAACCTGTCCCTTGGTCACGCGCGCGCCCTTGCGCACGCTCATGCTGCGGAGCGAACCGTACACGGAGTAGTCGCCGCCTCCGTGCTCGATGATCACGGTGTTGCCGTAAGTGCCCATGACTTCCGCGAGCGCCACGGTTCCGGACGACACCGACTTCACCGGGGTGCCGTCGGCCGCGGCTATGCCGATGCCGTTCCACCGCGTGGTCGTGTTGTTGGGATTCACGACGCGGCCGAAGTTGTACAGGATATTGCCTTCCACGGGCCAATCGAGCCGGCCGAGGTCGGCGGTGCGGATCGTGCTCGGCGCGCGGGTCGCTCCGCGGCGCGCCGCTTCCGTCCGCCGCGCCGCTTCGAAATTCTCGATGACGCTGGTCAGCCGCCGCGCGGTGCGCTCGAGCTCGTCCAGCCGCTGTCTCGTCCTGCGCGCGTCGGCCTGTACGTTGCGCAGCGTCTGCCGCTCGCGCGCCTGGAGCGCGGCGATGCGCTGCTCCTCGTCGGCCTTGTCCTGCATGTTCTGCCGCACGTCGCCCTGCAGCCGCACGAGTTGCGCGCGGTTGTCGCGGATCCTCCGCTGCAGGTCGTCCACGCGGCGGAGGAGCGCGCGGTCGCGCTGCGCGAGCAGGTGCAGGTACTTGTAGCGCGCGATCAGGTCGCCGAAGGAAGTCGCGGAGAGCAGCACCTCCGCGGTGAACAGCGGGCCGCGCTTGTAGATGTCCGCCACGCGCTTGCGCAGAATCGCGTGCTTGATCGCCGCCTCGTCCTCGGCGCGCACGAGATTCGTGGTGGTGGTCTGGACTTCCTGGGTGATGGCCAGGAGCTGGCGGTCGAGCGACTGCACCACGCGCCGCGTCGCTTCCCGCTGGCGGGTGAGCAGCTGCACTTCGTCGGTGAGATTGTGCGCCGTGCGCTGCAGCCCCGCGATGCGCCGCTGCAGCTCCTCGCGCTCGCGCCGCACGCGGTCCAGCTCCTCGCGCTGCGCCCGCAACCGCGCGTCGGTCGTCTGCGGTTGTTGTTGCGCGTGAATCACCGGTGCAGCGCCAACGGAAAGCCAACAGCCAACAGCCAACAGCCAACAGCTCCGCCTCATACTTCCTTCAGATGCCTGCCCACGGAAAACAGGCTCCCCAGCAATCCGATCAGCGCGCCGGCGAGCACGCCGAGCGCGGCGATCCGGGCGTCGAAGAACTCCGTGCGGATCATGTGCCGGCTGATGGTCTCGCTGGCGAACCATGTCATAGCGAGCGCGAGCAGCCCGCCGAGCACCCCCTTCACGAATCCGTCGATCAAAAACGGCATGCGCACGAATCCGTCGGTCGCGCCCACGAGGCGCATGATCGCGATCTCCCGGCTCCGGGCGAGAACCGCCGTCCGGATCGTCGCGCCGATGATGATCACCGCGACCAGCGCGAACGCGGCCCCGAGCGCGAGACCCGCGAAAGTTGCGAGCGTGCGCAGCCGGTACAGCTTCTCGACCCACTCCTGCCCGTAGCGCACGTCGTCCACGAACTCGTACGTGCTCGCTCGCTCGGCCACGGCCTTGACCGTGGTCGGATCGCGGAAGCCCGGACGCAGCCGGATATCCATCGAGCCCGGCAGGAACCCGCTCTCGAACACGTCGCTGAACTCGCGCAGCTCGCGCTTCGCGCGCACGAGCGCTTCCTCGGGCGAGACGTAAGTGACCCGCAGGACTTCCGGAAAGGAGCCGATGTCGCCCATCGCCGTCGCGATGGCTTCGGGCGAAGTCCCGTCCGCCACGAAGGCGCGGATCTCGACACGCTCCTCCACGGTCCGCAGCGCGCTGCGGATGTTCAGAGCCACCAGCGCGAAGAGGCCGAACGCGAACAGCGAGAAGGCGATGGTGACGATGCCGAGCACGCTGAGCAGCGGGGACTTCCGGAAGCCGGTGAGCGCTTCGCGCGTGGCGAGTCTCACTCCGTGTCTCCCTGAATCGGCCCGGCCGGCGCGTCGGCGGGAGCCTCCGCCGAATCGTACACGATGCGCCCGTGGTTGAGCTCGATCACGCGATGGTCCGTGCGGCGCACGAGGTCGAGGTCGTGCGTCGCCATGAGGACCGCGGTCCCCGTGGCGTTGATGTCGCGCAGGAGCTGGAAAATTCCGCGCGTCGCGCGGTCGTCCAGGTTGCCGGTCGGCTCGTCCGCGATGAGGACGAACGGATCGTTCACCAGCGCGCGGGCAATCGCCACGCGCTGCTGCTCGCCGCCGGAGAGCTCGCGCGGAAACGAGGTCGCTTTGGAGGCGAGACCCACCTGCGCGAGCACGCGGTGCACTTTCGGCTGGATCGCGGCCTTCGGCGTGTCCGTGACCTCGAGCGCGAAGGCGACGTTCGCTTCGGCGGAGCGGTCTTCGAGAAGGCGAAAGTCCTGGAACACGATGCCGAGCTTGCGGCGCAGCTTGGCGATCTCGCGGCGGGAAGCGCCCCGGGCGCTCAGCCCGCTCACACGCACGTCGCCATGGCTCGGCTTCTCCTCCATGTACGCGAGCTTGAGGATCGTGGATTTGCCGGACCCGCTCGGACCGGTGAGAAAGGCGAACTCCCCCTTCCGCACGTGGAAGGTGATGTGGCTGAGCGCGATGCCGGTGCGGGGATATTCCTTCCCGACGCCCTGAAACCTGATCATCTCAGGTAAGTGCCTGAGCGAGATCCGTGATGAGGTCTTCGACGTCCTCGACGCCGATGCTGAGCCGCACGAAGCCGTCGGGGATTCCCATCCCCGCGCGCTCTTCCGGAGTCATCCGCGCATGGGAGGAAAACCGCGGCTCTATGACGAGCGAGTCCACTCCGCCGAGGCTCGCGGCATGGGTGAACAGCCTGAGCTTGCGAAGGAACGCATCGGCGGCCTGCGCGCCCCCGGCGAGCTCGATGGCCAGCATTCCGCCAAAGCCCGACAGAGTCGCGCGGGCAGCGGCGTGATCCGGGTGCGACTCCAGGCCCGGGTAGTGCACTTTCGCGACCGCGCGCTGCGTCTCCGCCCATCGCGCGATCTTCAGCGCGCTCTCGTTTTGCTGCCGCACGCGCACGCCCAGCGTCTTGAGCCCGCGCGACAGGAGCCAGCACGCGAACGGATCCGGCGCCTGTCCCCAGTACTTCAGCTTGTCGCGAACCTCGTCCACGAAGGACGCGCTGCCCAGCACGACTCCGCCGAGCACGTCGTGGTGGCCGTTGAGGTATTTGGTCGTGGAGTGGATGACGACGTCGGCCCCGTGCTCGAGCGGGCGGAAGTTGATCGGGCTCGCGAACGTCGAATCGATCACCAGCGCGATTCCCTGCGCGGTGGTGAAGGTGCGTATGGGTGAGAGGTCTATGACCCGGCAGGTCGGATTCACCGGCGTCTCGAGGAAGATCGCCCGGGTCTCGGGGCGCGCTTCCTTGCGCCACACGCGCGGGTCCGACGGATCCACCAGGGAGACCTCGATTCCGAGCGCGCGCAGCTCGCTGGTGAAGAGATGGTGCGTGCCGCCGTAGATCCAGCTGCTCGCCAGCAGGTGATCGCCGGGCCGCAGGAGCGCCAGCATCGCGCACGCTGTCGCGCCCATGCCGCTGGAGGTGACGACCGCGGCCTCGGCGCCGTCCAGCAGCGCGAGCGTGCGCTCCAGCGACTCGATGTTCGGAACGTTGCCGTACCGCGAGTAGCGCAGCGAGTCGGTGCCGAAGTCCTGCACGTAGTTGACCGATTGCACCAGCGGCTCGCCGACGGGGGACCCCGCGGGGTGGCGCCTGGCGTCGCCGTGGATGGCGATGGTCGCGAGTCCGCGCCGGACGTCCAGCTCCGGACCCGTCAGGCCCTGCTCCTGTCGGGGCGGGCGTCGAGGTCGGGCTTGGACACACGCACGTACTCCGCGACTGAAAGCCCCGCGATGTCGCGCGCGTAGACGTCGCCTTCGGTGATCGAGTCGTCTATCTCCAGCTCCGCGAGCTCGTGCCGCCGGGGACCGAACACCCAGACGAGCTCGCCGTTCTCCACGAGCCGGATGCGGGCGTCGGACCCGCGCATCCAGATCTTTGGGCCCCTCTCCGGGTCGCCGCGGCGGGTGGCCGTGTAGCGCGCTACGCGGAGCTCGCCCTGCCAGGCGCGCGGCTTACGGATGGCTGCCGGCGTCGTGCCCTTGAGCATCACGATACCGGGCGCACCGCCACGTATCCCTCTTCGGTTCGCATCAGCAGCCGGCGATGCCGCAGGTCCTCCAGCAGCTTGCTCGCCTCGTCGCAGGGAATCCCGACCGCGGCGGCGATCTCATCGGGGGCGCCGCCGCCGGAGTTGAACACGGCTTCCCACGCCTCGCGGCCGGCGGGATCGATGTCGCCGAACAGGCGCACGCCGTCGGCGCCCCGGTCGTAGACCAGGCAGAGCCCGTGTCGCTCGAGCACAGTTTCGATGGCGTCCAGATGGGAATCGGTCATGCCTCTGAACACGAAGTACACGTCCTGGCGCTCAGGGTTCGCGATGCTTGACAGCAGCAGCTTCGCGACGATCTCGTCCGCGCAGGAAAAGTCGAGCGCGCCCACGTGCGAGAAGTCGATGATGGTCAGCGCTTTGGGTCCGAGCTGGCCGAGCTGCAGCTCGATCTCGTTGCGGACCGCGGCGCCGGTCGGGCGCGTGACGAGGTTCGAGTACAGCGCGCAGACGCTGCGCTTCAGGACGGAGCTGAGGTCAATGTGATTTACCACGCTACGCCACCCTCTGTGGGATCGTTATCTGGAGCTGGGCGCCCGGAAACGGCGCGAGCCCTTCTTCCCGCGCCGTCTCGTCCGGGTCCCAGTCGGGGACGCTCGCGACGATGCGCGCGGTTCCGCTGCGCACCGAGAGCTTGCCGTCCCAGTGTCCGACGAACTTGCGCATGCCGGCGAAGCCCTGGCCGCGACCCTTGTCGGGGAAGCGGCTCACGCCGTTGAGCACGGCATCCTCGAGCGCGATCGCGTCGTTCCAGCGATCGCGGAGTCGCCGGGCCGGCGAGCTTTCCAGCGACTGGCGGAAGCCGACTCCGGCGTCGCACACCGCGATGACGACGACTCGCCGCCCGTTCAGTCGCTGCTGCCAGGTGTACGTCTGCACCGCGACCCAGCCGCCGCAGCCGGCGTGCTCGATGATGTTCTGACACGCTTCCGAGAGCGCCATCGTGAATCGCATCGTCGCCTTGGATTCGAGATTCAGCTCGCCAACCAGAATCTCCTGCGCCTTCTTCTGAATCCGTTCGACCACGCCGTGCACGTCCGCACTCTGGACGATCGGCGTGATTTCCAGCAAAACATCGGACTCGCGGTGCGGCGGCGAGCGCTGCGCCTTGCCGTGGAACTCGTACAGTTCTTCGGCGTGCTTGTAGAAGTTGGTGCGGGCCCAGTAGGAGCCGGTCTTCTCGGCTTCCGGAGGATAAAACCCCGGGCGGTCCGGTCGTGACTGGGCCAGCGTCAGCAACGCCGTGAGCCCGTAGGGCGATGCCCAGCGAGTGTGCCGCGCATCGACGATGATCTTTTCGTCGGCGGGGAGAGGGGCCAGTTGATCGAGAACCTGCTCAAAAGTCTTGTCATCCAGTGTGAGTGGGACGTTTATCAGAGTTGTCACCGGACGCTGAGTTCCCCCCTCAAGTGATGCGCAAGGCCGGTCGCGCCCTTGTGATCGACATTTCGCGCCGCCGCCACCATCGCTCTCCCGATCGCTTCGATGAATGTCTCGCCGGCGAGGAGACGAGAGAAATATGTCGCGCCCCACACATCCCCGCATCCCGTAGGATCTCCATCTTTCTCCCTGCTCGGCGTTGCGGAAATCTTCGCGGTGCGAATCGGTCCGGTGTGGGGAACCATCTTGTCGCGAAGCTTTGTGACGTCGGAGAGCCGCTCGAACCCTGGCGCGGCGAAGTAGATCACGCCGCGACTGCCGGCGGTCATTGCCAGGAATTGCACGCCGGAGGCGAACGCGGTCGCGGCGAGCGTCATCGGATCCGGCGCGAGCAGCTCCGCTTCCTGCTCGTTCACCTGGAGGAAGTCGAAGCACCGATACCACTCGGTCGCCGCGGGCAGCGGCTGCGGGATGCGCATCCCGTCGGGCCCGGTCGCGAGCAGCAGCGAGTGAAGGTCACAGTAGATCGGACCCTGGAAGCTCTGCCGGATCAGCTGCGCCGTCTCGAGGTCGAGCTCGAACCCGCTGATGAGATTGATGTAGAGCGCGTCCAGGTCCTTCAGCAGGGGCTTGAGGCCGAGCCAGTGCCATTTCGGGACGCCGCCCGTGAGCTGCTCGCACCGCTGCTCGGCGGTGGAGTAGCGCAGCACTACTCGATTGTTGGGGTGAGGAACCTCGATCGGGGCGGCGTCCGGCGCCATGCGCTGCAGCTTCGACAGGAAATCCCGCGCGTGGGCCGCCATGTCGAAGCCGACCTTGACCAGCGGCACGACCTCCCAATCGGAGGGGAGCGCCGCGTCGAGCGCGCTAAGCGCGTACGTAATCCCGCCCCATTCCTGCACCGGAGTGTCCCGCGGGTCGCGCCCGTGGATCTCGTCCCAGACGAAGCTGCCGATGACCCCCAGCCTGCGTGGGGCCACTTACACCTTGCCGAAAGTTTGCGCCTTGAAGGTGGCCACGGCGCCGACGACGCCCGCGGAGATGGGGAGCATTCCGGGCACGATCTCGCACGCGTCCACGGCCGTCTTGAACGCGCGCCGGCGAACCTCGCTCCGGAGCGGCTCGAACAGCGCGTCGCCCGCCTGGGTCACGCCGCCCGCGACGACCACGATGTCGGGATTGATGATGTTGATCAGCGTCGAGATGGCCGTGCCCAGGATGCGCGCGGTCTCGCGCACGACTTCGACCGCCACGGGATCGTTCTGTTTGGCCGCCTCGTACACGGTCTGCGCGGTGATGTTGGCGGGGTCGCCACCGGCCAGTGTGAGCAGGGCCGACCCTTCGCCGTCCTCCAGGGCCTCGCGCGCGCGCTCGGCGATGGCCGGTCCGCTCGCATAGGCCTCGACGCAGCCGTAATTGCCGCACTTGCAGCGGCGGCCGGTGGAGTCGATCGTCGTGTGGCCGATCTCGCCAGCGGCGTCGGACGAGCCGTGATACAGCTGGCCGTCTATGATGAGGCCGCCACCGATCCCGGTGCCGATCGTCATGCCTACGACGTTGCGGTGGCCTTTGGCCGCGCCGCACCACCACTCGCCCAGGGTCGCGCAGTTGGCGTCGTTGTCGAGCGTGGCGAGCAGCTTCACGCGCGAGCCGATCTCGTCGCGCAGCGGAAAGTCTTTCCAGCCGAGGTTCGGCGAGACGATCACCATCCCGCGCTTGCGGTCGAGCGGACCGGGCGAGCCGATTCCTACGCCGAGGAAGTCCTCCCGGGCGGCTCCGGTCTCCGCGCTGACCTGGGCGATGACGTCCTCGATCATTCCGACGATTCTGTCCACGACGGCGGCCGGGCCGTCTTCGCCGCGCGTGGGCAACGACCGCATCGCCAGCTCGGAGCTGCCGTCTTCCGGCATCGCACCGGCGACGATGTTGGTGCCGCCGAGATCGACGCCGACGATGTAGCGCTCGCGGACGGACATGCTAGCTGTTGGCTGTTGGCTGTTGGGTATTGGCTAACGGCTCGGCGGCCACGGACTCGACGAGCTCGGCTACGTGCTCCGCTGAAAGGTCGCGCATGCACCGCCAATGGCCAAGCGGACAGCGACGGGGGCCGTGGCGGTGGCAGGGGCGACAAGCCAGGGAATCCATTCCCGCGACCGCGCTGCTTGACGAGAGCGGTCCGAACCCGAAGGCCGGGACCGTGGGGCCGAAGACCGCGACCGTGGGCGTGTTCATGGCCGAGGCGAGGTGCAGTGGTCCCGAGTCGTTGGTCACGACTGCCGCGGCCCGTCCGATCAGCTCGGCGGAGGCGAGCAGGGAAAGCCGGCCGGTGGCGTCCAGAATCTCGACGGCGGCCTCGTTGCGAATGGTGCGAGCCAGGTCCTGCTCGGCTTCGCTGCCGATGATCGCCAGTCGAAAGCCGCTCTCCAGAATCCGGGCAAGGCCGGCGAAGTACGGCCAGCGCTTGGTGGCCCACGCGCTGCCCGGAGCAAGAACAATCAAGAGCTGTTGGCTGTTGGCTGTTGGCTGTTGGCTCAAGACCGCGTTCACCGCCTCGCGTTCCTTTTCGCCGGGATAGAGCGCAGGACGAAGCTGGCCGGGCGCGTGGGCGTCCCGGGTGTTCCAGGACGAAAGCGACCAGAGGCGCTCGGCGTGGTGCTTCTCCTCGCGGTAGGGAACGACTCTCGTGTACAGCGCTCTGCCGGCTGACGTCGAGAAGCCGACGTACTCCTTCGCGCCGACCAGGCGAGCCGCGATCGCGCTGCGAATGGATCCCTGCGCGAGGTACGCCGCGTCGTAGCTCACGGGGTGTTTCTTCCCCTCGTCGAACAGCTCGCGCGTCGAGCGCGCTGCGCGCCAGAGTCCCACGGGGCCGCGGTCCGCTCCGCGCTTGTCGTACAGAATCACGCGGCGAATGCCCGGATTGTTGGCGAGCAGGGGACCGGTGATCGGAGTGGTAAGGACGTCCACCGGTCCCCGGCGAGCCAGCTCGGCGATCAACGGTGTCGTCAGCACCGTGTCGCCGATGAAGCTCGTCTGCACGACCAGTGAGGCCATTCAGTCGACTTGCAGTACCGCCAGAAAAGCTTCCTGCGGGATCTCGACCGAGCCCACCTGCTTCATGCGCTTCTTGCCTTCCTTCTGCTTCTCCAGAAGCTTCCGCTTTCTGGTGATGTCCCCGCCGTAGCACTTGGCCAGCACGTTCTTGCGCAGCGCCTTCACCTGCGTGCGCGCGATCACTTTCGTGCCGATCGCGGCCTGGATCACGACCTCGAACAGCTGCTGCGGGATCAGCTCCTTCAGCTTGTCCGCGATCTTTTTCCCCCACTCGTACGCCTTGTCGCGGTGGATGATCACCGAGAACGCGTCCACCGGGTCGCCGTTGATGAGCATGTCGAGCTTTACGAGATCGCTCGCGCGGTAGTCGAGCATGTCGTAATCGAGGCTCGCGTACCCGCGGCTGATCGTCTTGAGCCGGTCGTAGAAGTCGAGAATGATCTCCGCGAGCGGAAACTCCCAGTCGAACTCCACCCGCGCGTGGTCTATGTAGTGCATGGTGCCGTAGATGCCGCGCCTCTCGGTGCCCAGCGTCATGATCGGCCCGATGTACTCGGCGGGCGCGACGATGCGCGCCTTGACGTACGGCTCCTCGATCCTCTCGACCGTGGAGAGCGGCGGCATCAGCGCCGGGTTCTCCAGCAGCATCATTGACCCGTCGCCCCGGTAAATGTGGTACTCGACGTTCGGCACGGTAGAGATGAGATCCAGATCGAACTCGCGCTCGAGCCGCTCCTTGACTATCTCCATGTGCAGCAGGCCGAGGAAGCCGCAGCGGAAGCCGAAGCCGAGCGCGGTGGACGTCTCGGGCTCGAAGAAGAGCGAGCCGTCGTTGAGCTGCAGCTTGTCCAGGGCGTCACGCAGCTGCTCGTAGGCCTGCGTGTCCGTCGGGTACATACCCGAGAACACCATCGAGCGCACTTCCTTGTAGCCGGGAAGCGGCGTAGACGGGTGCTCCGCGTCGAACACCGTGTCGCCGACGCGCGTCTCCTTGACGTGCCGCACGTTGGCGACCACATAGCCGACTTCCCCGGGGCCGAGCTCCTCCGCCTTCACCTGTCGAAGCTGGTAGTAGCCGACTTCCGCCACCTCGTAAGTCTCGGTGCTCGCGCCGAACGCGATCCGCATCTTCGGCTTCACCACGCCGTCAACCACGCGGATGCTCGGGATCGCGCCGCGGTACTTGTCGTAGTACGAATCGAAGATCAGCGCGCGCAGCGGACCCGCGGGCTTTCCTTTCGGCGCGGGCACGCGGCGGATGACTTCCTCGAGCAGCTCCGGGACGCCGACGCCTTCCTTGGCGCTCACCTGGAGGACGTCTCCAGGCTCCACGCCGAGAAGCTCTACCAGCTCCGCGCGTCTGCGGTCCGGCTCGGCGCCGGGCAGGTCAATCTTGTTGAGCACCGGCACGATCGTGAGTCCCGCGTCCAGCGCGAGGAAGAGGTTCGAGATCGTCTGCGCCTGTACGCCCTGCGACGCGTCCACCACGAGGATCGCGCCCTCGCACGCCGCCAGCGAGCGCGAGACTTCGTAGGTGAAGTCAACGTGGCCCGGCGTGTCTATGAGGTTGAGCTCGAACGCCTCGCCGTTGCGCGCTTTGTACTGCATGCGCACGGCGTTGAGCTTGATCGTGATGCCGCGCTCGCGCTCGAGGTCGAGCGTGTCCAGCACCTGCGCCTTCATGTCCCGCTTGCCGAGCGTGCCGGTGGCTTCGATCAGCCGGTCGGCGAGGGTGGATTTCCCGTGATCGATGTGGGCGACAATGCAGAAGTTACGGATATGGTCGAGCTGGATAATGTCGGCCACGGGACTGATTTGCGGGATTTGACGGGAAGAGGAGAAATATAGAGGCCGATGAGGGGCTCACCGGAATCCAAGTTTGGAGTGTGGCAGTGGGGAGTGTGGCAGTTGGGAGTAAGTGTGCGAGGATTTGATGCCTCTCGTCGAAGCTGGATGGCGCGTGTGCCGGTTATTCGTGGCTTCTTGGAGGATGCAGGATCACCGGAAGCTAGATGTATGGGCGAGGGCGCATGCACACTGCATCGCGGTGCGGCGTGCGACGCGAGCGTTCCCGCGAAGGGGGTATGCCGCTCTCGAGTCTCAGACTGTCCGGGCCGCCGAATCGGTACTGTTCAACATCATCGAGGGGTGCGGAACTCGAACGGCGAAGGATTTTGCCAAGTTCCTGGACACCAGCATCAAATCCTCGAAGGAGCTGGAAGGGCAGCTCGAGATCGCGAGGGATTACGGAGTCCTCAAGCCGCTGCAGTGGCATTCACTCGCCGCCGAGACCGTCGAAATTCGCCGGATGACCTGCGGGCTGCGGGCGAAGGTCCTCCGCAAACCGCCGCCCCCGGGTTGACTCCAAACTGCCACACTCCCAACTGCCACACTCCAAACTTGGATTCCGGCAGTCGATCGCCCAGGAGGGTAGTTAGCTTGCTGTTCCCCAATGCCGTTACCGCTATTGCTACAAGCGGTCGAAGGGCTCCCGTCGTTCAGCCGCCTTCTCGACCGCATTCCACCCCCGGGCAACCATGTCCGGGTCGCCGGCCTGATTGGCTCGAGCGACGCCGTCCTGGTCAGCGCGCTGTCGCGCCGCCTGGAGCGGCGGTTTTTTGTCGTTGTCTGCGAAGCCGTGCCGGAAGCGGAGCGGTGGCTCGCGGACATGGCCGCGGTCATCGATGGTGAAGCGGTAGCGTTCTACCCTCCGCGCGAGGCGTTCGGCGAGGCCGAGCCGCACGCGGAGGTGGCGGGCGAGCGGGTCGAGACGCTGGAGCGGCTGGCCCGCGGCGGCATTCGCGTGCTGCTCACCACGGCGCGCGCGGTGATGGAGCGCACGAGACTCGCCCGGGCGCTGTCGGCCGCGCGGCTGGAGCTGCGCAAGGGCGACGTCCGCCGGCTCGGCGCGTTGATCGAGCATCTGGAGTCCATCGGGTTCGAGCGCGTGGACATGGTGGACGACGTCGCCCAGTTCAGCGTGCGCGGCGGGATTCTCGACATCTACGGCTTCGGCATGGCGGAGCCTGTGCGCCTGGAGTTCTTCGGCGACGAGATCGCGGAGCTCCGCCACTTCGACGTCGGCTCGCAGCGCTCCACGCGCGACGCGGAGCTCGCGCTCATTCTGCCGGTGGACGGACAGGTCACCACCGGCACGGAAGAATTCGAGCGGATCTCGATAGCCGACTTGTGGCCTCCGGACAGCGTAGTCGTGTACCCGGAGGGGACGAAGCTCGCTGCGGAGCTCGAGCGCACGTGGGACGAGGCCCAGCACCACATCGATCTCGCGCGGCGGCGCGGCGAGGACGCGCCGGACCGGGAAGAGCTGTACGACTGTCCGGAGTCCGTCACCGGACGTCTCGCCTCGTTCGGCTCGCTGAGTCTGCTCGCGGCCGCGAGCGAGGCGGACGACCTTGTATTTCCGATTCGCGCCCCGGAGACGATCGCCCGCGACATCAAGCAGCTCCGGCGCACGGTGCGCGACGGGACGCCGACGGTGATCCTGTGCGACAACGCCGGCCAGGCGGAGCGGCTGGAAGAGCTGCTCGACGACGCGCCCGGGCCGCGCTCGCCTGCCGCGCTCGCGATCGGCGTGCTGCACCGCGGCTTCGTGGTGCTGCCGCACGGGATCGAACCCGGGCTCCGCGTGCTCACCGACCACGAGATCTTCAGCCGCGAGCGCCGCATCCGCCGCGCGAGAAAGTATTCGGGCGGGAGCGCGTTCGACTCGGGAGCCGCGCTCAAGCCCGGCGATTTCGTGGTCCACCTGGAGCACGGCGTCGGCATCTACCGCGGCATGGAGAAGCTGTTCGTGCGCGAGAGCACCGTCGAAGTGGCGGTCATCGAGTACTCGGGCGGCGACCGGCTCAACGTGCCGCTGTACAAGATCGACCAGCTCGAGCGCTACCGCGCCGCGGACGACATAGACGGGGACGCGGCTCCGCCCCACCTCCACAAGCTCGGCGGGAAGAAATGGGCGCAGCAGCGGGATCGCACGCGCGCCGCCATTCAGGAGATGACCGCGGAGCTGCTCGATTTGTACGCGCGCAGGAAGATCGCCACCCGTCCGCCGCACGGGCCGGACACCGCCTGGCAGCGGCAGCTCGAGTCGTCGTTTCTGTTCGAGGATACGCCCGACCAGCGGCGCGCGACTGAGGACGTCAAATCGGACATGGAAGGCGAGCGGCCGATGGATCGCCTGCTCGTGGGCGACGTCGGGTACGGCAAGACGGAGATCGCTGTCCGCGCCGCCTTCAAGGCGGTGCAGTCGGGCCGGCAGGTGGCGGTGCTCGTGCCCACGACGATCCTCGCCGAGCAGCACGCGCGCACGTTCGGCGACCGGCTCGCGGATTTTCCCGTGACGGTGCGCACCCTCAGCCGTTTTCAAACGCCGAAGCAGCAGGAGGAAGTGCTCGCCGAGATCAGGGCGAAGAAGGCCGACATCGTGATCGGCACGCACCGTTTGTTGAGCCCCGACGTGAGCTTCGGCAGCCTCGGGCTCATCGTGGTGGACGAGGAGCACCGGTTCGGGGTGAAACACAAGGAGCGGCTCAAGCAGCTCCGGCTCGAGACCGACGCGCTCACTCTCACGGCCACGCCGATCCCGCGCACACTGCACCTGTCGCTGGCGGGACTCCGCGACATGACGCTCATGCAGACCGCGCCGCGCGACCGCTCGCCGGTGCTCACGTTCGTCGAGCCGTGGGACGATGGGTTGCTGGAGGAAGGGATCGCCCGCGAGCTGGACCGCGGCGGGCAGGTGTTCTTCGTGCACAACCGGATCGAGACGATCCAGGCCATAGCCGACCATGTGCAGCGGCTCGCGCCGCGCGCGCGAATCGGCGTGGCGCACGGGCAGATGCGCGAGCGCGACCTCGAAGAGGTGATGCGTAAGTTCGTGAACGAGGAGCTGGACATCCTCGTCTCGACGATGATCGTGGAGTCGGGGCTCGACGTGCCCAACGCGAACACGATGTTCGTGAACCGCGCGGACACGCTCGGCCTCGCGCAGCTGTACCAGCTTCGCGGGCGCGTCGGCCGCTCGCATCGCCGGGCGTACTGCTACCTGATAGTTCCCGAAACGGTGGACGAGGAGGCTAACCGCCGCCTCAAGGTGCTCGAGCACCACACGGAGCTCGGTTCGGGTTACAGGATCGCGCTCAAGGACATGGAGCTACGGGGCGCGGGCAACCTGCTGGGCCCGGAGCAATCGGGATTCGTGCAGGCCGTGGGCTTCGACATGTATCTCCGGCTGCTGGACGAGACCGTGCGGCGCATGCTGCGCGGCGACGGCGGCCCCAAGCTCCAGCCGGCTGAGGTGTCGCTGGACGTGCCGGCGTTCCTGCCGGACGAGTACATCCCCTCGCAGGACGCCAAGCTCGACATCTATCGGAGGCTGACGAACCTTACGGAGCCGGCCGGTGTCGAACAGGTGAGGCAGGAGGTGCGCGACCGGTTCGGGCCGCTGCCGCCGGCGGCGGAGGGATTCTTCGCCACCAGCCTCCTGCGGGTCCTCGGCGGCGCGCTCGAGATCGAGTCCATCTTTGTGCGGGGCACGGAGGCCCGTATTACCTTTAAAGACTATGCCGTTCCGCGTGTAAAAGGTCTCGCGGCGGCGTTCCAGGACGTCCAGTTCTCGGCGGAAGTGCGACGCACGCACCCGCTGTCTCTGAAGCTGACCCGGCTCGGCGGCTCCACGCTCCTCGATGGACTCGTTCGCGCCCTAACGAAGCTTCGCCCGTAGCCAAACTTTTTGGAGCCGCACGCCAACATGATCCGCCCTATCGCAGTAGCCGTTCTCGCGCTGACGCTGCTCTCCGGCTGTGAGGGAATGCGTGACGCCCTCACCGCTCACACAGACACCGCCGCCAAGGCCGGCGCGAACGAGCTTGGCGCGGCCCGCCTCGCGCAGCTCATCGGACAGTCGCAGGCGCCCGTCCGCAAGGACGTGATCCGCACGGTCGCCGACCTGTGGGTCAACTACCAGTTGCTCGCGCTCGCCGCGGCCGAGAGCGACACGCTCAACGCGCCCGCGACGGTGGACAGCGCGATGTGGTCGCTGTTCGCGAACCAGCGCGCGCAGAAGTGGTTCCAGACGATCTCCGCCAACTGGGGCAAGGTGGACACGGCTGCTGCGCCACAGAAGTACGCGTCGGGGGAGCTGCTGGCGGCCAGCCACATTCTCTTCCTCACGCAGAACAAGCCCGACAGCGCCAAGCGAAGCGCGCTCGCGCGCGCGCAGCAGATCCGCGGCCGCCTCAACGCGTCGAACTTCGCGGCTCTCGCGCGGGCCAACAGTGAGGATACCCAGTCCGGCGCGCAGGGAGGAGCCCTCGGGGTGTTCCCCCGCGGCGCCATGGTGCCGGAGTTCCAGCAGGCGCTGCTGGCACTGAAGCCGGGTGAGATATCGCCCGTGATCGAGACGCCGTACGGCTACCACATCATTCGCCGGCCGACGTTCGAAGAAGTGCGGGAGACGTTCCTCGATGCGAGCCGGGCGCACAGCATGCAGGTCGCGGAAAGCACGTACATGGCGCGGATGGACTCGGTGTCCAGAATATCGGTCAAGAAGAACGCGCCCGCGCTGGCGCGCGCCATCGCAGCCGATCCCGACGCGCACGTGCGGGATCGCGGCACGCTGGCCACCTCGGTCGCCGGAGCGTTCACCGGCGCCAAGCTCGTCCGCTGGATGGAAACCTTCCCGCCCCAGCAGCAGGTTCATTCGCGGCTGATCGCGGCGCCGGATTCGGTGGTCACGCAGTTCATCAAGAATTTCGTGCGGAACGAGCTGGTGCTCCGCGCCGCCGACAGCGCCGGAATCAAGATCGACGCGTCGGAGCTGCGCAACGCGCGGCAGTCGTTCACGGCCGAGATCGTGAACGAGTGGACCAGGCTCGGAATCGCGCCGGAGATGCTGGCCGACAGCGCGTCCACGAAGGAAGAGCGGGTGCGGCTCGCCACTGCCCGCACGGATCGGTACCTCGAGCGCGTCCTGTCCGACCAGGCTCCGTTCGTCAACATTCCCGCGCCGGTGGAGTGGGCGCTACGATCGAAGTACCCGTACTCGGTCAACAACGCCGGTATCGATCGCGCGCTCCAGCAGGCGGTTCGCATCCGGGCCGCCGCCGACTCGGCTCGCACCGCGCAGCAGCCGCCGTCCGCGGTGCCGCTCCCGGCCGTTCCGCCGGGCGCGCAGCCCGAAGCCCGGCCGGCGCCGGCGCCGGCGCCGACCACGCCGTGAGCGAACGGCGATCCGGTGCGGGGGTAATAAGCGACATGCTGCGTCCTGCGTCCTGCGTCCTGCGTCCTAACTGCCACTACCAGTTCGTAGCGGCGCTCGTGCTGGCCGTTGCGTCACTGGGTTCGCCGGCCACGGCGCGTGCGCAGGATGTTGCGCCTGCCGCACCGCAGCCGGGCGCGGCGATTCCGGTGGATCGCATCGTCGCCGTGGTCGGGAGCGATCCGATCCTCTGGAGCGAGGTGCTCGTCGCGGTCAACCAGAAACGGGCGCAGGGCCTCGTATTTCCGAGCGATTCCGCCGGCCAGCTGGCGCTCGCGCGCGAGACACTCAACGAGCTGATTGACGCCGAGATCCTCGTGCAGAAGGCCGTCACGCTCAAGATCGAGGTCACGCCGGAAGAGGCCGGTCCGGCCGCGGACGATCAGATCCGCCGCATCCGCGAGCAGTTCCCGACCGACGCGGCTTACCGGCGCGAGCTGCGCGACGCGGGCTTCGGGACGCCGGAAGAATATCGCCGCACGCTGGTGGACCAGATCCGTCGGCAGATGCTGCAGCAACGGACGTTCGGGGAGCTGCGCAAGCGGCTGCGTCCCGCGACGGTGACCGAAGCCGAGATAGACGCCGCGTTCGAGCGCAACCGGGAGCGGCTGCGGCAGCGCCCGGCGGCGGTGACGTTCCGGCAGATCGTAGTCGCGCCGAAGCCGTCCGATGCGTCGAAGGCGCGCGCGCGGGCGAAGGCGGATTCGCTGCTCGCGGAGATCAGGGCGGGCGGCGACTTCGAGCAGATCGCGCGGCGCGAGTCGATGGACCCGGCCAGCAAGGAGCTCGGCGGCGACATCGGCTGGAACCGGCGAGGCTCCGGACTGGTCGCGGAGTTCGAGCGCGCGATCTTCGCGCTCCCTCCGGGGCGCGTCAGCCCGATCGTGGAGACCGCGTTCGGCTACCACATCATCCGGGTGGACCGGGTGCAGCCCGCCGAGGTGAAGGCGCGGCACATTCTGATCCGTCCGCAGGTGGATTCCGCGGACGTGGAGCGCGCGCGGCTCGAAGCCGACAGCGTGGCGGCGCAGTGGCGCCGCGGCGCGGACTTCGAGCAGCTGGTGCAGCGGCATCACGACCCCACGGAAGAGCGCGGCATCCTGCAGCCGTACCCGCGCGACTCGCTGCCGGCGTCATACCAGCAGGCGATCGCGGGAAAGACCGAAGGCACGATCACCGATCCGTTCCGGCTGGGCGCGGACATGATGGTCAAGTTCGCCATCTTGCAGATCGTCACGATGACGGAAGGCGGCGAGTACAGCGTGGAGGACGTGCGCGAGCAGATCCGGCAGCAGCTCATCGCGGAGCGCGCGACGCGCGCGCTGCTGGACTCCCTGCGGCGGGAGACCTTCGTGTCGCTGCGCTTGTAGGTGCGCGCGCGGCTGGCGGTCACCGCGGGAGATCCGCGCGGTATTGGCCCGGAGATCATACGCAAAGCGCTCGGCGACCCGCGGGTTGCCGGGCGCTGCGACATTACGGTGATCGGTCCGACGGGTGCGGGTCTCGAGTTGGACGAGGTTGTCGGTGAATGGCGAACCGGTGATGGGTCTGACCTCGCCGGCGCCCTGAGTGGGGCGGCCATCGAGCGTGCCGTGGCGCTCGCCGTCGCGGGCGAAGTGCAGGGGATCGTCACCGCCCCGATAGACAAGGCCGCGCTGCTCGCCGGCGGCTTCGATTATCCCGGGCACACCGAGATGCTCGGCGCGCTCACGGGAAGCGAGGTCGCCATGATGCTTGCCTCCACCGACGCCGGCGCGGCGAAGAACCCGCTGCGCGTGGTGCTCGCGACGACGCACCTGCCGCTGCGCGACGTGCCCGCTGCCGTGACGCCGGACGCGGTCGCGCGCGCGGCACGGATCACGCGCGCCGGGCTGATCGAGTGGTTCTCGATCGCGGAGCCGCGAATCGCGCTGTGCGCGCTCAACCCGCACGGCGGCGATGGCCGCCGGTTCGGCGCCGAGGACGAGGACGTGCTCGCGCCCGCGGCGCGCGCGGCGGGGATCGCCGGTCCCTATCCGGCCGACACGGTCTTCGTGCGGGCGATGCGGGGGGAGTTCGATGCCGTGATCGCGCCGTACCACGACATCGGGATGACGGCGATCAAGGTCGCGTCGTTCGGGTCCGCGGTGAACGTGACGCTGGGGCTGCCGTTCCCGCGGACTTCACCCGATCACGGCACGGCCATGGACATAGCGGGCCGCGACAGCGCGGACCCGTCCAGCTTCATCCAGGCGCTGCTGCTGTGCGCGACGCTGGCTGATCGCGCTCGGAAGCGCGGCGGTCACCGAGAGTATGCAGGTCCACCGCCAGCGACTCGATCCGGCGGCCGTCCATCTCGCGCACCGTGAAGATCGCGCCGCCCGCGGTGATGCGGTCGCCGAGCACGGGCAGCCTCCCCAGCATACCGAAGACGTAGCCGCCGATGGTCGTGTAGTCTTCGTCCGGCACTTCCAGGGCGAAGCGCTCGTTCAGGTCGGTAATGTGCGTGCTGCCGGGGACGAGGGTCTCTCCGCCGCGCGTCTCCACCGGCTTCTCCGCGGGCTCGTCGTACTCGTCGAGGATCTCCCCGACGATCTCCTCGAGCAGGTCCTCCATCGTGACGACGCCGGCGGTGCCGCCGAACTCGTCCAGCACGACGGCCATGTGCTCCTTGAGCCGCTTGAAATCAGCGAGCACGTCCTCGACTTCGCGCGATCCGGGCACCATGTGGACCGGCCGCATGACGGCCTGGAGCGAGAAGCTGTTCCTGCGTCGCACCGCCTCGATGAGGATGTCCTTGGTGAGGATCAGGCCGACGATGTTGTCGATGCTGTCCTCATACACGGGATAGCGGGAGTAGCCTTTGTCCTCGACGGTGGCGAGCACGTCGTCCAGCGACGCGTCGAGCGGGAACGCCGCCACCTCGGTGCGCGGCGTCATCACGTCGCTGGCGTTCTTCTCGGAGAACTCCAGCACCGCGTCGATCATGTCCGCGTCCTGCGCCTCGATCGCGCCCCCTTCCTGCGCCTGCTCGACGAGTATCCGCAGCTCGTCTGGCGAATGCACGCTGTCCTCGCCCGGCAGCGCGTGCAGTCCGAACAGCCGCAGCATGAAGTTCGAGGTGCGGTTGATCAGCCACACGAGCGGGCGCGACAGGGTGGCGAAGAAGACGAGCGGCGGCACGAGCCACTTCGCGAGACGCTCGGGGTGGTTGAGCGCGGCCGCCTTCGGGACGAGCTCTCCAAACACGACGTGCACGTAGCTGGCGAACGCGAACGCGATGACTGCGGCGATCGTGATGCGGGCCGGGATCACGGCGCCGGCGGGCAGCGAGGCCAGCACGTCGGTCATGGTGGATTGCGCGACCCAGCCGAGCGCGAGACTGGACAGGGTGACGCCAAGCTGGCTCGCGGGGAGCAGCCCGGAGATATTAGAGGATGCGCGCAACGCCACTCGTGCGAGGCGGTCACCGGTGCGAACCATCGCTTCCAGCCGGTTGCGACGCGAGCGTACTAATGCGAACTCGGCGCCGACGAAGAAACCGTTCAGGAGCACGAGCACGGCAATGGCGGAAAGCCTTCCGAGCACGAGGGGAAGTTAGCGGCTCGCGGCGGTCTTATGAAGCCGCCCGCGCGAGGCTCGAGGCCTGATGGGCCACGCGGGGCACGCGGGCCACTCGCACGCCCACGAGGACTCCTCGCGGCTGAGGCTGGCGCTGGCGATAACGGCCGCGCTCCTGATCGCGGAAGTCGTCGGCGGGCTGCTGAGCAACTCCATCGCGCTGCTGGCGGACGCGGGACACATGCTCACGGACGTGGCGGCGCTCGGGCTGTCGCTGTTCGTCGCGTGGTTCGCGCACCTGCCGCGCACTTCGCACCGCACCTACGGCTATCTGCGGTGGGAGATACTCGCCGCTCTGATTAACGGCGTCACCCTGCTGCTGCTCTCGGCCTGGATCATTTGGGAGTCGTTTGCCCGCTTCGCGGATCCGGAGCCGGTCACCGGCGGCGTGATGCTGGTCATCGCGACGCTGGGGCTAGCGGCCAACGTCGCCGCGGCGAAGGTGTTGCACCCTTCGTCCGCCTCGAGCCTCAACGTGCGCGGCGCTTATCTGCACGTGGTCGGCGACATGCTGGCGTCAGTGGGGACCGTCGCCGCGGCGGTGGTGATCTGGGCGACGGGGTGGCTGGAGGCCGATCCGCTCGCGTCGCTGTTCACCACCGCGCTGATCATCCGCGGGGCGTGGAACCTCGTGCGCGAGTCGGTGGACGTTTTGCTGGAATCCGCGCCGGCGCACTGTCCGCCCGGCGCCGTGCGGGCGCAGCTCGAGGCGATCCCCGGGATCGAGTCCGTGCACGATCTGCACATCTGGTCAGTGAGCTCGGGGATGGTCGCGATGAGCGCGCACGCGGTGGTGCGCGAGCCAGAGCGGCAGCAGCACGTGCTGGAGCACATTCACGACGCGATGCGGCTGTTCGGGATCGAGCACGTCACGGTCCAGCTCGAGCGGGAGGACATGGCGGCGCGCGCAAAACATCTGCACTGACGATTGCGGACTGAGGACGGAGGACCCATGCGGCCTCAGGACCAAAAGCAACCGAGGATCTACGATTAAGTGAGGACTGAGGAGCGTTTCCCGTTGTTCCGGTCATCCTCAGTCCTCACTCCGTCGCAGATCCTCGGTTGTAGTTAGTCCTGAGGCCGCATGGGTCCTCAGTCCTCAGTTCGCAACCAAGCGTACTGGCTGGCGCTTGCTGCCCCGGTGATTCCGAGATCCCGCCCGTGGGTGTATAGTTGCCCCGTGCCGAACCGCCCCTAACCAGAGCTCATTCGCAATGACCGAGCTCCGCGAGCAGCTGCAGAAGACCCTCGGCGACAACCTCACCCTCGAGCAGGAGCTCGGCGGCGGCGGGATGTCGCGGGTCTTCGTCGCGCACGAAGCGTCGCTCGGACGGAAAGTGGTGGTGAAGGTGCTTCCGCCCGACATGGCCGCGGCGGTCAACATCGACCGGTTCCGCCGCGAGATACAGATGGCCGCGCAGCTGCAGCACCCGCACATCGTGCCGCTGCTGTCCGCGGGAGAGACCCAGGGTCTGCCGTACTTCACCATGCCGTTCGTGAAAGGCGAGTCGCTGCGGGCGAGGCTCGCGCGGGGCGGCGAGCTGCCGGTGTCGGAATCGGTTCGCGTTCTGCGCGAGGTGGCGTCGGCACTGTCGTACGCGCACGAGAACGGCGTCGTGCACCGCGACATCAAGCCGGAGAACGTGCTGATATCCGGCGGATCGGCGATGGTCACCGATTTCGGGGTCGCGAAGGCGGTGAGCGCGTCCAGCGGCGGGGCCAGCCTCACGTCGCTCGGAGTCGCGCTCGGCACGCCGGCGTACATGGCGCCGGAGCAGGCGACCGCGGACCCGAACACGGATCACCGGGCCGACATCTACGCGCTGGGCGTGCTCGCGTACGAGATGTTGAGCGGGAGCACGCCTTTCTCGGGGCGCTCGCCGCAGTCGTTGCTGGCCGCGCACGTAACGGAGAAGCCGGACCCGGTCACGAAACTCCGCCCCGCCATTCCGCCGATGCTGGCGAATCTCGTGATGTGGTGTCTGGAGAAGCGTCCGGCGGACCGCCCGCAGTCGGCCGCCGAGGTCGTGCACGAGCTCGATGCACTGACGACGCCCAGCGGCGGAATGGCTCCGACCACGGCCCAGCGCTCCGTCAGCGTGCCCGTGCAGGTACCCAGGCGCTCGCTCGCGATTGCCGGGGCCGTGCTCGCGGTCGCGCTGATCGCCTTCGCGGGCTGGAAGTTCAGCCGGCCCGCGCCGGCATCCGCGGAGTCGGTTCCGACACCGGCGCTGGCGGTCCTGCCCTTCGAGAACCGGGGGAGCGAGGACGGCCAGGAATTCACCGACGGCATGACCGAGGAGATCACCAACCGCCTCTCGTCCGTGCGCGGGCTGCGCGTCGTCGGCAGGCAGAGCGCGCGGAGCTACGCGGGGAGCGACAAGCCGCTGGCGCAGATCGCGCAGGAGCTGGGGGTGCAGTACCTGCTCACTGGCACGGTACGGTGGGACAAGGACGCGGCCGGCAAGGAGATCGTGCGCGTCAGTCCGGCGCTGATTCGTGCGTCGGACGCGACCCAGGTCTGGGGCGACGCGTACCAGACGGTCCTCTCCGGAATGTTCGAGGTGCAGTCGCAGGTCGCGACGTCGGTCGCCAGCGCGCTCAACGTCGCGTTGCTCGAGCCGGAGCGGAATGCGCTCGTTGCAAAGCTCACGGAAAACGTGGAAGCGTACGCGCTGTACCTACGGGCGACGGAGCTGTTGCGGTCCATTCAGGTCCCGCCGATCCGGGAAGCGGTGTCGCTGCTCCAGCGCGCCGTGGCCCTGGACCCGGAATTCGCGCACGCTTACGCGCGGCTATCGATCGCGCACACCGAGATGTACTGGTTTTACGGAGATCGGAGCGCTCAGCGCCTGCGCCTCGCCAAGGCCGCGGCCGACAGAGCGCTGGCCTTGAAGCCGGACCTTTCCGAGGGCCATGAAGCTCTCGGCGTCTATTACTATCACGGCTTCCTGGATTATGAGAACGCGCTCCGCGAACTCTCCGCGGCGGAGCAAACGCGGCCGAACAGCGCGGACGTCATTTTCTTCAAGGCGTTCATTCAGCGCCGTAGCGGAAAGTGGCGGGAATCAGTCGCCACGATGGCGCGCGCGATAGAGTTGGACCCGCGTGCCGCCGCGTACATCTCCGATGCGGGCACAACCCAGCTCTACCTCCGCGACTATGACGCGGCCGAGCGGCTGGCTGACAGAGCTCTCATAGTCAGCCCGGACGCGCCGGACGCTCTGCTCGTTAAGGGGAATGCGCTGCTGGCGCGGACGGGAGACGTGGCGGCGGCAACCCGCGTCTATTTCGATGCATGGGAACGCTCGCCGGACAAGGCACCGCGGACCGCCGCAGCCCTTGCCTGGGGCTGGCCCTTCTCGGTCCATCCGACGATGATCGAAGCTATACCTGCGCTGGAGTGGGTTCCGGACTTTGGAGAGCGAGCCTCGATGATGGTCAGCAAGGCCGCATTTTTCCGGGATCGAAACGATGCATCTCGCGCACGCGCGTACGCCGACACGGCCATACGCCTCCTCACGGCCCGCATCCGGGAGCGCCCGGGCGAGGCGGAATTTTATTCGCAACGCGGCCTGGCTCATGCGCTGGTGGGGAACGAGCGGGACGCCATCGCTGATTCCGACAGGGCGGTCGCCCTCAAGCCTCTGAGCAAGGATGCACTCATCGGTGGAGACATCCTGATATCCAGGGCTTTCACGCTGGCCGCATTGGGCCGGCACGACGAGGTGATTCCTGTTCTCGAGCAACTGCTTGCCGTGCCGTCTATCCTGTACCCCAATGTTGTCCGCTTGCACCCGCAATTCGCTCCACTGAGAGCGAATCCGCGGTTTCAGCGGTTGGTTGGAGGCTAGGGCCGAACTGCAACATATCGCCAAGGAGAAAGGATGAAACCGATTTCGTGGATGGGCGTGCTGCTGATCGTCGTCGGCGTCGTGACGCTCGCGATGCGCATCAGCTACACGAAGGACAGCGAGACCGTGAGCGTGGGTCCCGTCGAAGTAGTCACCAAGAGAAAAGCGGAGATCCCGCCATGGGTCGGAATCCTGCTCATCGTGGGCGGCGGCGGATTGATGGTCGCGGGAGCGCGCAGGGGCTGACCTATGCGCGTCGCCGACTGGCGGAGATCGAAGCGGACCGGGCTTTGTTTCTGCGGGGACTGACCGATGACGACCTCGAGAGACCGCTATCCTATCGCAACCTGAAAGGGGAAGACTTTACCCAGCCGCTGGTGGATCAGCTCGTGCACGTGGTGAATCACTCCACCTACCACCGCGGACAGATCGCCACTCTTTCGAGGCAGGCCGGGTTTCCGGCTCCGGCGACCGATCTCATAGTGTTCAAGAGAGAGAACGGCTAGTTTCGCGGTTGTAACCAAGCGAAGCCTCCTCACGTAAGGGTTTCCATGCAAAGCCAGCCCGAGCCGCCAGCGCTTCCGTCGCAGACGGTCGTCCGAATCGAGGAGGGTCCGGGTAACGCGGCCCAGACACTCGCAATCCCGATGACGCGCGCCGAGGTGGCCGCGATCCGCGCGCGGCGATCCGAGCTGTCCAGCCAGCTCATCTCGGCCAGCGGACGGCGCAGGGACCTCGCGGAAGAGCTGCGAGGCGCTACCGGCTCGGACCGTGCCGGCCTCGAGCAGAGGATCGCGGTGCTGGACGAACGGATCGTGCAGCTCGAATCGGATATCGCGCAGACCGGCCGCTTGCTCACGGGCGCGCCCGCGGGAGCGCTTGCATCCACCCGCGATGAGGCGATCCTGGGCGGATTCCAGTCGGGAGAAGTTCTCGCCTTCGGGATCGTCATGACGATCTTCGTGCTCGCGCCGCTAGCTGTCGGCGCCGCGCGAATGATGTGGAAGCGCGCCGCGGCCGGTACGGTGCGGCACGTCATTCCGCCCGAGACCGCGGGCCGGCTGGAGCGCATCGAGCAGGCCGTCGAAGCCATAGCGATCGAAGTCGAGCGCGTATCGGAGGGGCAACGGTTCGTGACGAAGCTGATGAGCGACGCGAAGCCCGTTCCGGCGCTGGAGAATACGCGGGCGTTGAGCGCCGATCACACCAGACGAGAGAGCTGATCGATGCAGGAAGTCACGGTACCGGGCGCGGCGACGGCGCAGGCTCAAGGACCGCCGTCCATCCGAATTGACGTCGGTCCTACGACGGCCGCTCAGACCATCGCGCTGCCGCAGAGCGTACAGGACATCGCCGGCTTGCGCTCGCGCCGGTCGGAGCTGGCGGATCAGCTCAATCGCGCCAGCAACCGCCGCGAGGAAGTTCTGCAGGCGATGCGCGACGCCAACAACGCGGAAAGGGTCGGCCTCGAGCAGCGGCTCGGCGCGCTGGATGGCAGGATCGTGCAGATCGAGTCCGACATCGCCGCCACCGAGCGGGCGCTCACCAACGCGTCGCCCGCGCTGCTCGGCGAAGCGGCCCAGGCCGAGGACGCGGCGGAGCTGGCGCGGCGGCAGGCGGAGCCGCCGATAGGCGAGGACGCGGTGATGATTGCGGTGTTCATGGCCGCGGTGCTGCTCCTGCCGATGGTGATCGCGCACACCCGCCGCATATGGAAGCGGCCACAACCGGCGCGTGCTCTGCCTCCGGCCACCGAAGGCAGACTCGAGCGGATCGAGCAGGCCGTCGAAGCCATCGCGGTCGAGGTCGAGCGCGTATCCGAGGGCCAACGGTTCGTCACGAAGCTCCTGAGCGAAGCCGACAGGAAGCCGATCTCGCTCCCAGCCGACCGCTAGCTACACACTCACTTCCTTCAGCGGCCACCCGCAGCGACCACGGCGCGTGGTGAATCCGCGCGCGGTACAGCTTTTCGGCGTACCGCCGGCAGCATCGCCGGCCGGATCCCCCATATCGTGAACGGCGTGATACTGACCCACGCCCCTCCGTCGTACGTGTCTATCTCCAGCGCTCTCGGAATCATCGGCCG
>CALMKE010000171.1 GCA_937867645.1 uncultured Gemmatimonadota bacterium | reverse complement strand
AATGGACTGCCCCCGCGCGGAATCTCGACCCGCCGGGGCACGCATCGGTGTGCCCGCGAACGAGTCCGGCAGCGAAGGAAAGCCGGCAGGGCTGCCTGCGGCTTTCTCGGGCGCGCCGTGCCAAGTACACGGTTCGCTCCGCCCTGATTCGCCGGCGTTAGCGGATGCCGCCGCGCCGAAGTCGGATCCGCTGATCGAGGCCGATCGAACGGCACGATCGGATTGGAGGGTACCACCGCCGTTTCACCCGCCACGACACAGCTGAGTTGAGGGCAGCGCTCCAGCGCTGCCGGCAGCGACGCGCGTTCCGTCGCCGCTTTGATGTTTCGATTCTCACGGGCCAAACCCGGCCCCAACTCAGATCCCAATGTCCATTCAATTCTGGCGAGCGCGCGTGCGCGCGCTCGCGCGGTTCGAAGCAGTAATCTGGATCGCCCTCGCGGCGTTCATAGGATACCGCGTCTGGCCGCAGGTCGCGGCCGCCTTCGGCGTGGCGTCTACTCCCCATGCCGCGCCTGCGTTCGAGCTCACCACTCTCGCGGGCGACACCGTCTCGGGTGACGGGCTACGCGGGAAAGTCGTGCTGGTGAACTTCTGGGCGACCTGGTGCCCGCCCTGCCGGGTTGAGATGCCCGGATTTCAATCGGTATACGATGAAAGGAAAGACGATGGCTTCGTCGTGCTCGGCATCTCGACCGACGCGACCGGGCGCGAGCCGGTCGAGCGGTTCCTCGCCGAGCGCTCCATCACATACCCCGTCGCCATGGCGACCGCCACGGTGATACAAAGCTTCGGCGGCACGAACGTGCTGCCGACGTCGTTCCTGCTGGACCGCGACGGACGGATACGATACGAGGTGCGGGGAATCTTCGCCGCGGTCGCGCTCGCGCAGGCGGTTGACCGGCTGCTGGCGGAACCGGTTCGCGGCAAGTCGGCCGGCGCAACATCTCCCGGCAAATCGGCTGGCTTGCCGCGGGAGGGAGTCCGATGACTGAAGTAGTTTCGGTTTCCTACGGGCTCGCGTTCGTCGCCGGTCTCGTGTCCTTCCTCTCGCCCTGCGTGCTCCCCGTCGTGCCCAGCTACGTCACCTTCGTGACCGGGATGACCCTCGACGAGCTCACCACCAAGGGGCGGCATGCCGCGCGAGTCCGCGCCGCGATTCACGCAAGCGTGTTCGTGCTCGGATTCGGCCTGGTTTTCGTCGCGCTCGGCGCGACGGCGACCGCGCTCGGCGGTACGCTGCGACGTGCGCTCCCGTTACTGCAGCAGATCGGCGGCGTGGTGATAGCCGGCTTCGGGCTGTATCTCATCGGAGTACTGCGTCTCCCCATGCTGCTGCGCGCGCGGCACATGAATCTTGCGTCGAAGCCGGCCGGGCTGGCCGGCTCGTTGCTGGTCGGAATTGCCTTCGGAGCAGGGTGGACTCCCTGCGTCGGGCCCGTGCTAGCCTCGATCCTGCTCTATGCGGGGCTCGAAGCGACCATGACCAAAGGCGTGCTGCTGCTCGTGGCCTATACGCTCGGGCTCGGGATCCCGTTCTTCATCGCGGCAGTTGGACTCAACTGGTATCTCGCGGGCGCGCGGCGGCTGCACCGATGGCTCCGTCCAATCGAAGTCACGTCCGGCGTCCTCATGGTCGCGGTCGGCGTGCTGCTCTTCACGGGACGATTCACCGCGCTGTCAAACTTTCTGGCCGGTTTCGGCCAACTCTTCAACATGGGAACATGAACATGATCGCAATATTCCGGACATTCGTTTTCGGCTTCACGGCGCTGGGGCTCGCGTCGTGCGACAGCGCCGATCGGCCGGCGCCGGGCGTCGAATCCAGCCAAACTCCGGTGGTAAGCATCGCGTCTTCCGTGGATTCGGCAGCGCCGGCGGGCCCCCCGCGTAGGGTCGTGATACAGGGCACGGACCTGACAGGTATCGGGTATGATGTCGGAAGCCCGGACGCGAAGGTTGTCGTCGTGAACTTCAGCGATTTCGGCTGCCCGTTCTGCGGAACGTTCGCGCGGGAAACTTATCCGGCGCTGGAGCGGGAGTTCGTTGAGCCGGGCAAGGTGTTCTTCAAGTACGTTCCGTTCGTGATGGGAATGTTCCCCAACGCGCGAGAGGCCTCGCGCGCGGCCGAATGCGCGGCCGACCAGGGCAGGTTCTGGGAGATGCACGATCGGCTGTACGCGGGTCAGCCGGCGTGGAAGCGGACCTTCGCGCCCGAGGAAATCTTCCGGCAGGACGCCGCGGCTATCCAGCTCGACCTCGCTCGCTTCAACGCCTGCTACGCCGGCCAGCAGACGGATCGCAGGACGGCGGAGGCGACGCGCCGGGCCGAGCAGCTGCGGGTTCGCGCGACTCCCTCGTTCTTCGTCAACGGCCGCCTGATCGAAGGCGCGCTCCCGCTCGAGCAATTTCGCATGCTCCTGAACGAGGTCACGCGATGAGCCGCCGGGCGCGCGTCTCCTCTGCCGGAACGCATTGATGTCCGGGCATCTGACTCTGATCCAGCAAAACGACACCCACGCGCACATCGACTCGCACTGGGAGCTCGGGTGGCGAGAGGGCCGGCCTTTCGTCTGGCGCGCCGGCGGGTACGCCCGCATCCGGGCGCTGGCCGACCGAATTCGAGGTGAGGCTCGGGGCGCGTGCGTGCACGTGGATAGCGGCGACGCAATCCACGGCACGGGGCCCGCTCAATGGACGGAGGGGGCAGCTGTCATTCCCGCGCTCAACGCCGTGGGGGTCGAAGTAATGGTGCCGGGTAACTGGGAGTTCGGCTTCGGTCCATCCGCTCTGCGAGAGCGCGTTCGCGAGCTTGCCTTCCCCGTAATCGCCAGCAACGTCGTGTCCGCTGAAACGGGCGCGGCGGAGTTCGCGTCGTCGAAGGTCATGGAAGTCGGGGGCCTCACCGTAGCGTTCGTCGGAATTACGTCTCCCGTCGTGAACCGGACGATGCCGAGCCCCTTCGGAGCCGGGCTTCGCTTCGCCGACGCGCTGGACGTCCTTCCCGAAACGATAGCCACGGTGCGCGACCGGGAGCGTCCCGATCTCGTCGTGCTGATCTCGCACTACGGCCTCCCGCAGGAAGTGGCGATAGCCCGGGCGGTCAACGGCATAGACGTGATACTCGGCGGGCACACACACGACTTGCTGGCGGCGCCGGTAGTTGTCGGGCGGACGATCATCGCGCAGTCCGGCGCGCATGGGTCATACCTGACACGGCTCGATCTCGAAATCCTCAACGGTGGCGTCTGCGGCTATGCTCACCGGCTCATCGCCGTTCAGGAGGACGCGAGCGACCCGGGCGACGGCACCGTGGCGGAAGTGGTCGCCGAGAGCCTGCGCCCGTACCGTAAGCAACTGGCTGAAGTAGTGGGCGAAACGAGGATGATCCTCCATCGCGGCACCGCACTGGAGTCGCCCATGGATGCCGTGCTCACGGCGGCCTATCGGGGCAGCACCGGTGCCGAAGTGGCCCTGTCGCACGGCTGGCGGTACGGCGCGCCAATTCCCCCGGGACCGATCACGGCTGGCGATCTGTGGCAGATGATACCGACGAACCCCGAGCTGTTCAGCATGCGTCTCACCGGCGCGGAGCTGCGGCGCATGCTGGAACAGAGCCTCGAGCGGGCTTTTGCCGCGGACCCGTTCAGGCAGCAGGGGGGATACGTGATCCGATTTTCCGGAATGCGCGCGCAGGTGCGGCTCAACAATCCCGCGGGCGCGCGAGTAATCCGACTCGAGATCGGCGGCGTCGAAGCCCTGCCCGAGCGCGAGTACACCGTCGCGGCCGCGGGTGGAGTAGGCGCGCGGGACCAGGACGGCCGCACGCTGACCGGCGTGCGCGCCATCGACAGTCTGCGCGCATATCTCGCGCGGAATCGCCCCGGCGGAGGTGATGACATTCCCCCTTCAATCGTCCCGGTTTGAGCCGTTCGGTGTGGATGCTCAGGGAGATCGAGCGAATCTTTCGTGAAGGCACTCCGCTTGCGAGTGATCGGAATTCGGACTCGCTGATTCGGCGCGAGCGTTGCCGGATTTGCCTTCGCTCCGGGCGGACGAAGCGAGCGCCGGCCCGCCTGATTCATCGGAAACTCTGAGGTAATCGCCATGCAGACAGCCGTCGCCGATTCCCGCCAGCATTCGAGAAGGACCGTATGGAGCCTTGTGGCGTGTGCCGCGCTAGCGGCGTGCGCGGCGCCGCTCGTCGCGCAAACGTCGTCGCGCGCGGCCGCGGAGACTCTGTTCGTGTATGGTCCCGGCGGGCCTCTCCCCGCCATGAAGGAAATCGCGGTCGAGTTCGAACGGCAGCGCGGGGTGCATGTCGCCGTTACTGGCGGACCGACGCCGCAGTGGCTCGCCAAGGCCAGGCGGGACGCCGACGTCATCTTCAGCGGCGCCGAGCATATGATGACGGATTTCATCAAACAGCTTGGCGATACCGCCGGGGGCGCCGGTCCGCATCCCGGCCGAATTGACGAGACGACCATCGAGCCCCTCTATCTACGTCCCGTCGCTATCCTGGTACGTCCTGGCAACCCGAAGCGAATCCGCCGTTTCGAAGACCTGCTCCGGCCCGGCAGGAAAGTGCTCGTGGTTCAAGGGGCAGGGCAGACCGGGTTGTGGGAGGACGTCGCGGGGCGAACCGGGGACGTCCGTGTCGTGCGCTCGTTCCGTCGCAATATCGGCGCGGTCGCGGGTAACAGCGCGGAAGCCAGGGAGCGCTGGGCGGCAGATTCGAGCTTCGACGCGTGGCTCATCTGGAATATCTGGCAGGTGGCGAACCCGACATTGGCCGAGGTGGTACCCGTCGCCGAGCGCTGGCGGATATATCGCGACGCGGGCGTGGCGCTCACGGCAAAGGGGCGTGAGCGGGACGCCGCCCGTGAGTTCGTCGCATTTCTCAAGTCGCCCGCCGGCGCGCGCATCTTCGGCCGTTGGGGGTGGATGACCGCTCCGGCTCGGCGCAGGCGGTGATCGGCCGGCTCGTGAGCTTACCGGGAGCTCGCGAGCGCCTGCTGGAACCGGTCCAGGTAGCGGGCCACGTCGAGGCCATCCACCAGCGCGTGATGCACTTCCACCGCGACCGGCAACAGCCGGCGGCCACCCCGCTCCTCGCATTTTCCGAACACGACGCGGGGCACCGAGTCCTTGCCGCCGTTGAGCGCGTTGGTGAAAGCGGTGAATCGCATCCATGGCAGGCTCGAGTGGTAAATGAGGTCGTCCTCGCCGGGGCGCGGGATCTCGAGCTGGCGCGGCTGCTTCGCACGCGCCATCTCCGGGATCGCCTGGGCGTTGAACCCTGCAAAATCCGGCGCCGGCGGAAAGATCGCGAAGCCGAACGTCTCGTCCTCCCGCAACACGGTGGCGCTGGCGCGCACGGTGTCGTGCACCCACACGCGCTCGCCGCGAAGACGCAGGCGGAAAGCTTCGGTCTCGTTCGCCGCGCGAAGTGAGTGGAACAGGGTGAGGACGTAGAACGATGGCGCGCCGGCGCCGCGACTCGCCTCCCACGCTGCCGTGGCGTCAACATCCACGCAGACGCTGAAGAACGGATTTTCGAATGCGCGGAACAGCTCGAAGTGCTGCCGCCGCGCCCACGACCCGACCTCGAGAAAACGGCCGGGGGTCTCGTACGGCGCACCATGGCCTTGAGCTTTACCGCTCGCTGGTTTCACTTGAATGCCTCTCCATGAAATATGTCCCGCTCGGAACCACCGGCGCCTCAGTTTCGCGAATCTGCCTGGGCTGCATGACGTTCGGCAGCAAGGCGTGGCGGCCGTGGGTCGTCGAAGAGCAGGATGCGCGCGCGATCTTCAAGCG
>CALMKE010000170.1 GCA_937867645.1 uncultured Gemmatimonadota bacterium | reverse complement strand
CGCGTCGCACATCAACAATTGGCGTGGGCCGTACGTATCGCGGCAGCTGTTGAGCACGGGAATCGCGATGGGCGACGGCCATATCCAGAATCAGCTCCGCCGCGTGACGGTCGGCGCGTCGGCCTTCCTGCTGATCGACGCGGCGGGGATCGACACCCTGATCGCGGTTGGGTTGGAAGGGGAGCTGGACGGCACGTCCACCAATCCGGAAACTACGGGCACCATTCGGTATCAGACCGCGGCGCTGCCCGCGCCATCCACTGTCACGACGGCCGCGCCGGCCGGGATGGTCAACCTATCCTACTCGATTCCGATATCGGGCTGCTGAGCGAAGGCGCGACAGGTGGTCAGTCAATAAATAATCCCCGTGCGCCAAGGCTCGCGACAGGCTGTTGCATTGATACGGGACCTCTTCAACAAGTCGCTCGCAAGACGCGCGAGTGGACTCTCCCCCGCGCACAAGAACTCCGACGCCGAAGTCAGTATCTCGGCTGAAACCGGGTCCTTCCCTTTCTGGTACAGCTCCGCCGCAATGAGGGCGAGCTCGTAATCCGATATAGCGGGACGTCCGGTGGGATTGCGCCACATGAACGGCGGGCCAAACCTGCGATTCAAATAGGCCTCGATCAGCTTCGCACCGGCCAGTGGGTGACCGTCCGCGGAGAGCGCGCGAGAAACCTCGATGACCGCCGAACGGTCAGGCACGAATCCCGCCCTTAAGGCGCCCATCAGCCAATCGGCAGCCGCCTGATTGTTCCCCAGCGCGGCATGAGCGGTGGCAAGATAGGCCTGCGTCCGTCCAAACGCAGGATAAACCGAGTAAGCTCGCTCGAAAATTCGCACTGCCTCCTCCGGCCGATCAGCCTGGAGGTACGCCCAACCCAGCACCAACTGCGTAGTGATTCTGCGCGGGGCAAGCGCAACCGCGCGGTGAAGCTTGGAAAGCGCCGACTCATACAGACGCGCATTACGATAATAGGCCGCCCCGATCATCAGGACGCGGGCATGCTGTACCAGGAGCCTCTCGTTCAGCGGATCCTGCACGGCCTGGCTCTCAAACTCCTTTACCGCAAGTACGAACGCCCGGTCAAACAACTCCGAGCTGGTCGGATCGCCGCGAATCTCCTCGAACCGAGGCTGGAGCGACCGGAGCTGGGCAGCGTACATCAGAAAGGCGTGCTGCGTTATCGGGGCCGGCGACGCAAAAATCGATTCGAAATCTTCCAGCATCAGATGTAACGGCCGATTCGGGTTTCGCGCACGATCCAGAGTGCGGGCCATTTCCAGGGTTTTGAAGCCGTGGATATAGAGGACGGAAACCAGGGCGACCGCGCCCAACGCGAGCACCAAGCTCGCCTGCCACCGTTTCTCCCGGGAGCTTCCAACCTCAATCAAGCGCCTTCCAGACCACTGGCTCGCGATGAACGCGGCGAGCGCAATCCAGAGCATCGTGGAGTTGAGATCGAAAAACCAGAAGACGAGATAGAACGCGTACGCGGCAAAAAAGCCGAGCGCTATCGCTGCAGCCGGCCTCGTTCCTTCGTCGTCCGCGCTCCCGCCGTTCCCGATAGGAGGACGAGTACCGATACGGTGCGCGGTCCAACCGAGCGCGATCCAGATCGCGAGCAACGACAGAAAACCGAGAATTCCGGCGGTTGCGAATGCGTCCAGGTAGGCGTTGTGCGCCCGGTCCCAGCGAGAATCCTCGAGGAACCGGTGCATCTCCGGATGGTAGTAGCGGCTCCATACCAACTGGTAGTTTTCCGGCCCAACGCCGAGTAGCGGCCGATCCCGAATGCCCTCAATGGCAGCGCGCCACTGGATCACGCGGGTGGAATCGACGCCCGCCGACAACCTGGAGAGCAGCTGCACCCGCGAGGTGACCGGGCGCGCCCAAGGAGCGCGTGCGATGAATGGGAGGGCACCAGCGACCGCGAACAGAGCGACGATTGCGGCCGCGCGCCAGCCTCGCAGTGAGCCGGTCCAGCCAACGTATGCCAGGAGTCCGACACCGGATCCGATCAACAGCGCCAGTGCCGAGCTCCGGTTCCCCGATAACACCATCGCCAGCACGATCACCAGCGCGAGCACGACAAACGCCGGTCGCGCGCGCCTGCCCGCGCGGGCGGCCAGCAGCGCGCAGAACGCGATGTTAGCGAGCAGGTAAATCGCGAGCAGGCCTGGGTTGCCGACCGTGGCGCCGGCCTCCAGTCCCCCTACGGGAAACCAAGAAGGCCGGACCAAGTGCTGAATCAGCCCGTAGATCGAAATAACCCCCGCGACTCCCACGGCGATCAGAAAGTAGCGCCGCCAATCCCGGGGCCCCATGACCGTTCGGAGCACCACATAGTACGCGAGCAGATGTGCCCAAAACCAGACCCCGCCCATACGTTCGTGGTCGCCGAAGATGCTGCGCATCGGTGCTGCCCCGAATACGGCCGCCAGCGCGTTAGCCGCTACCCATGAAATCAGCGCCCAGAGTACGGGGTCGGCCCGAAAGTTGAACACCACTTCCCGGCGAATAACAAGATAGAGAACGATGGCTGTCGCGAGCTCGACGAGGACGCGAAAAAAAACTGCGCGGACAGTGATGAACGGAAAGAAATACCCTGGCAGGAGAACGACTGGAACGAGCAGGGTCGCGAAAACCAGCACGCGCGCCGTGTGGACCAGCACATGTGACCGATCGCTCGGGATGGACGGTATTTTCACGCAGGCAACATGGGACGCATCCGGTTAGCCGTCCAGCGCCCGGTCACAGCGCAGCAAATGCCGCGTGGCTGCACACCCACCGAAGGCTGGTGGAATAATCCCACACAAAAGAAACGCCGGCCAATGGCCGGCGCTCCCTGAAAATCATAATGAGGCTCGCGGTTATTGCGTATATGGAATCGTATAGTAAAATCCGGTCGCCGCCGTTCCGCTCACCGTGTATCGGAACATGCCGGTGGAGCTCACTGCATCGCTGCCGTCCAGCACGACGTCGATGTTCGCGGCTTCAGCTTGGGAAAGCGAGTCGATCTTCACCGTGACGAAGGCAGCAGCGCCACTAGCGTTGACGTCGGTACACGGCTCCGCAGCCGTCACGCTACAGACCTTCAAATCATTTTCGTAGAAGCCAGCGGCTCCTGCGCGCCACGGCGTCGCACCAGTGGCAACGAACGCGGCAGGTATGGTTTGCGCAACGTATGGCCCATTCCACAGCGTAAGGTTAGCATAACGTGCTCCGTCGATCGCCCAGTCATCATACGTTGACGACGGAGTAGGCGAAGTCGACTGTGTGGGCGCGTTTACTAAATCTTCCAGGTCGCCTGGGAAATCCGGCCGGAGATTATTGCTGAACACCTCGATGCCCATCTTGATGTTGTTCAGATCACTCGCAACACGAGCCGGATCCGCCGCGCTCGTCTGCTTAGCGAGAGCCGGAAGCACGACCGCGGCCAACACGCCGATCACAACGGTCGTAACCAACACCTCGACGAGTGTGAAACC
>CALMKE010000169.1 GCA_937867645.1 uncultured Gemmatimonadota bacterium | reverse complement strand
GGACCACCGCGCGCCAGATCTCATCCTGGGTGAAGCGCCGCAGCTTGAGCGGGCACTCGTTCTCTATGCGCCGAAACACGGCTTCGGCGGACTCGTATGCCTCCTCCTCATCGGCCTGGAGCCGGCGAATCACGCCGTCGTCGTCGGTATCAGAGTCATTCGGCGCCGTAGCGAAGATAGCCTCGTACCCGTCCGCGAGTTGATCCCCGTCCCCATCCGGCGTCAGGCTCGGCCGACTGGCGGAGGACAAAGGGTTGGTGCCCACCGCGCACTCGCTGCCGTCAAGGGTGGAGTCGTCGTCGGAATCGTCATCGAGCGGATCTGTCGGGCCAGACGATGAAGGGCAACCGTTCGTCAGTTCTTGCGCCGTGGTCAAGCCGTCACCGTCATCGTCGGCATCGCAGATTGAGCTTCACCCGGTTCCCCGGACAGTTGGTTTCTTGGCGCATCATGCCGCATGCGCCCCTGCGGTGTACAGGCGTTCGTGTTCGACGGGGCTGTGATAGCCGATGAGCGAGTGCCGGCGGCGTGGGTTGTACCAGACCTCGATCCACTCGAAGATCGCCCCGGCCAGCTCCCGGCGCGTCGTCCATGATCGGCGGTCCAGCAGCTCGCGCTGCAGCGTGCTGAAGAAGGACTCCATCATCGCGTTGTCGTAGGCCGAACCGACGCGGCCCATCGATCCCAAGATCCCTGCCTCGCGCAGCCGGTGGCCGAACGCCCAGGAGGTGTACTGCGATCCGCGGTCGGAGTGCAGCACCGTCTCGCCCCGCCGCGGCCGCCGGCGCCAGCGCGCCATCTCGAGCGCGTCGACGACGAGCTCCGCGCGCAGGTGGTCGGAGAGCGACCAGCCGACGATCCGCCGCGCGTACACGTCGAGCACCGCCGCCAGGTACACCTTGCCCTCGCGCGTCGGGTGCTCAGTGATGTCGGTGAGCCAGAGGCGGTTGGGGGCATCAGCGACGAAGCGCCGCTGCACCAGGTCATCGTGCACCGGTGGCGCGCTCCACCGCCGGTGCGTCCGCCGAATGTAGATTCCCTGCAAGCCGGATGCCCGCATCAGCCGGGCGACGCGCTTGCGGCCGCAGCGCACACCACAGCCCAGGCGCAGCTCGGCGTGCACGCGGGGCACGCCGTAGGTCCCGCGCGACATCGTGTGGATCTCGCGGATCTGTGCGGTGAGCGCGTCGTCCGTCACTGCCCGCGGCGATGGTGGTCGCGTGCGCCACTCGTAGTAGCCCGACGCCGACACCCCGAGCTTCCGGCAGGCCACCGCCACGCGTACCCCGCGGGCGGCCAGCTCCTGGACCAGCCGGAAGCCTATTTTGGGAGCACGTTCTCCCGCGCGAAGTAGGCCGAGGCGTGCTTGAGGATCTCGATCTCCATCTGCAGCACCCGGTTCTCGCGCCGCAGCCGCACGAGCTCCTTCCGCTCCTCGGTGGTCAGGCCTGCGCGCCGGCCTTCGTCGATGTCCGCCTGCTGCACCCAGTTGCGCAGCGTCTGGTCAGACACCCCGAGATCACTGGCGAGCTGCACGATCGGCTTCTCATGCTGCCGCGCTAACTCCACGGCTCGCTGACGGAACTCTTGAGGGTACCGAGTAGCCATCCTGGACTCCTTTCGCTGTGGCCTCTGGCCAACAGTCTAGGTGTCCGGGAAAGTGGGGTAAGCTCATGCCTCCCAATTTCGCTCTTCTGGACTTGTCATCTGACGATTCATGAGCTGTTCCAGTCACGTATCCACATGCTTCCAGATTCTACTGATAACCGACTTGCAGTACCTCGTACTGCCCCTACTCCCGCCGCCGTAACTGCGGGAACAGGATCACTTCGCGGATCGACGTGTTGCCGGTGAGGATCATCACG
>CALMKE010000168.1 GCA_937867645.1 uncultured Gemmatimonadota bacterium | reverse complement strand
GTGTCCCACCCCAGCGCCCTGCTCGTGTCGGCGTCCTGGCGCGAAGTCCAGCGCGCGACGGTCGTCGGCCGGAGGATCCGGACGGATCCGTAGTGGCCGCCGTTCAGCATCATCTGCGCGAAGATCGACAGGTCCCGCGCGGAAGAAAAAAAGCCGGCGTGCCCCGACACGCCGCCGATGGCGCGCGCGTTCTCGTCGTGCACCACCCCGTGAATCAGCCTGCCGGTCGAAGTTTGCAGCTCCGTGGGCGCGATGCGCGCGAACAGCGCCGAATCCGGATTGAAGAAGCTGTCGCTCATTCCCAGCGGCCCGGTGATCCGCTCCCGCGCGAAAACGTCCAGCGTCTGCCCGGTGATCCGCTCGATCACGAGCTGCAGCAGGATCATGTCCCAGTCGCTGTAGATGCTGCGCTCCCCTGGCGCGTATCGCAGCGGTCGCGAATTGATGGCCGCGAGATACTCCGCGCGGCCACGCTTCTCCGTGAACAGCTGCGCGTACGCTTCCAGGCCGCCGCGGTGGGTGAGCAGCATGCGCACGGTGATCGCCGCCTTCGCCGAATCGTTGAACTCGGGCAGATACGACGCGACCGTGCGGTCGATGCGCAGTCGTCCCTCTTCCTCGAGGATCATCGCGGCCGTGGTGGTGACCACGACCTTGGTCAGGGACGCGAGGTCGTAAATTGTGCGCTCGTCCACGGCGGGCGCGTCAACTGCCCAGTCGGTGCGGCCGAAGCCGCGCGCGAGCACGTGCTGTCCGTACCGCCCGATGGCGATCGATCCGCCTGGCGCCGCCCGCTCGGCGATCCCGACGGCCATGATCGAATCGAGCATCGCCGGGAGCCGGTCGTCGAGATTGCCCGCCATCGCGCGCCGGACGTGCACGGCGGGAGCCGGTCTCTCCGGTGGGCGCGTCCCGCCCGCGCACCCGGATGCGAGGACGGCGCCCCCCGCGATAAGCAGGCGGGCGCGGCGCGAAATCGCGCGGCGGAGCTTACGCGGCGACTTGCGCTCCTGAAGCGATGGCTTCGAGCTGCGCGACCCGCTCCGCGGTGGGCGGGTGCGTGGAGAACCACTTCAGCATCCCGCCGCCGTGCGCGGCGGCGGACAACGGATTCACGATCGCCAGCGGCGCGGCCGCGGGCGACACGTTCATCGGAATCCGGTGAGCGCCCGCCTCGAGCTTGCGCAGCGCGCTCGCCAGATCCAGCGGCCGGCCGCAGATCTCCGCGCCGGCGGCGTCCGCCTTGAATTCACGCTGCCGGCTGATCGCGGCCTGAATGATCATCGCCGCGAGCGGGCCGAGAATCATGACAGCGATCGCGATGGCGGGATGGACGTTGCGATCGCGGTTGCCGCCGAACATCGCTATGCGCGGCAGCATCGCGATTGCGCCGGCCATCGTCGCGGTGACCGTCTGCAGCAGCATGTCGCGGTTCCGGATGTGTCCCAGCTCGTGCGCGATCACGCCCTCGAGCTCATCCTTCGAGATCAGGCGCATGATCCCTTCCGTCACGCACACTACTGCGTGATCGGGATCGCGCCCCGTGGCGAACGCGTTCGGCTGCTCGTGCGGCGCGATCGCGACGATCGGCATCGGCAGATTGGCGCGCTGCCGCAGCCGGTCCACCATTGCGTACAGCTCCGGGGCTTCCGCGGCGGTCACGACCCGCGCGTGGTACATCTTCAGCACGATCTTGTGGGACCAGAAATACATCGCGACGTTCATCACGCCCGCGAAGAGCAGCGCGGTGGTCATTCCGCCGCTCCCGCCCATGTAGGACCCGATGCCGGCGAGCAGCGCCGTCATTCCGGCCATCAAAGCGAACACTTTCACGTTGTTGTACATCACTGATCTCCGATGCGGCTTGTTAACGTAGCGCGGGCTGGTCGGCAGCCGGCGGGATTGTCGGTGTGGCCGGACGCTGCGGGGTAGGCTGCGTTGGCGCAGGCGGCGGCGGGGTGGGCGTCGGCGACGGAATCGGCCGCGGCTCGACTGGGACCGGCGTTGGAACCGGCGCCGGTTGAACCGTGTCCACTACCACCGTCGTCGTGTCCACTTCGGCACTTGCCGCCGCCCGGGCAGCCGCGATGCTGTCGGCGATGTGCTGAAACTCTCCGACCTCCGCCGACTCGATCTCGTCCCGGTTTCGCTGGGCAAATTCGACGTTACGCGCCGGCACGCCGCGGAACGCCTCGCCGGTTATCGGATCGATTCCCCGCGTCGCCTGGAACAGCGCGACAGTGGCCACCACGTAGTGGCGGGGACTCATTCCCGCCTGCTGGATCGCGCGGCGCGCGCTGGCGTTAGCCTCGATCCTCGCAACCGAGCGCTCGATGGACTCGCGCGTCGGGCGCTCGCCGATGATCGAGGCCTTCAGCGCTCGTGACCGGCTGCGGCCAAGCGTGCGGTCGAGCGCGAGCTGCGCGCTCTTCCACTTCTTGAAGACGTCCGACGTAATCTCGTAATTGAGCGACAGCAGCCCCTGCGCGCCGCCGGAATCGCTGTCGGCGGTCAGCAGCGCCGCCTCGGCGCGTCGCTCGTCCGAGTCCGCGCACGCCGCGGCGGCGAGGCACGCTGCGGCCGCGAAGATTCGAAAAAGCTGGCTCTGATTCATGGCGATCCCAGTGAATTATCGCGCGCGCTGCTCCCGCGCAACGGGATCGCAAGAATCGGCGCTACGGCTTCTTCGCCTCGGTGCGCGCTTCCAGCGCGGCCTGCGCCAGAGCTATCTGGCGGGAAGCCTCGGCCAGCATCCGCTCGAGCATGTCGGCGTTTTGCACCAGCGTCTGCTGGGCGACGGCCAGAGCGCCGGCTGCCAGCTTCATCGTCTGCAGCCGGAGCTCGGGATTGTTGGCTGTCTGCCGGACAGTTTGCTCCACGGCCTTCGCCAGCTCCGTCGCCGCCCGCTCCAGCTCGCGCACCGCCGAATCGGCGGCGGCGGAGAGCCTGACACAGTCCGCGGGGACGGAATCGCACGCGGTCCTGGGAGTGGACGAAGCTTGCGCTTCCGCCGACGGAGCGGAGGCGAGCGCGAAGAAGAACGCGGTTGAAAGCAGCAGGATCGGTTTCATTGGCTGGCCCATGCGGTGAGAGTCCGGCCACGGGATATCCGGGCCGGACTCTCTGTGAGTACCCCTGCAACCCTGAAGGGTTGCGTCAGGCAGCTCGCCGTAACGGGTACTGCACGCCGCCGGTGCGCGCCGCTACCGGCCGGCGTCCGGCAATCAGCGCGTCCAGGGAATACCTGCCCGCGCCGGTGACGACCAGCGTCGTGGCGGCCGCGAGCAGCGCGAGCGGAAACTCGATTCCGTTGGGCGCGAAGAATCCGGCCGGAAGGTGCACGAGGAAGATCGCGCCGATCATCGTGGCCGCGATGCCGAGCGCCGCCAGCCGGGTGAGGAGGCCGAGCGTCAGCGCGATGCCGCCGAAGAACTCGATCAGCGCGATCGCGGGGCCGACGAAGGCCGCGGCGGGCACGCCCATCTGCCCGAACGCGCCGGCGACGCCGGCGAACCCATACACGAACAGCTTCTGGCCGCCGTGGGCGATGAAGATCGCGCCGAGCACGACCCGGAGGATCGTGACGCCGATGTCCACCTGGCGCTGCGTGGGAGAATTGAAGAGGGACGACATGGTTTGCTCCTTGGTGAGACGTGAATGCTTCAGTGTGATACGGTTGGATGTGATAACACTCATTTGCCCAAAAGAAATCACTCCGGGTGGCGCGCCTGGGTCAGCAGCGAGTTGAGAGTCGCGAGCTGCTTGTCGCTCATGTGTCCCAGCCGCTCCCTGTGCTGCCGGGCGACGATCGGATCGAGGTCGTCCACCAGCTGCCTCCCCTTTTTCGTGAGACGGGTGGTGACGAGGCGGCGGTCCTCCTGCTCGCGGGCGCGCGATAGGAGCCCCGCCTTCTCCATCCGGTCGAGCAATCTCGTCGCGTCCGGCATGCGCGTGAGCAGCCGGTCACGCACGTCGTTCCGACACAGCCCCGCCTCGTCGGCCCCGCGCAGGATTCGGAGCACGTTGTACTGCGTGCCCGTCAGCCCGTACGGCTTGAAGATCTGCTCGAAGTCCGCGCTGAGCAGCGCTGCGGTACGCACGATGTTGAGCGCGGCTTCCTCGTAGATGCTCCTGAAGGGCTTCCGCTGCCTGATCTCGTCCCGCAGTGTGGCTGTCATGCCCGGATAATAAGTGTCATAACACCTACTGTCAAGACCCTCCCGCCGTGCCGTACGGGATCAAGGCGTGACCCGCAGCGTGACATACGCGCTCCGGCCGAGCGCGGGAAGAATGCCCGGACCGGGGTACTCATCCGTTCGGCGCGTGAAGTAGCGCCGGTCGGTCGCGTTGTTGACGCCGCCCTGAAGGCGCCATCCGCGCGTTATGTCCACCGTCGCGGACCAATCCATCACCGCGTAACCGGGCACCACCCCGACCACCGCGTCCTCGCTCCGCTTCGTGTTGTCGGCGTCGCCGTACGACTTGGTCGTCCAGCTGGTAAGAAGCGTGGTCGAGGCCCGTCCGCGGGCGAGCGTGACGCCCACACGCTCCACGATCCGCGGCGCGTATTCCACGCGGTTCCCCTTGACGTCGCCACTCGTGTAGCGCGCATCGGTGAGCGCGAGCGAGTTGAAAATCGTGACGGTGCCCAGCCGTTCCGGCGATGCCGCTGTCGCCTCGACGTAGCTCTCGAGACCCTGGTGCACGCTGTTCGCCACGTTCGTTCGCTCGGTAAAGACCGCGCCCGATTCGTCCGTCCGGCTGCGCAACCCCACGCGATCGTTGTAGTTCAGGCGGAAAAGTCCGACATCGAAGCGCACCCGGTCATCAGCCGCCGTTCCGCGCCAGCCCAGATCCAGGCTGAGCCCGTGGGCGTCGCGCATGTTCGGATCGATGCGGGACACCGAACCCACAGGAGTGATGAACGTATAATCGAGCGGGCGGTAGCCCTGCGATGCGTTCGCGTACACGGTCGCCGTCGGCCCGGCTATCCAGTTTACGCCCAATCCCGCGAGCGGGACCAAGCGTGACTTGGCCTGCGGCTCGAAGGGGGTGTCCTTGTAGCCGGCCGCGGTCGAGCGGAGGTACTCCAGCCGCAGGCCGGGCGCGACGGACAGGCGCGTGCCGACACGGACCGCGTTCTCGAACCAGGCGGCGACGTTCCGCGTAGTGTAGCGGATGTCGTATCCGTAGGTCCCGCCGGGCACGAGGGAAAGATCGAATGTCGAGCCCGTGGTACCCTCGCCGCCTCCGCGGCGACGCATGCGGCCGCTGAACCAGCGCGCGCCGGCGGCGAGAGTGGAGGGCCGCCCGAACAAGGTGTATTCAGTGAGCGAGCGCAGCTCCTCCGTGACGTTCGCGAACCGCTCGCGGCCGACCTCCCGGTTGCTGTATTGACCCGTAGCCGGATCGATGACATCCAGCGCGCCAGGGCCGCCGTCCTCGTTCCGCCATACGAGGGCGCGCGCGCTGTGAAGGTACGAAGTGACGCTCTCTACGCGCGTCTTCGCTGATGGCGTCCATGCCAGCGTCGCCGTGGTGACGTTCCAGGGCGAAGTGAGCCAGTTGCGGGAGCGGAACGACTGTCGGGCTCCCGCCTCCCACTGCTCGTCGGAAAGCCCGCCGGGCATGTGAATGCGGTTGCGTAACGCCGAGTAGTCGACGGTAGCCGTGAGCGCCGGTGACACCACGGTCTTGACCGCGAGATAGCTCGTGGTCTGCAGGAAGTCGGAGTTTGGGCGCCACCCCGACTGCGACTTCCGCTGCACCGCGCCGAACCATTGCGCCCGACCCGTGCCGCCACTGACGGAACCGAAGATGTTGTTGAGTCCGTAACTCCCCGCCGTTTGCTGGGCGGTGAAGGCGACCGGGCGCCCGGGCTCGCCCCGCCGCATCACGTAATTGACGACTCCTCCGAATTGAGGCCCGAACTGCAGCCCGCTCGCGCCGCGAATGATTTCAACGCGCTCGACCAGCTCCAGAGGCGGCAGGTAATAGATCTCCGGATAACCGTACGGGTCCGCCGCGATCCCGACGCCGTTCTGGCGAACGTTCATCTCCACGGACTGGG
>CALMKE010000167.1 GCA_937867645.1 uncultured Gemmatimonadota bacterium | reverse complement strand
CGTCCGCTCCCAGAACCAGTTGAAGGTCCGCCGCTGGAGCGTGTCGAGAAAGGCCGTCTGGCGCGGCGTGATCGCCGACGGCGGAGCCGGCGTCGCTGGCCCGCGATCGATCGTTCGCGGCGGCGCGCACGCAACGCCGAGCGCGAGCGCGAGCGAGAAATAGGCGCTATTCAGCCGGGTGTATCGCATGGAATCCCTGCTGCTGGTGAGTGCACGAAAAAAGACTTTGCCTGCCGGCACCGCGTTGCGCAACCTCACGGAACGGAGCCGTCCCGCGAACGACTCGGCGCTGGCCGCCAGCTGCGCGACCAGCGCCGAGTAGAAGTTCATGCCCTCAGGACAGGCACGCGCGGAGCGAGCTAGAAGTCCAGCTCTGCCCCTAGCTGATACCTTCGCGCATCAGTCACGACGCAGCCGGGCGTACCGAACTCCTTCGCGTTGCGATCGCCGGTCCGGTAGCAGCCGAAGTTGTCGCGGTTGAATGCGTTGAAGAGATCGAACGTGATGCCGAACACGACCGGGTTGCGGCCGAACGTGGGGAAATCCTTGCGGAACCGCATGTCCACGTTCCGGTACGGGAATGTCCCCGGAACGGTGAACCCGCCGCGCTCGTACGCGTTGCCCGTCGTGCCTTCGCCGCAAAAGCGGCCGGGGCAGCCGACGTCCTGCTTGTACTTGCCGCCCAACGTGGCGAGGCCGGAGAACTGAATCCCGAACAGGTACGGCATGTCGGTGATCCAGTTGGCCACGATGCGATGCTTCTCGTCGTTCGACGGGTGCCGCGGAATGAAGCGCGCAGCCGGGAAAGCGAAGTCGTCGTTCAAGCCGTCCACGCCCTCCAGCTCACGCGTGGCGTACGTGTACGCCAGGCCCGCTCCCCATCCGAACGAGCTCAGGGATGCGCGGCGATACGGGCGGTCCAGCTGAACCTGGATGGCCTCGTACCACGTCTTCTTCTCGTTGCTGGAGTAGATGAAGTTGCTGAAGCCGTGCGGGGCGAGGTCGAAGCTCGTGCAGCAGCGACCCTGGGCGTTGACGCCGAAGTTCGCCCAGTTGAGAACCATCTGGTCTTCGCCGATCACGTTCGCGTACGTCAGCGACGCGGCGAAAGAGCCGAACAGCTGGCGCACGCCGACATTCCACTGCTTGGACTTCGGCACCTTCGCCTCGTTGTCGATCAGCCAGGCTTCGGGCCTGCCGGACGTCGCCACGAGCGCGTCAAGCACGCCACGGTCCGCGGTGAGGTACCTGTCGTCCCACGCCACCTGGCCCGGTCCGGGCGCAACGCCGCGCGGGGCGAACCGGACGGTATAGAACGGATGGTTGATCTTCATCTGCGGCTCGACCGCGTACAGGTCGAATGGAATGCGGTCGTAGTACAGTCCCCATCCGCCGAAGACCGTGGTCCTGCCCGCCTGGTCGATGGCATACGAAAATCCGAGCCGCGGCTGGATCGCGCCCATGAACGGCTTGCTGTTCTTGCCGTCGCTGATGTAGCGGCCGAGATCCAGCGGAGTAATGAGCTGATCGTTGTACCGGCGCAGCGTGTCCGCCACCATCTTCGGCGTCACGTAGTCGTGGTCGAGCATGCGCGACTCGTAGTCCCACCGAACGCCGAGATTGAGCGTCAGCCGCGGAATCGGGCTCCAGTCATCCTGGATATAGAGGCCGACCTGCTTGTTGTCCGTCTTCAGATCGGACTGGCCCGTCCCGTATTCCACCTCGAACGGCGTGGCGTAGTTGTACGTCTGCCCGCCGACCACATCTCTGTATCTGAACTCGGGCGTGCCCCGGTTGTCCTTGATGATGTCGTACGTCACGAAGTCGATGGCCGCGCCGCCCTTCACGATGTGCTCGCCCATCCAGCTGAAGCCGGAGTAGGTGAGGTCGTCACGCAGGCCAATTCGGCGCTGGAGAAAGTCCTGCGTGCTCAGGTTGCTCCCGATCCTGGCTTCGCCGCCGGGATAGAAATACGCGCGCTGCGGCAGTCCCGGAGTATTCGGCTCCGGATGCCGGCGGAAGCTCGAATAGTCGATCTTGGCTTCGTTGAGCAGGGGTCCCTTGAACCAGTTGTATTTCAGCTGGCCGATGCCGACGTTCTGCCCGAAGTCGACCGCGGCCGTGAACGCCGTCGCCCCTCCGAAATCCCGGACGTCCGACTCGTTCCGATTGCTGAAGCTCAGCTCCGCCGTGGAGTTCTCGTTGACCACGTAGTTGAGCTTTCCAAACAGCAGCGTCTCCCGAAACGGCGAGATGAACTGGCCCTCGTACTGCGCCAGATTCACGGTGTCGAGCGCGGAGAATCCTGTGGGACGGGCGGCAAAGCTCACGCGGTTCGCGCGGTCCTGATAGTTGCCCTCGTACGATCCGAAGAAGTGCAGCCGGTCGCGGATGATCGGACCGCCGGCGCTGAGCGCGGCCAGCGTGCGCGAGTAGTCCGGCCTCTTGAAATTGGGATCCGCGCGCTGGAAGGTGTCGCGCGCGATCATGCCCTTCGTCTGCCGGGCGTATATCGCGTTCCCGCTCCACTCGTTGGTGCCCGACTTGGTAGTCGCCGTGATGATGGCGCTGGACGACTTCTGATATTCCGCCTTGAAGTTCTGCGAGATGACTCGGTACTCCTGAATCGCGTTCCGGGGGAACGGGTTGCCGCGGCTCGCGTCCTGTCCGGCCACACCCCCCGCTGTGAGATCGTTCTTCAGGCTCGATCCGTCCACGAACAGATTCACGGAGCTAGCCGTCTGCCCGCCGGCGGAGAACGTCCGGAACTGGCCGTTGACGCGGTCCTCCGTGACGGTGACGCCGGGAGACAGCGCGGCGAGATCGAGGAAGTTGCGACTCGCTGTCGGAAGCTTCTCGATCTGCGCCTGCGTCACGTTGGTCGCGACCTCGGACGTCCGCGTCTCGATGATCGGCGCCGCGGTCACGGCGACCGTCGCCAGCTGGGCAACCGCCGGATTCAGCGCGAAATCACGAATGGTCGTGGCGCCGATCTGGACCACGACGGTCCGGGTTCTCGCCTCGCTGCCGATGCGGCGCACGGTCAGCTCATACGTCGCCGGCGGCAGGCCGACCAGCGTGTAGGAGCCGTCGGCGCGGCTTACGGTGCCGCGCTGCACCCCGGTCGCGGGATTTCTGGCGATGATCTGCGCGTCCGCGACCGGCGTAACGCCGTCCTCGGCCGTGATCACGCCACGGATGGTTCCCGTCGTCGTCTGCGCCCGCGCGTCCTGCGCGAATGACGCCAGCATTCCCGCGGCCGCGAGGAGCGCGACGAGGAACACCCGTGAAACGTTGAACCGCATCGTAGTCATTCTCAACTCCTGGGTTGTAGTCGATCGTGTGATGAATCGGGACGTGCCGTGCTGGACTGCAGGTCGTGCCATGTCAGGCATGAATCGAGGGTGGCGGGCGCTCAGTCAGCGGCGCGCCGCTGGAGCGGCGAATCACTATCTCGGTGGACACGCGCTCGCGCCGCCGGGCGTGATCGTTCTTGTGCTCGACGCCGTGGAGCACCAGCTCCACCGCGCGTGCGCCGAGCTCGTACGTCGGCACCCGCACCGTGGACAGCGGCGGATCCATGTACCGCGCGAGCGGAATGTCGTCGAACCCGGCCACGGCCATGTCCTCTGGGACGCGCACGCCTGACTCACGGAGCGCGCTGAGCGCTCCGATCGCCATCGAGTCGTTGGCCGCGAAGATCGCAGTGGGCCGCGGCGTGACCGCGAGCAGCTGCAGCGCCGCCGCGTAGCCGCCGGATTCGGTAAACCCGCCCTGTACCGCGAGCGCCGCGTCCGCCGCTATCGCCGCCTGGCGCAACGCGGACCGGTAGCCGCGCATTCGCTCGGCCGCGTCATAGTTGCGCGCGGCGCCCGTGATGATTGCGATCCGCTTGTGTCCGAGCGAGATCAGGTGTCC
>CALMKE010000166.1 GCA_937867645.1 uncultured Gemmatimonadota bacterium | reverse complement strand
CACGCGGGCCAGCAGTTCCTCCGCCCTGGCGCGGGCTTCCGCCTTCGACTTGCCGCCGATCCGCAGCGGCATCATCACGTTCTCCAGCGCGGTGAACTCGCGCAGCAGGTGGTGGAACTGGAAGACGAACCCGACGCGCCGGTTGCGCAGCGCGGCGACCTCGTCGTCGGAGCGGCCCTGGACCGGCTCCCCCGCGAGGACGACGTACCCCTTGGAGGGAGCTTCCAGCGCGCCGAGTATGTGCAGCAGCGTGCTCTTGCCGGCGCCGGACGCTCCGACGATCGCCACCATCTCCCCGCGGGACACCGCGAGGTCCACGCCGGACAGCACATTGATGGTGCTTCCGTCGCCGCCGACGTACGACTTGTGGAGGTCGCGCCCCTCCACCACGGTGAGCGCGCTCATTCGTGCCTGATGGCTTCGAGGGGATACAGCCGCGACGCCTGGACCGACGGGTACAGCGTCGCGACCGCGGCGATGAGCAGGCTCGCGAGCACGATGAACAGCACGTCCAGCGGATTCGTCATCACCGGCAGGTGATCGATGAAATAGATCGCCGGGTCGAGAGCGATCAGCTCGTACCGGTCCATGCTGATCGCCGCCGCGAGCCCGACGATCACGCCAAACGCGGTCCCCACCATCCCGATGAACACGCCCTGAGCGAAGAAGATCCGGCGGATGGAGCCGGCCGACATTCCCATCGCGCGCAGAATGCCGATCTCGCGCGTCTTGTCAGTGACGACCATGGTCAGCGTGCTGACGATGTTGAACGCGGCGACGATCACGATGAGCAGCAGGATCACGCCCATGCCCAGCTTTTCCAGCTTGAGCGCCTGGAAGAGCGAGCGATTCTGCTCTTCCCAATCCACCGTGCGGTACGGAAAGCCGAGCATCTGCTTCAGCTCGGTCGCGATGCGCGACGCCTCCCAGCGGTCCGTGGTGCGTACCTCGATGCCCGTCACGCTCTCCCCAAGGCCGGCGAACTCGCTCGCGAGCGCGAGGTCTATGTACACGTACCGGTCGTCGTACTCGTACATCCCGGTCTCGACGATCCCCGTGACCTCGAGCTCGTACACACTGGGGACGAAGGTGCCGGTCGCGGCGTTGATCTTGGTGTTGGCGATCGAGATGAGGTTGATCTTGTCGCCGGGCCACGCATTGAACCGCGCGGCCAGCAGCTTACCGAGCACCGCGCCGCGGCGCTGGCCGTCGGAGCTGGCGAAGCGGAAGTCACCGATCGTAACGTGGCTCCGGATGGTCGTGACTTCCGGCGCGCCGCGCGTCTGCGCCGGCAGTCCCACGAGCATCACCCCGCCGGCGTAGTCGCGCCCGGCATTCATCCCCGCCTCGGTGAGCACGAACGGCTCCGCCGCCACGACGCCCGGGTGGCGGCGGACTTTCGCGAGCACGTCGCGCCAGTCCTGGATCTTGAGATCGCTCCCGTAGCTCAGAACCCGGATGTCCGGGCTGCCGATGAGGATTTTTTCGCGCAGATCGTGCTGCAACCCGGCCATGACGCCGATGATGACTATCAGCGCGCTCACGCCCACGACGACGCCGAGCATCGCGATCATGCTGATGAACGACAGCAAGCGCGACCCGCGGCGGCTGCGCAGGTAGCGCCAGGCGATGGAGAGCTCGAGACGGGACATACGCTGCAACTTAAAGGGTGACTAGTGACTGGTGACTAGTCACGGCTCTTTAGTCACCGGCTTCAGGCCGCATCGTCGGGAACAGAATCACGTCCCGAATATTGGCCGTCCCCGTAAGGTACATGAACAGGCGGTCCACTCCGATCCCGACTCCGCCCATGGGCGGCATGCCGTACTCCATGGCGCGCAGGTAATCCTCGTCCACGCCGGACGCCTCCTCGTCGCCGGCGGCTTTGAGCCTGGCCTGCGCCTCAAACCGCACGCGCTGGTCGAGCGGATCGTTCAGCTCGCTGAAGGCGTTGGCGAGCTCGCGCCCGTTGGCGAACAGCTCGAACCGCTCGGTGAGCGAGGGATCGCCGCGCTTGGGCTTGGCCAGCGGGGACAGCTCCACCGGATAATCCATGACGAACGTCGGGCGCTCGATCTTCCGCTCGACCAGCGCCTGGAAGATCTCGTCCAGCAGCTTGCCGCGGGCGAGCTTCTGGGTGTGCTCCACACCCACCCGCTTGGCCAGCTGTCGCATCTCCTCGTCGCCCAAGGCCATCACGTCCACGCCCGCGGCCTCGCGCAGCGCCGCGGTCCACTGCACGCGCGGGAACGGCGTCGAAAAGGTCGGCACATCCGCGGCGAGCCCGGGCGTCGACCGCACCGCGTCCGCCGCCGCCACGAGCAGTGCTTCGACCACGGTCATCATCTCGGCGTAGTCCGCGTACGCCTGGTAGAACTCGAGCATCGTGAACTCGGGGTTGTGCGCCCGGTCGATCCCCTCGTTCCGAAAGTCGTGCCCGATCTCGTACACCCGCTCGAACCCGCCGACGACCAGCCGCTTCAGGTACAGCTCGTCCGCGATGCGCAGAAAGAGCGGCATGTCGAGCGCGTTGTGGTGGGTCACGAACGGCTTCGCGGCCGCGCCGCCGTACAGCGGCTGCAGCACCGGCGTCTCCACTTCCAGAAAGCCGCGCCCGTCGAGGAACGCGCGCATCGCGCCGATGAGGCGCGACCGCGCCACGAAGATCGTCCGCACCTCCGGATGCACCGCGAGGTCCGCGTACCGCTGCCGGTAGCGCTGTTCCTGGTCCACGAACCCCGAGTGGCGAATCGTCTGCCCGTCCACGACCTCTTCCTTCCCATACGGCAGCGGCCGCAGCGCCTTGGCCAGCAGCTCGAACTGCGTGACGCGTATGGTGACCTCACCCGTCTTCGTGCGGAACAGCGGGCCCGTCACACCGACGATATCGCCGAGATCGTAGTGCTGCAGCACCTCGAATCTTTCGTCGCCGAGCTCATCCTTCCTGAAGTACAACTGGATCTTCCCGCTCCCGTCCGCCACGTGCGCGAACGCCGTCTTCCCGTGCGCCCGCCACGCAACGATGCGCCCGGCCACACTCACGACCGGTCCCTCCTCCACCCCGGCCGGCAGGAGCGGCACGGCAGCAGCGGCAGTATGCGAGCGGTCGAACGAATACCCGAACACCTGCTGTCCGCTCGCCACCAGAGCATCCAGCTTATCGCGGCGTGCCTGCATCACGAAGTTCAGCTCGTCGCTCATGACACGATGTCCGAGGGGCGTGGCGAGGCTGGGCCGACGGAGGCGGCGTCTGTAGCGCGGTCCGCAGGACCGCGCGAAGCTAGCCGCCGCAGTCGGTACGGATCGCCACGCCCGCGCGCGATACCGCTCATGCGGCTACCCCGCTCTGAACTGCTCCAAAGCGTTTGAGATACGCCTCGATAAAAGGATCTATCCCGCCGTCCATGACTTTCTGGACATCAGGAATCTTGAGCTCCGTCCTGTGGTCGTTGACCATCGTGTACGGCTGAAAGACGTAGCTGCGGATCTGGCTGCCGAACGACACGTCGGATTTCGTAGCGTCCAGCGCCGCGCGCTTCTCGTTCTGCTTGTCCAGCTCGAGCTGATACAGCTTGTTCTTCAGCATCTTCATCGCGGTCGCCTTGTTCTTGAACTGCGATCGCTCGGCCTGGGACGCCGCGACGGTGTTGGTCGGGATGTGGGTGATGCGCACCGCGGAGCTCGTCTTGTTCACGTGCTGTCCGCCGGCGCCCGACGCGCGATACACGTCTATCCGCAGATCCTCGTCCCGGAGCTCGATGTTGATCTCCTCGTCCACCACCGGGTAGATGAAGACCGAGGCGAAGCTCGTGTGGCGTCGAGCGGCGGAATCGAACGGCGAGATCCGCACCAGCCGATGCACGCCGGTCTCGGGCCGGAGGAAGCCGAACGCGTACTGCCCGCGGATCTCGAGCGTCGCGCCCTTGATTCCCGCCTCTTCACCCTGGCTCTCGTCGAGCAGCACGACTTCGAAGCCGCGCCGCTCCGCCCAGCGCGTGTACATCCGGACGAGCATGGAGGCCCAGTCCTGCGCCTCGGTGCCGCCGGCGCCGGCCGAGATCTCGACCTGCGCGTCGCGGAAGTCGTCCGGCCCGCGCATGAGCGAGCGGAGCTCGAAATCGTCCAGATCGGTCTCGATCCGCGCGACGTCGCGATCCAGCTCGGCTTCCATCCCTTCGTCCGGGCTCTCGGCCAGCAGGGCGTCCATCTCGGTCGCGCTCGTGACCCGCGCCGACAGCGCGTCGAACGGGTCGATCCAGCCGCGCAACTGCTTCACGCGCTGGACCGTGGCCTGCGCCGTTTCCTGGCGGTCCCAGAATCCGGGCGACGCCATTCGCTCCTCGTCGGCGGCTAGCGCCTGCCTCTTGGAGTCGATGTCAAAGATACCTCCGCAATTCTTCCAGCCGCGCGGTGTGCCGTGCGAGGTCCCGGCCGCGTTCAGTTTCTGTCATGTGTTGTATTTACCGGAGAGTACAGCGGCGAGCTAGAAGATGCGCTTCCCTTCACCGAGGACTTCGTTGAGCGCGTCCTTGAAGTGCGTCGTCGATTCGGCGAACGACTGCCCGATCTGGGCGACGTATTCCTCGTAGCTCTTTTTGATCTCTTCGCCGAAGGTCTGCTTGAGCGAGCCCGCGCGCAGCGCGTCCGCGTGCTTCTCGGGATAGTAAGTGACGATGTCCGATATGAGCGCGCGGGCGAGCCGCTTGGCCCGGACGTCGGGGTCGCGCGCCAGGTAGGGATTGATGGACGCGGTCGGTCCCGGCACACCCGCGGGCGCGGGCACCATCGGCGGCGCGGCTGGCGGCGCCGGTGGAGCCTGCTCCTGGAACGCGGGCCGCGGCTGCGCGGGGGTCGGGGTCCGCGGGATGCCTCCCGCGGGCGTGAGCAGCCGGGAGACACCGGCCGACGGAGTCGCGGCCTGCATGCCGGCGGCGGGCGTCACCGAGCGGGATACGCCCGCGGGCGGCGTGACCTGCGCCGGAACGCCCATGGCAGGCGTGCGGCGGGAATACTCGCCCGTGTTGCGCGCGGCCCGCGGCGGCTGCGGTCCAGCGGCGATCAGCTCCGCGGTCGGCTCGGGAACGGGGATCACTCCGCCGCAGATCGAGCAGCGCGCGCGCACCCCGCCCGGCGGCACCTTGGCCGGATCCACGCGGAAGATGGACGAGCACTGCGGGCAGCCGACGTTCATTACTGGGTTCCGGAAGCGGCGCTGTGGTGGAACGGCACGCGCTGGTCCACAGTGACCGGGCGCTCGACCGTGCGGCGATCCACGCTGTAGACCGAGCCTGGCAGCGTCTTGGCGTAGGACTTCATCTCGGTAGCAAGATTGCTCACTTCGGTCGCCGAGGTGAAGTGCCGGCGCGAGTTGGTGATGACCCCGATGGACAGGGTCATGAGTGGGACGCGGTGCAGATGACCGCGCCGGTCCTTCCCGAAGAAGTAGCCGGCGCGCTGATCCTGCTCGGAGTACTGGTGCGGAATCAGCAGGTCGAACACCGCGACGATCTCGCCGCAGACCTCGGGGACCGTGGCGGACGGAATGATGAAGATGAAGTCGTCGCCGCCGATGTGTCCCACGAACCCGCGCTCGCCGCAGATCCCTTTCACGACGTCGTGCAGTATCATCGCGAGAATCCGGATCACGCGGTCGCCGTCGCGATAGCTGTAGCGGTCGTTGTATTCCTTGAAGAAGTCGAGGTCCGCGTAGCACACCGCGAACTGATCGCCCGATCCGAGGCGCCGGGTGATGTCCGCCTCGATGCTCGTCGTTCCCGGCAGGCGGGTGGACGGATGGACTTCTGTGTCGCGATCGGAACGGCGCAGCATCAGGTCGAGACGCGCCGTGAGTTCGGCCGGCGGTGTCACCTCGCGGAGAATCTCGTCCGCCAGCGTGGCGCACGCCTCGGCGAACGGCGAGTCGCCGGACCCGCAGAGGACAGCGGTCGGCACGATCGCGGTGTAGGAATCAGCCTTGAGTCGGCGGGACGCCTCGGCCACGTGCGAGGAGCCGTCCCGCCCGTCCAGGATTACCACCCGCGGGCGCGTGCGCAGTGCGAGGCGCATGATCTCCTCGGCGCTGCCTACGACAACGGAGTCCAGCGACTGCACCGCCAGCCACTCGGTAAGAGCCGGGGGCACGTCGCGTCCGGTTGGAAAGAACAGTACGGCGATCGACTGGATCAATGGCTGTGGGGTCGGCGGGACCGCGCAAGATAAGACTATAGAGGACGGCTAGTCAAAGACGACCGGGAAAGAGTCGCCGTTACTAGAAGTTGTACCGGAGCGAGAAATACGTAGGTGGCTCCCCGGCGTCCGCCGAAAGACCGTCGAAGGTGCGGGCGATGTCGAAGCCCAGCTTGCCGGCGGTGATCCCGAACCCCACCGACGCGCCCGAGGCTTCCCTGTCCGCGGACCCCCACCCTGCCCGCAGATGCACGCGTTTCTGGTACACGATCGCGGTACCCAACCGGAACCCCGGCTCTTTGAAACTCGGATCGGCGTCCACCTCGCCCGCGAGCCGCACGTCCATCTCCGGCAGGTACCGGTCGATGAAGCGGAGTCGGTAGGAAGCCCCGAGCTGGATCCGGCGCGGGAGCTTGGCCGGCGGCTCGTCGGCCGTCGCGCGCAGGTCGCCTCCGATGTTGCGGATCGCGATGCCGAGAGTGAGCGGGACTTCGTCGGTGAGCACGTACTGCGCGCCCACGTCGAAAGCGCTCGCCGTCCCCGAGCCGGTACCGATGTCGCCACACTGCCCCGTGCAGTCTATGCGCGCCTGCACGAGCTTGTAGTTGACGCCCGCGTTGAAGTGCTTGCCGAGTCCGCGCGCCCAGGTGAACGCGTACACCACGTTCCTCGGGAGAAGCAGCCCGACGGGCGGCTGGTTCGGATCTTCGGTGATCTGCTGGTCGCCGAAGTTGTAGATGTTGACCGACAGGCCGAGGACGCCAAGCCGGCGCGCAGGCATGACGAAAGTCAGCGCGTCTCCGGTGACCGCGAGGGTCGTCGAGTGATGGATCGCGGTCTCCCGCGTGGTCTGCCGGGCGAGCGAAGCGGGGTTGGCCCACACGGCTTCGCTGCCGGTCTCGGACGCCACGGTCGCCTGCCCCTGGCCGAGCGTGCGCGCGCCGACGGGGAGGAGCAGAAAGAGCGCGGTGTCGCTCTGTGCCCTCGCGGCCGGAAAGGCGGCGGCGAGGGCGAGAGCGAAAGCGGCGCTAGCTGAGAGGCGTAGCCTCATCTATCAGCATGATCGGGATATCGTCGCGCACGGCGTAGCGCAGCGAGCACGCGTGGCAGATGAGGGCGTTGTCCTTCTCCTTGTACTCGAGCTCGCCTTTGCACTTCGGGCAGACGAGGATCTCGAGAAGCTGGGCTGGTACGGGCATGGGAAACTCGTGACTGGTGACTAGTGACTAGTGACTGGTACCTGCTCAACGCCTGGGCCGTTTCTTCGTTTCTGTTGTCGCGGTTCCTAGTCACTAGTCACCGCCTGTACCCGAGCCTCTCCAGCGCCGCGGCATCCCTGCGCCAGTTCGGCAGAACCTTGACCCACAAATCGAGATAGATCTTCGCGCCGACGAGCGTCTCGATCTTCTTTCGCGCCGCTTCGCCGATCGCCCGGATGCGCGCGCCTTTGCTGCCGATCAGGATCTTCTTCTGGCTCTCCCGCTCCACGTAAATTAGCGCCCGCACGTAGATGGGCGAGCGGTCCTCGCGGAACTCCTCCACCACGCAGGCCACGCTGTACGGGACCTCGTCGCCGAGCTGCTCCAGCGCCGTCTCCCGCACCAGCTCCGCCGCGAAGAACCGCAGTGACTGCGTGCTCATGTCGTCGGGCGGATACAGGAACTCGCTCTCCGGGAGCTTGCCGCGAACCGTGTCGAGCAGGTCCTTCACGCCCTCGCCCGTGAGCGCGGACACGAACACCGCGTCCGGCCAGCGCTCCATCGCGGTCTTGAGCTGCGAACGGCTCACCGAGTCCGTCTTGTTGACTACGTGAATTACCGGCGCTTTCGGCGGCGACTCGAGCGCGGCGGCTTCGACCAGCGACGGCGCGCCGCGCTCACCCGCGTCGGTCAGGTACAGGATGACGTCGGCGTCCTCCAGTGCGCGGAGCGACGCGTGCCGCATTGTCTCCTGCAGCTCGTACGCAGGGTCCAGCAGGCCGGGAGTGTCGAACACCACCATCTGCGCGTCGCCGGCCGTGTGGATACCGACGATGCGGTCCCGTGTGGATTGGGGCTTCTCGCTGGTGATCGAGAGCTTCTGGCCGACAATCCGGTTCAGCAACGTGGATTTCCCGACGTTGGGCTTGCCTGCGACAGTCACGATTCCGGCGCGGGGCATGATGCCCGTGAATCTAGGCGAGGATCAACAGCGGGTTCGGGTAACAGGTTCTTGGTTGACGGTTCACGGTCACGAACCGGTTTCCGGATTACGGTGAACGGTTATAGGTGGGAGGTGAGAGCGAGCCCGCAACCCGGAACCATCAACGCGCTACCAACGACCAGTTCGTCACCGGAAACCCGTGGCCTACAACCTGTCACCCGAACCTGTCGTTCATCGGTGGTCACGACTCACTAGCTCACCTCGGCTAGTATCCCGGCCCCAGCACGATCGCGTTCATTACCAGCTTGTCCAACGCCCGCCACCAGCCGCGGAACCACGGCTCCCCGGCGAACGCGACGAGATGCCCGCCGCCGATCGGCTCCTCGACCAGGTACGCCGTGTTGCGCAGTAATCGCTCGGTGTTGTTCGGCCAGATGAAGCCCGCGCGGTGGAGCAACCCCTCCGCGGGGAACACAGCGACGTTCGCCCCCCGCCGAGACAACTTGAGGAACGTCGAGCCCTCCATCATCACCGTCAGACGCGACTGATCGTAGCCCTGCGTGAGCCAGTGGGTCCTGTCGAGCACTACGTCGAAGTGGGTTCCCGGAAGACCGATCGGAGTCGCGTTGGACGCAAGCGGACTCGTCACCGCCAGCAGGTCCTCCGACTCCTCCCGCCGCCCTTCGTCCTCATCGTCCTCATCGGTCGTGTCCTTCGCCGCTTCGCCGCCGATGCCCGTCTTGTCCAGCTTCGTCGTGTCCGCGTCCGCGCCCACGGCGCGCGCGCTCGTCAGGTCCACGCTGCTGCCCGCGGCCCACTCCGTCGCGCCGCCCATGGTCACGAGCGTGCCGCCGTTGCGCAGCCACGCCTTCAGCCGCTCCACTCCCCCGCTCCCCACGAGCCGTCCCAGCGTCCCGGGCGAGCCGCTCGGCACGACGATCACGTTGAACTGCGACAGGTCCCCGCCGCCGAGCCAGCGCGCCGCGACCGGCGTGAACTTCACGCCGTACCGGTGCTCCAGCGTCCACCACACCGCGCCGTACGCCGTCTGCGAGATCCCTTCGTCGCCCACGAGCGCGATCCGCGGAGCGGGTAGATCCTGCACCGACTCCGATCCGATCCCGAACTGGCCGCTCTCGGCGAACGCGGTTCCGACTCCCATGACTTCCACGTCGTACTCAGCCGCGAGCCGGGCAATCCGATTGTGCAGCGAGCTGTCGTTGCGCGCGACGCGCACGACGTACGACCCGCGCGGCCACCGTCTGCCGCCGGCGTCCATCGGCGGGCTCGACACCGCCACGCGGTAACCGTCGGCCAGGAGCTGATACGCCAGGCGTACCGCGCCGCTGCGCTCGGGGGAGAACACGTACGCGGCGGTCGGCCGCTGCTGACCGGAGATCCCGCCGGACACCGCGACGGGCAGCCGCTCCACCGGCGGATTGGCCGCGGTGTGCGGAGTGGAAGGCGGCGTCGGCTCCGGCGACAGCGACAGCAGCTCGCCGGCGACGGCCGGCGCATCTTCCGTCCAGTATGCTTCGACGCCGAACGTCACGGGGAGCGACCACGCGGTCGCGTCGTAGAACTCGTATCCCTCGCCCTGCACGTTCTCCCCGCGCCGCAGGTTGCGGCTCATCTTCTCGATCTGGGACCGCGCGAACTCGCTGTCGAGATCCGGCGCCGGCTCCAGCACCGCTTTCGCCGCGCGCCCCTGTGGCTGCGCCAGGTCGATGACGTACGCTCCGGCCTCGAACCGGCGCGTGCCCCGCGAGTCGTCCCGGTACGCGTGCGCGCGCGCCGAGGAAAACGGCTGGCTCGCTTGCCGCACTTCTATCCCCGACCGGAGCAGCGTCGCGGCCAGCTCGGCCGCGCGCGCGGGGTCGGTGCCGGGAACTAGCACCACGCGCTTCATCCGCCCGGTGCGTCCGGCTTCCACGGCCGATCGCCGGAACCCGTGCCAGTCCCGCACGCGCTCGGCGCTCCGCTGCGCCGTCGTCTCGATGGTGGCGATCGAAGTGACGAAGTGCTTGGCGATCCCGTCGCGGAACGAGCAGAGCGAGCCGTCGTCGCGCCGCCAGAGAATCCCCTTCCAGCCGCCGCAATCGGTCTCGTACGTCATGCCGATCGCACCGGTCAGCGACGGCCAGCTGTCCCAGTAGAACGGACCGTAGAAATCGAACACGTCGCGCGAGTAGTACATCCAGCCGTAGCGGTCGAACGCCGCCGCGTTGCCGCGGCCGTAGATCTCCATCCACTTCTCGAAGTCGGCGCCGAGATTCGGATTGAGCGGGTCCGCCGTCGGCGGGAAGAAGTAGTTCGAGGTCTGGCCGTGCTGATCGATGGCGACCATCGGATGCCAGCGGCTCATCGCGCGCACCAGGTTCTGCACCTCGATCTGCGTGGTCGTCATCACGTCGCGGTTCATGTCGAACCGGTAGTGGTTGAAGCGGCCCTGGATGCTCCACGGCTCCGAGTGCTCGAGCGCGAACGCTTCGGGCGCGCCGACGTGGATCGAGTTGTACCAGACCGCGAACCGCTCGTGCCCGTCCGGATTGGTGCTCGGGTTGAGGATCACCAGCGTGTTGCGCAGCGCGCTCAGCGTGGCGGGCTCCTCGCTCGCCGCGAGCTGATACAGCGTCTGCATCGCGGTCTCGAACCCGGGCGCCTCGTTGCCGTGCACGCTCTCGTTGATCCACACGACCGCGGGCGTGCGCGCGATCAGTGCCTCCGCGTCCGCCTGCGACAGGCCGCGCGGATCGGCCAGGCGGTCGAGGTCCGCGCGGATGGATTCCAGCCGCGAGATGTTCCCGGGCGACGAGATTATGAACAGCCGCATGGTGCGGCGCTCGTTGGTCAGCCCGATCGTCTCGATCGCCACCCTGTCCTTCGCGGCGTCGGCGATCGCGAGCAGCACCCGCTCCTGCTGCGCGAACTGAGTGTTGAGCTCGCCCACGTTGTAGCCCAGCAGCGTCTCGGGTCGCGGCACTCCGGCGCGGTATGGTCCGCGACTGTAGAACGAGAAGTTCCTGTCGTCGCGGCCGATGCTGTCGCGCAGGACCGGCAGCTGGGCATTCGCGGAAACGAGCGGCGCGACGACGAGCAGGAGTGCGGCGAGGCGGATCACTTTCATTTGAGTTGCGATGGTGGTTGCGGGTGGCGCGAGCGGGAGGTCAGTCGTTGCCGGAGGTGGCAGCCGCGGAGCGCGGAGCGTTCTTCACGTACGTGTCGAGCCAGTTGACCATCTCCCACAGCGTATGTCCCACGCTCTCACGCGCGGCGTAGCCATGGGCTTCCGCGGGAAGGACGACGTACCTGACCGTGCCCCTGTTCCCCATGAGCGCCGCGTACATCCGCTCGCTCTGGATCGGGAACGTGCCGGAGTTGTTGTCGGCTTCGCCGTGGATCAGCAGGATCGGCTCGTTGATCTTGTCGGCGTAATAAAACGGCGACATCGCGCCGTACGTGTCGCGCGCCTGCCAGAAGGTCCGCTCTTCCGCCTGGAAGCCGAAGGGCGTGAGGGTACGATTGTACGCGCCGCTGCGCGCGATGCCGGCGCGGAAGAGATCCGAGTGCGCCAGCAGGTTCGCCGTCATGAAGGCGCCATAGGAGTGGCCGCCCACGGCGATGCGGTTGCGATCGGCGACGCCGAGCCGCACGACTTCGTCCACCGCCGCCTTCGCGCTCGAGACCAGCTGCTGGATGTACGTGTCGTTCGGCTCGCGATCGCCTTCCCCGATGATGGGCATCGTTGGCCCGTCGAGGATCCCGTATCCCTGCGTAAGCAGAAAGAGATGCGACGTGCCGGCTGGCCGCACGAAGCGATACGGCGATCCGACCACCTGCGCGGCGGCCGCGGCGCTGCGGAATTCCTCCGGATACGCCCAGAACAGGAACGGCAGCGGCCCCTGCGAAGGCGTGTATCCCGGCGGCAGGTACAGCTTCGCCGACAGCTGCACGCCGTCGTCACGGTTGTACGTGATGAGCCGCGGCTCGACGGCGGCGAACTGCGGCGCCGGATCGGCGAAGCGGGTGAGCTGGCTGACGCGCTTCCGGCGAATGTCCCGTAAAAAGTAGTTGGGCGGATCCTTGAGGCTCTCGCGCTGCGTCACGACGCGGGCGGCCGCGTTGTCGAGCAGGGCGACAATCTGCTCGTAATACGGAGCTTCCGACCGCCACAGCCGCTCCGTCTTGCCGGTGCCGAGCTCGATCCGGTCGAGAAACGGCCGGTCACCCTCAGGCGACGCGCCGGCTCCCTGCAGGTAGGCGAATCGCCCGTCCGCGCTGGTGAGCACCACTCGCTCGCCGAGCGGGCCAACGGTCGTCACGAACGATCCCGGGTCGGCATAGCGATCTTCCGACGACCGATCGAACAGCAGCCTCGGCGTCGCCGAGGGATTGCCGGGATCCACGGCCCACGTCCGCGCCCGGCGGGTCTTGTTCCAGCTCTCGTTCACGATGGCGAGGTTCTCGCGCACCCATTGCACGCCTCGCGACCGGAGCTCGAGATCCATCAGTCGCGCGGGCTCGCCGGTGAACGGACTCGCGAGAGTGTAGATCCGGTCGCGCTTTTCGGCGGGCTTCGACGGATCGCCCTCGTCGAGCGCCTCGACCCACCACAACGTCGCCGGCGCGTCGGCGCGCCAGCCCCCGATGCGCATTCCCCGCGGCACCGCGTCGAAGGACGTGCCGACGTCGTCGCGGAGCGGCCGCTGCGCCAGCGTCTTCACCACTGCGCCCGACAGGTCCCACACAGCGATCGTGGACGGGAAGCTACCGACCGGAACGACGTACGAGTACGGCCGCTGGATGACGTTCACGACCAGGTATTTGCCGTCGGGCGACGGATCCACGTTGCCGTAGACCGCGGGACTGCCGATCGGCCGGACGCTGCCGTCGGCAGAGACGATCGCGATCTGGCTCGTCGCCAGGTAGTCGAAGCGCGCCTCGTCGGCGGCATTCTGCAGCAGATCCCGGTAGGTGCGGTTGGGCGCGGCGCGGCCCGTGGACTGCTGCACGACGGGTCCAGCCGGGACGGCGAATTCCGCGGGGGCCGCGCCCCTGTTGGCGGGCACGAAACGACACACCAGTCGCGAAGGATCGATCCACGTGCAGGGCGCGCCCATGGCCGCGTTCACCTTGGCGGAGCTGAGCTGGCGCGCTGTCGCGCTTGCGACATCGGCGAGCCAGAGCGCAAGACCGCTGTCGCCGACCATCGTGAACGCGATATGTCTGCCGTCCGGGGCCCAGCTGATGTTGCCGACGCTCGCGCCGGCCGGCAGCGGGATCCGCCGCTCCGGCTCCGCGCCGCGGGCGCCGATCCGCAGCAGCCGGAGTCCCTTGTAGGTCGTCGCCCGCGACGCCGCGTTGGTTCTCGGGTTGATCCGCAGCCCCGCCAGCCGGGCTTCGGGCGCGGCGAGCTCCGCAATGGACGGCATCGCGTCGCGCTCCTGCAGCAGCAGGAGCGTCGGGTCGGGGCCGACGCTGACGATCGGCGTCCGCTCGGCGTCGAGTATCTGCGCGATCGGCGCCGGGGGCTGGCGGTATATCTCCTGCGCGGTCGCGCTGGCCGCGAAGATGAGCCAGAGCAGCGCCGTTCCGGCGCGCGTCAACGAGCGATGCATGATGTCTCCAACCGGCTGAGGGGGTGCAGCAAGATACCGGCAGGAGCGGCGGGCGCGGAAGGCGGAGCTAGCGCCTGCGGCGGCGCTTTCGCCTTGGCTGCATGATCGTTCCTCGGCATTTGGGGCTGCCGCACTCACACTTGTACAGCTCGATGTCGCGCTTGTCGTTGCTCCACTCGTACTTGTAGTCGTACGCCAGCTCCACGCCCGGCTGGATGTTCTTCCTGGCGTAGATGAATATCTTCTTGCCGACGGTCACGGCTTCGCAGTTCGGGTCGCACGAGTGATTGATGTACCGCGCGTCGTTGCCCTGGCGGTTGCCGTCTATCACGGTGTCCTTGTCCAGGGTGAACAGGAAGGTGTGGTGCCGCTTCATCCTGGCGTCGTCGTACCGGCGGTCGCCCTCGTCGTGGGTTATTCGCTCCCCGGCGTACTCGATTATTCGCTGACCGCGGCGGATCCGCCGCGCCGCGAAGACTCCTCTTCCCTGGATCCTGGATCTGCGCAGCTCGTACAGTGGCGCGCGCCTTCTCTTTCGTGCCATGTTCTCTGGTTGTCTGGTATGTAAGCCATTTCGCTCGATCACCCCGGCCGAACGATTCCATGCAGCGCAAGGACCCCGCCAACCTAGTCTCCCGCCGCGACGCGGTCCGCATGCTCGCCGGCGTGGTGGCCGCGGCCCCCTTCGTGAAGGTCGGGCGCGCCGGCGCGAGTCCAACAGCGGCGGTGCCGAACATCGTCTTCATCATGACCGACGATCAGCGGCAGGACGCGCTGAGCGCGTACGGCAACACGATCCTCCGCACGCCCAACATCGATCGCATCGCGGCCGGCGGCGTGCGCTTCACGGAGGCCTTCGTCACGAATTCCCTGTGCGCGCCGAGCCGGGCGTCATATCTCACCGGCCTCTACTCCCACCGGCACGGCGTGCTGTCGAACGGCGGCGGCCCCCAGTTCTACAACCAGCCGGGGCTGCGCGACGAGGAGATCACCTTCCCCGAGCTGCTCAAGGCGGCCGGCTACCATACCGGCGTGATCGGCAAGTGGCACCTGCGCTCCGCGCCCACGGGCTTCGATTCGTCGGTCGTGTTCGGCCGGACACGCGGGGGATACTACGATCCCGAGATGGAGGTCAACGGGGTGCGCGTCAAGTTCCGCGGGCACGCCGACGACGTCGTCGGCGACCAGGCATTGACGTTCCTCCGGGAGCGTCCCGCGGACAAGCCGTTCTGCCTCTTGTACCACTTCAAGTCGCCGCACAGGGCGTGGATGCCGGCGGAGCGATTCGCGCGCGCCTTCGAGGACATCGAGGTGCCGGTGCCGCGGACGTTCGAGGACCGGCTCGTCGGCAAGGACGCCGTACGCCGCGCCGAGATGGCGATCGCCGACATGCCTGACTTCCGCAGCAAAGGCGTGGATCCGTCGCTTCCCTTCGAGGAGCGCAAGCGGCTCAACCTGCAGCACCTCGTCAAGAATTATTACCGCGTGTTGCTCAGCGTGGACGAGAACGTCGGGAAGTTTCTCGACGCGCTCGACTCCGCCGGTCTCGCCGAGAACACGATCATCGTGTACACCTCGGACAACGGCTTCTTCCTGGGCGAGTTCGGGCTGTTCGACAAGCGGCTGATGTACGAGCCGTCGATCAAGGTGCCGCTGCTCGTGCGCTATCCGGCGCGGGTCGCGCCGCGGGTGGACCGGTCGCACATGATCCTGAACGTGGACGCCGCGCCGACGCTGCTCGAGCTG
>CALMKE010000165.1 GCA_937867645.1 uncultured Gemmatimonadota bacterium | reverse complement strand
CCGAGGATCTACGATTAAGTGAGGACCGAGGATGGGCGGAAGGGCGGGGGGATTTCTCCTCAGTCCTCACTTAATCGCCGATCCTCAGTTGTAGTTAGTCCTGAGGCCGCATAGGTCCTCAGTCCGGAGTCCGCATAGGCCCGGGTGCGTTGACATAAGCTCCGGTCCCGTCTAACTTTACCAGTCTCTGTCGCCCCAGCCGGCAACGGCGGGGCGCCTTTTGTGTCCTGGAGTTTCTGTACCGTGGCAGAGGCTGATCGGTTCAGCAAAAAGCCAACAGCCAATAGCCAATAGCCGCATTTAATGCCCACTATCAATCAGCTCGTCCGGCAGAGCCGCCGGGACGTAGAGAAGAAAGAGAAAGCGCCCGCGCTCAAGGCCAACCCGCAGAAGCGCGGCGTGTGCACGCGCGTGTACACCACGACGCCCAAGAAGCCGAACTCGGCGCTGCGGAAGGTCGCGCGCGTCCGGCTAACCAACGGGTTCGAAGTCACGGCGTACATCCCGGGTGAAGGCCACAATCTGCAGGAGCACTCGATCGTGCTCATCCGCGGCGGCCGCGTGAAGGATCTCCCCGGCGTGCGGTATCACATCGTCCGCGGCTCGCTCGACGCGTCGGGCGTGAGCGGCCGGAACAAGAGCCGCTCGAAATACGGAACCAAGAAGCCCAAGGCGGGCGCAGCTGGAGGAAAGAAGTAAATGAGTCGCCGTAAAAGCTCGGTGAAGCGCACCATCCTGCCGGATTCGCGCTACGACAGTCAGACGGTCTCGAAGTTCATCAACGCGCTGATGTACGACGGCAAGAAGTCCACGGCGGAGCGCATCTTCTACAAGGCGATGGACCTCGTGGAAACGCGCACCAGCCAGACGGGCGTGACGATCTTCAAGCAGGCGCTGACGAACATCAAGCCGGTCGTCGAAGTGAAGAGCCGCCGCGTCGGCGGCGCGACGTACCAGGTGCCGGTCGAGGTTCGCCCGGATCGGCGCACGGCGCTCGCGATGCGCTGGCTGATCGCGTTCTCGCGCGACCGCAACGAAAAGTCCATGGCGGAGAAGCTCGCCACGGAAGTCGTCGCCGCGTCGAAGGGAGAAGGCAACGCGGTGAAGAAGAAGGAAGACACGCACCGCATGGCTGAAGCCAACAAGGCGTTCGCCCACTATCGCTGGTAGAGCTCTCGCCACGATACGAGCAAGGCCCCGTCCGGGAATCCGGACGGGGCCTTTTTCTTTCATGGTCTCAGGCGGCCGGCGAGACCGGGATGCCGTCGAGCGCCTTGCGGACCGCGGCGAGCAGGCTCGTGCTGGTGAAGGGCTTCTCGAGAAAGGCGAGCGTATTCTGATCGTTGCCATTGCGGCGCAGCATGTCCGGCCCCGAGTAGCCGGACATCAGCAGGAACGCCGTGTTGGGGCGCAACTTGCCGAGCTCCACCGCCAGCTCTCCGCCGCCCATCCCCGGCATCATCATGTCGCTCAGCACGAGGTGGATCGGCTGCCGGTGCGTTCTGGCCAGATGCAGCGCGTCCGATCCGCTCTTCGCTTCGAGCACCGTGTAACCGCGCTTCGCCAGAATGCGCCGCGTTACTTCCCGCGTCTGCGGGTCATCTTCGGCGAGCAGAATCGTCTCACGCACCGGTGAAGTGTCCGCCAGATCCGCGACCTCGTACGTCTCGCCGACCTCTCCGGATACTTCCGGGAGGTAGATCTTGAACGTCGTGCCGTGCCCCACTTCGCTGTACACGCGGATGTGGCCGCCGGACTGCGTGACGATGCCGTGCACCGTGGCGAGGCCCAGTCCTGTTCCCTTGCCGACTTCCTTCGTCGTGAAGAAAGGATCGAAGATGCGGATCATAGTGTCGCGATCCATGCCGCTCCCCGTATCGGTCACGACGATGCTGGCGTAACGTCCGGGCGTTACCGGCGCGTTCGGAAGCGAGAAGGTCTCGTCGAGTTGCGTGTGGCGCGTGGTGATCGAGAGCGTTCCGCCATTGGGCATCGCGTCCGCGGCGTTGAGCGTGAGATTGAGCAGGATCTGCTCGATGTGCCCCTGATCCGCGAGCACGAGTCCCATGTCCTCGTCCAGGCTCGTGATGAACTCGATGTTGCTCGGCACGACGCGCCGCAACATGTTCTCCGTTCCCGCGACGACGACGTTCAGGTCGAGCACCTTCGGACTCACGATCTGATTGCGGCTGAAGGCCAGCAGCTGTCCCGTGAGCGCGGCCGCGCGCTCGGTGGCCGCGAGGATCTCGGCGACGTCCGCGGTCACGGGGCTGTCCCACTCCAGCTCTTCGCGCACGAATTCCGCGTAATTGCGGATGACCGTGAGGATGTTGTTGAAGTCGTGGGCGACGCCGCCAGCGAGCCGCCCGACCGCTTCGAGCTTCTGTGCCTGCCGGAGCTTGCTCTGCAGCTCGTGATGCGTCGCGACCCGGGTAGCCATGCGGTCGAATGCGTCGCTCAGGCGCTCCAGCTCGTCACGGGAATCGTCGTCCGAACCGGGAGGGAGCGCTTCCTCCGGCTCGATTTGTTCGGCCTGCGCCGTCAGCATGACGATGCGGTGCGTGACCCGGTGGCTGACGAGCCAAACCAGCAGAGCGCCGAGGATGGCCACGAGCGCGCCGATCGGAACGGTGCGCTTCACGAAATCGTTCACCGGCGCGAGCACGAGCCATCGCGGCTGCTGCATCCACATCTCCCACGGGGTGCCCGGGATCGCCCGTCCGGCCCCGATCCCGGTGCCGTACGCCGATCGCTCGAATTCCGTGGGCCGCCCGTCCGCGAACCGCGGCGGCGGCGCGGGCCTGACCCGCTCGAGGTCTGTCCACACTCCCGCGCCACGCTGGCCCATCAGCATGGTCACGCTGTCGCCGACAAGCCCGCGGATAGTGGATTGAGATTCGACCAGGGCCCGCGTATCCGCAACGTATCCGATGGGGGCGCCCGCTCGGCGTCCTGCCTCGTGCACGGGCAATAGCAGCTCGTACACCGGGATCCCATTCGCGTCGAGAATCGGGCTCACGACCACCTTGCGGGCGGTGACGCTGCCGCTTGCCGCGAGCGAGTCAGCCCATGCGGGATACGCAGCCGCCTCCTGCCAGCGGCGATCCAGCACGTTGGCGCCGCGCGCATCGAGCAGCCGCGCGCGCCAGCGGCCTCGGCTGCGAGCGGGATTGGATCTGTCGAGCACGGCGGCCGCCGCCGCCCGATCCTCGCCCGTCTTCAAAAAACGCACGACTGCGGGGTCATGCGCGATCTCATCCAACTGGGCCCTCCAACGAGGCGCGCTCTGCGCGACGAGATTGGCGACGACTTCCGTGCCGGTCGAAAGACGCTTGCCGGCGTTGGCGTAGAGATGGTCGCCAAACTGCCAGTATCCAGCCCAGGCGAAGAGGCCGACGGTGACGAGCACCAACGCCGACATCAATAGCGGCAACTTGCGGTCGAGCCGTCGGAGCTGGTTGATCACACTGGCAGAGTTCTGAACCCGTGAAGTTTCGTTCTACGCTTCCGAATCGTCACTTCGGTCCATCCCGTATGTGACGCCGGGATGACGCCAGGGGTTTCAGATCCGTCGCCGAAGCACCTACCATCAGTAGTAGTCCATGAAAAAGGCCCCGCCGATTCGGCGAGGCCTTTTTTTCCTGCGAGCGTGACCTAGGGATTCTCTCGCAGTATCCGTTGGCGGTACTCCTCGCTCGCGTAGATGGCTACTTCGACGCGGCGGTTCAGCGCCTTACCTTCGGCGGTTGCATTCGTCGCAATGGGCTCAGTCTCGCCGCGGCCGACGGCCGTGATCCGGGTTGCCGCGACGCCCCTGGACTGCAGATAGACCGACGCCGCACGCGCGCGACGTTCGGACAACGCCTGGTTGTAAGCGTCGGTACCGTCGCTGTCGGTGTGACCGACGATCGTGACCGACGAGCCCGGATATTTCAGCAGGCTGGCCGCGAGTGCGTCGAGGTTCGACCGCGCCGCGGGGAGCAGGACATCCGAGTCGTACGGGAACAGGATGCCCGACGCAAATGTGACCGCGATACCTTCTCCTATGCGCTGTACCGTCGCGTTGGGAATGCTGTCACCGAGCTCCTTGGCCTGCTGATCCATCTGGTGGCCGATCACCGCACCGGCAGCTCCACCGAGCACCGCGCCGATGATCGCGCCGCGCGTCGTGGACCCTGTCTGGTTGCCGATGACGCCACCAATCACCGCGCCCGTCCCGGCGCCGATGACGGCACCCCGGTCGCGGTTGCTCATCGTGCTGCAGCCGGAGGCCGCGAGCGATAGTACTATCAAGCCACTGAGTAGCTGTGTTCTTCCGATTCTATTGGACATTTCAACTTTCCCGGCTGAGTGAGTCTTCCAGGACTATCAAGATGGGTGCCATGAAGAGGGGCGCGGGCAGGGAACATTTAGCTCTTTTCCAGTGGCGGAGAGCGTGTTTTACGGCGTTTGTTGCCGCCCTGCTGGGCTGCGCCGAGGACGAACCTGTTCCGGACGCGCAGCCGCCTGGCAGGGCCGAGTTGCCGATTGTGGACATGTCGCCGTCGGCGCAGCGGCCGCTCCTCCCGGTGGAGACTCCGGTGGTGGCCGCGGAGCCGGTGCCGGTGTCCGCGCCGGCTCCGCGACCGGCGCCTGCGCGTGGGGCGGCGGTCGTGACCGACGGGGACCTCGCCGCGCTGCGCGCGCGCAGGCTGGTGATCCCCGTCGCGGGCGTGCGGGCGGCGAATCTCGTCGGGAGCTTCAACGACGCGCGAGGCGGCCGCGTGCACGAAGCGCTCGACATCGCCGCCCCGCGAGGGACGCCGGTGATAGCGGCGGACGAGGGCACCGTGCTGAAGCTGTTCACCAGTCGCGCGGGCGGTCTCACGATCTACGTGGCGGACCGGTCGCGGAAATTCATCTACTACTACGCGCACCTCGACGCATATGCGCCCACTTTGCGCGAGGGACAGGCGGTGGCGAAAGGGGAGCAGATCGGCACCGTCGGGACGAGCGGCAATGCCCCGCCAAACACCCCGCATCTCCACTTCGCGATTCTGCGAAACGACGACATGGAGAAGTGGTGGACAGGGACGCCGCTCGATCCCTACATAATCCTGAGGTAACGCTAAGGTGGCCTAGTTCCCTTTGCGCTTGGCGCTGGCCTGGCGTTCCGCGCGCTTGCGCGGCGTGTTCAGATCATGCCCGTGCCTGTCGGCGTCGCGGGCGAGCCGGGTCTTCTCGCTCACCTTCTCGGCCTCGTCGCGCTGCTGCCGGTCTTCGAACAGGCGGTCCTTCCCTGTGGTGTCATGCTCGCGTATCTCCGCTGGGTCGTACTGCGGTCCGGCGCGCTTCGCGCCGGCTCCGCTCTGATTCACGTGCTGTTTGCGCAGGAACTCAATCGTTTTCTGTCCGTGCTGGCCTTCGGCGTGACGCTGCGCGGGCGCCTGAGTGCCGCCGTTCCGCTTGTTCTTGCTCATCCGCTTTCTCCGTCGTGCGAGTGGCTTGCGGGAGTCGTTCTAACGGGCAATCACCGTGCCCGGCGCTGCCCCCGAACGACGCCCGGACGGCCGCTCGAAACCGTCCCCCGCTGGCAAGAAACTTGACTTAGGGGCACGACATCTCGACCACCTCTTTCGAGCCGCCAGATGGTCCATCGCCCGAGACAGAGCAAGGCCAGTAACGCGACGAAGGCGTACTCCTTCGTGCTGTTCATCGCCGGGGATTCGCTCCGCTCCACCCAGGCGGAACAGAACCTCCGGCGCATGGCCGAAGCACGGCTGGGCGGCCAGTACGACATCGCGGTCGTAGACGTCACGCTCGATCCCGAGCGCGCGGAACTAGAGCGAATTCTGACCACGCCCACCGTTCTCAAATCGAGACCCGGGCCTCCCCGAAAAGTCACAGGCGACCTGAGCGACATGGACAAGGTCATGCTCGCACTCGCCCTGCCGGAGTAGCCAAATGCCGAAGTCAGCGCCATCGAAATCCACGCGGGGAAATTCCGCTCGGAAGCAGGCGAGCCGGGCAACGCCCGCGCACCAGACGAAGCCGGGCGTGGAGAAGCTTCCGACGCACATCCCAGGCTTCGACTTCATCGCGCGCGGAGGGCTTCCGGCTGGAAGAACCACGCTCGTGGCAGGCTCGGCCGGGAGCGCGAAAACGATATTCGCGGTCCAGTTCCTCGCTGCCGGGATAATGGAGGAAGGTCACGCCGGAGTGTTCGTGACGTTCGAGGATCTGCCCGAGGAGCTGCGGCGCAACATGCGGAGCTTCGGCTGGGACATCGAGCGCTGGGAACGGGAGAACAAGTGGGCGTTCGTGGACGTCTCGCCCGACTTCGAGGATCCCACTCCCGTCATCGGCACCTACGATCTTGGAGGCCTCACCTCGCGGATCGTGCACGCGGTCAAGAAGATCGGCGCCAGGCGGGTGGCACTCGATTCCCTGAGCGCGCTGTTCATGTCGCTGCCGGACGCGGCGGCTCTCCGGGGCGAGCTGTACAAGATCATGACCACGCTTAAGCAGTTGAACGTCACCGTGATTTTCACGGGCGAGCGGACGGATGAGTACGGGCACGTCACGCGCGCGGAGGTGGAAGAATTCGTCTCCGACAACGTGGTGATCCTCCGCAACCTCCTGACTGACGAGCGGAGGCGCCGCACGATGGAGGTGCTGAAGTTCCGCGGCGCGTCGCACGAGCGTGGCGAAGTTCCGTTCACCATCACGGACAGCGGGATCGTCGTGATCCCGCTCACCGCCCAGGAGCTGACGCAGACTTCGTCCACCGTGCGCACCACGTCCGGAATCAGCCGGCTCGACGAGATGTGCGATGGCGGATTCTTCCGCGACTCGGTCATCCTCGTCTCGGGCGCGACCGGGACGGGGAAAACGCTCATGGTTACGCAGTTCATGAACGGGGGAATGCGGGCGGGCGAGAAGTCGCTGCTCTTCGCCTTCGAGGAAAGCCGGGACCAGCTGATCCGGAACGCGGCCGCGTGGGGTATGGACTTCCTGGGCATGGAGAAGCAAGGCCTCCTGAAGATCGTGACCGCGTATCCGCACGCGATGCCGATGGAGGATCACCTCGTAGCCATGCGCAAGATCATCGAGGATTTCGCGCCGGAGCGCGTGGCGGTGGACAGTCTGTCGGCGCTGGAGCGGGTGTTCAGCCTGCGCAGCTTCCGGGAGTTCGTGATCGGCCTCACGGCGCTGCTCAAGCGGAGGAGCGTGGCGTCGCTCTTCACCTCCACGACTCCCACGCTGCAGGGCGGCGGCTCCATCACGGAGAAGCACATCTCCACTCTCACCGACTCGATCATCCTGCTTCGCTATGTGGAGGTCGGCGGCTCGATGCGGCGCGTGATAACCGTCCTGAAGATGCGCGGATCGCGGCACGATCCCGATATCCACGAGTACACGATCGAGAGCGACGGGATGCGGATCGGCGAGCCGTTCGGACGGCTGACCGGAATTCTCTCCGGTCATCAGCCGGATTCGGGGAGCGGAACCGAGGTTCCTTCGGCGGATTCCACTTCCGAAGGCGACGAGCTGGAAGAGGCGACGGAGGAATAGCGGGTGGAGATCCAGCGGTCCGCTCCGCGCGCGTCGGGCCAGCGCGACCTCGTCAGGGGGCTGATCCACAGGCTTCCGGACGGCGTCGTGGTGATCCACCGCGACGACAGCCGCATCCTGTTCGCCAACGAGGCCGCGGAAAAATTGTTCGGGCGGCCGGCGCCGGAGCTGTGCGGGGAGACCTTCGGCTTTCCGATCACCGCCGGCGACACCACGGACATCGAATT
>CALMKE010000164.1 GCA_937867645.1 uncultured Gemmatimonadota bacterium | reverse complement strand
CCGTATATCGCCGTGCGGCCCGCGCTGTCCACGCTGAGAATGTCGTAAGGCTCCGGCGGTCCGACTTCCATTCCCGGTGAGCCCACCGGCATTCCGGGGGCGGTGATGCCGGCGATCCGCGGTCGCTCCGCCAGCAGCTTCCGGACGAGATCCACGGGCACGTGACCCTCGACGAAGTAACCGCCTGCTTCCGTGGTGTGGCAGGACTGGAGGTTGCCGGCGATGTCGTGCTTCTGCTTTACCGCGGGAAGATCAGTGACGTTGTACGTCACGACGCGAAAGCCGTTGCTGCGCATGTAGTCGACCCACGCATTGCAGCACGGGCAGGTCGCTTCCTTGTAAACAACGAGCGTGGCGGTGTCAGCGCCGGTCGGCTGCGCCGGCTGCGATGCAACAACGGTCGCGGGCGGAGTTTCCGGAGCCGATTCGCTACGAGGCGAGCCGCACGCCGCGGAGAGGAACGCGAGAGCGTAGACCAGACCGGCGAGGCGGCGCTCAGTGAGGGCGCGGATGGTTTTCATCACCCAATAATAACTCCCGGCCGGCCCTCCGGCTCCGGGGCATAAGTGGGCCGGCGCCGCGTTCAGTCGCGCAGGCGCAGGACTTTGAGCGCTCGGCGACCGTCCGGATAGACGCCGAGCACGTACGCCCGCCGCCGGCCATCGTCCGCGGCTACCCCATACGGCAGGAAGCCCTCCTTAAAGGACATGTCCCAGAGACCGCGATGCGTTTCGCCGTCAACCGCCGAGAGGCCGCTCGCGGTGGCGACGTACACCCGCTTACCGCCGAATCCGGTCGCTACGCGAGCCGGCGTCGCTGGCAGCTGCACGTGCGCCTCGACTTTCTCGGTCGTGCCGTCGATTACCTGCAGGCCGTTATCGACCCGGGCGTAGAGGCGATTCATGGGCTCGTTGACTCCGATAATCGGGCCGTCTATGCCGGAAACCTCCCGGATGTCCCAGGAACCCGGGTCGAGGCGGTGCGGGATCATGTCCTTCCAGAAATACACGATCCCCGTGGCGCGGTTGACCAGGATTTCTCCCATCCCTTTGGCTCCGCTGACTTCCTTACGACTCAGCGTCGGGATCTGGATGTCGCGGATCACTTTCCGCGTCCGGTTGTCGATGACCGAGATGTGATCGTCGCACTGCTGCGCGATCCACGCCCGTCGCCCGTCGATGGCGATGTGATGCGGACACCCGGGCACCTTCACGCGATCGATCTCCGCGCCGGTATGTCCGTTCCGTACGACGACGAAGCGGCCTCCGTAATCGCCCGACCAGATCCAGCCGGTGATAGGGTCCGCTGCCGCGCCGGCACCGTGGGGGAGGAGCCGCGACGCGAAGTTGTCGGCGTTTATCACGGTGAGGGCGTGATCGAAGCTTGCGCCGCCTTCCACGTAAATCCTGCGAAGGTTGAGGTCTGCGACGACACGGCTCGCGGAGTTGGGCGCAAGGGTGATCGAAGCGACAACGCGCGCCCCGTCTCGCTTTTGCCACGCGGCGGCCACCCCGCCGGCAATGACGAGCAGGAGCAGGACTCCAGGCCAGACGCGGCGACCGGCGCGCCGCGTCACGCGCTCGGGCGAGGGAGCAACACCGGCGGACGCCGGAGGCGCGGGCACCGACGCTCGCTCTCCGCGCGCGGCGTGAGCTTCAGCGGCCTCGCTCGTCGCACCGGTTTCGAGCCTGCGGCGCGCCCTGGCGGCGCCCGCGCGGATATTTTCGGCGGCCGCCGTCAGCGCGGCATCGGGCCGAGTGCCCAGCTCTTCGCGAAGCAGCCGCTCATGAACGCGGTAGTGCGTGAGCGCGCCGGCCGGATCGCCGGCGAGCGCGAGCGCCTCGACCAGACCAATGGCGATGCGCGAATTGAACGGGTCTTCGGCGGCGAGCTGCCTCCAGATTGCCGCGGCGGCCTGATGCTCGCCGGCCTGCGCGGCTGCACGAGCCGATTTCTCGAGCGCGTCGCGAAACATTCCGCGATACCGGTCGCGATGCGCATCCACCCAATGATCGAACTCCGCTGCGCCTCGAACATGGAACCGGTCGAGAAACGGTCCGCCGTACAGCTCGGCGACGCGGGTCCATTCTTTCCGCGCGTGTGCCGCTTCGAGCTCGCCGACGTCGCTCGTGATCTCGGCGGGATCCAGCGTGAGCTCTCCGGTTCCGAGCACGGCACTGTGGTTTCCCAGCGTTTGACGCAGCTCGTAAATCGTCTGCTTCAGCGCGCCGCGGCCCGCGTCCTCGGAGTCGGGCCAAAGGAGTGATGCGACCTTTTCGCGGGGTACGCCCCGGCCGCCGGCGCTGGCGAGGATCGCCAGCAGGGCGAGGCCCTTTCTCGGAACCGCGAGCTTCCGCTCCTGATCCGGCGCGTACAGCGAGACCTCGCCGAGGGCTACGAGACGAAACGGCATCGGTCGCTTCGGTCAGTCAGCGCGCGGGAACACGAGCGAGTAAGCGGGCGGCGCGGAAGGGGCGGAAGTGAAAGCTCGGGAACGCACAAAGGTGGGCGGAGGTTGGAGGCACGCGTCCTCGCAGCGCGCGTCTTAGCCCGCGCAGTTTGCGGGCGTAGCGCGCGGAGAGGATGCGTGCCTCACACCGCCATCCGCGCCAATGCTACGCGTGCGCGTGGACTTTGGCGTGCGCTCCGTTGGCTTTTGCCTCTTCGATCACGCTGTGCGTGGCCTCGCTTGGCATCTGCTCGTAGCCGTGGAATTTCTGCTTGAAGCCGCCGTATCCGTGCGTCATGGACTGCACCTCGGTCGCGAACCCGTGCAGCTCCGCCTGCGGCACCACCGCGCGGATGATCGTCCCGTTCCCCTGGGACGCCTCGGTCCCGAGTATGTGGCCGCGCCGCGCGGAGATCGCGCCGAGCACGTCACCCATGTATTCGTCGGGCGTCGTGATCTCGACCTGGTCGAGCGGCTCGAGCAGCACCGGCTTGCACTTGGACGCGACGGTGTTGAACGCCTGGATGCCCGCCATCTTGAACGCCTGCTCGCTCGAGTCCACGGAGTGGTACGAGCCGTCGTACACCTCGACCTCGAAGTCCACCATCGGGTAGCCGGCCAGCACGCCGCGCACCGACGCTTCCTGGATTCCCTTGTCAACCGCGGGGATGAACTTCGACGGGATGGATCCGCCGACGATGGAGTTCACGAAGTTGTATCCGCGCCCGCGCGGGGATGGCGACATGCGAATCCAGCAGTCGCCGAACTGTCCGCGTCCGCCGCTCTGCTTCTTGTGCCGTCCCTGACCTTCCGCCTTCGCCAGGATCGTCTCGCGGTACGCGATCTTCGGCTTCGTCAGCTCCGCGCCCACGCCGTACTTCCGCTTGAGCTTCGCCATGCTGACCTCGAGATGCCGCTCGCCGAGTCCGGACACGATCGTCTCATGCGTCTCCGGGTTGTAATGGGTCTCGAATGACGGATCCTCGTCGTGCAGCCGGTGGAGCGCCTGCTGCAGCTTTTCCTCCTCGGCGCGCGCGGTCGCGTGCACCGCGAACGACACGCGCGGGTGCGGGAACTCGATCTGCGGCAGTCGCACGGGATGCTCGCGCGTCGAGAGGGTGTCGTTGGTGTGCGTGTTCTTGAGCTTCGCGACGCAGCCGATGTCGCCGGGGTGGAGCACGGCGACCTCGAGCCGCTCACGGCCCTGCGCGATCGCGAGATGCGCCATCTTCTCGGCGACGTCGCGGGTCGCGTTGTACACGTCCTGCCCGTTGCGCAGTGTGCCGGAGAAGGTACGGAAGTACAGCACGTCGCCGACGTGCGGCTCGGACGCGGTTTTGAACACCAGCGCCGTGAAGGGCGCGTCGTCGTTGGCGTGGATCTCCACGGTCCTGTCGCCCTCGGCGCCGACGAACGCGTGCAGCTCTTCCATTTCGTACGCCGACGGCATCAGCTCGACGATCTTGGTGAGCAGCGCCTGCGTGCCGTAGGTGAGCTCCGACGAGCAGCAGAAGAGCGGGAACAGCTCGCCGCGCTTCATTCCTTCTTTCATCGCGTTGAGCGCGTCCGCGCGGGAGATCTCCTCGCCGTTGAGGTAGCGCTCGAGCAGCGTGTCGTCAGTGGCGGCGATCGTCTCGATCAGCTGCTCGTAGTACTGATTGAACAGCCCCTTGTGCTCGTCGGGGACGTCGACCTCGGTGTATTCGCCGGTCTTCGTCCCCTTCTTGAATAGGTGCGCCTTCTTGTCGAACAGATTGAGGATGCCGTGGAAGTTCGCTCCTTCGCCGATCGGCACCTCCACCGGGATGACTCTGGAATCGAGCCGCTTCTTGATCTCCTCCCACACGGTTTCGAACGAGGCGTGCTCCTTGTCCATCATGGACACGACTACGAGAACCGGGTCGCGGCGCGCGATCGCCTCGCGGAACATCCGCTCGGTGCCGACTTCCACGCCGGAGGCTCCGCTCACAACCAGGAGGGCGCCGTCGGCCGCGGCGATACCCGCGATGGCGTCGCTCTGGAAGTCGAGATAGCCGGGCGTGTCGAGCAGGTTGATCTTCGTGTCCATCCATTCGGCGTGCGCGCAGCCGAGCGAGATGGAGAATCCGCGCTCCACTTCTTCGGGCGAGAAATCGGTGAGCGCCGAGCCGTCGCGCACCGAGCCGTGTCGCTTGCTGGACCCTGAAACGAAAGCGAGCGCGTCGACCAAAGTGGTCTTCCCGCTCGCTCCGTGTCCCACGACAGCGATGTTACGTATGTCCCCGCTGCGGTATTCCCTCATATGACGATCGATGCCTCCATTAGCAGCTGTTGGCTGTTGGCTATTGGCTGTTGGTTAGCTAAGAGCCAACAGCCGAGAGCCAAGAGCTTCCTGTCCGTAACATGGATGCGGTTTTTCGGAAAGGGGAGGGGTGAAAGCCCTTCAGGCGCCAGGTGATTCCCGCACTCAGCTGCTTCCCCGCAACTCGAACTCGTTGGAATTCACTTCGAACCCTTTGGCACCCGCGACTCGAAAGCCAAATACCGCTCGGTAGGTGCCCGGAATCGGGAATTCGAATTTCGGGGACGTATTCGGCTCGCTCCCGACATAGAGACCGAACGCCAGCTGGCGCCCCTCGCCGGGCGGTAGCTCGATGTCCGGTACCACTGGCAGCATGTAAACCGGCGTATACGCGAGGCGCCACGAGCCTCCGACGAGCTTCTCCAGCCGCAGGAAATCCCTGCCTATCCCGTCGAGGAGCAGGGTTTCGTCGAGGGTGTTGGTCACGGTCGCATGAATGGTCAAAAAGCTCGCCCCCGATGGGACTTCGTACACGCTCTGGGAGGTCTGGACCACCAACTTCGTTGCAGGGTCGGTCGAATAGCCGCTGCAGGCATTTATCGCCAGAAACGCGCTCGCAAAGAGAGCGGTGATACTTCTGGTCAAACTAAAATGGCTCATGCTGCCTCCCGTGTTGGGGTTACACCCTTCGACCCGCATATATCCCGCCAGTTCCGGCGGATCAGTCGTCATCGTCGTCGGCGATGAGCGGACCCCTGAACTCACCGGTGTGGCGCTTGTCGTCGATGGCGTCAATGGAGACGTCCAGGCTGACGAGCTTGTTGAGCACGATCAACAGGATTACCGTCGTGCCGCTGGCCAGCAGGTACAGGCCATAGCCGCTGGCGGCCCCGACTGCCGCCGTGGCCCAGACCGAAGCGGCGGTCGTCAGCCCCTTGACCCGCTCATCCCTGGGCGAAAAGACCACGAGCCCGGCTCCCAGGAAGCCAATGCCGACGGCGATAGCGTGGATTGTGCGCGTGGGATCCACGTTGACGCCGGTGGTGGCGCCGTACTGCTCCACTGCCAGGATGCCGGTGATGACGAAGAGGGCGGCGGTCACTCCGACCACGATGTGGGTCCGGAAGCCGGCCGGCTTGCCGGCCCGCTCGCGCTCCCAGCCCAAAGCGGCCGAGAAGATCGCCGCGAGGAGGATCCGGAGGAGGAACTCCGCTTCTATTAAGAGGTTATGCGGCATGGGGCTGGCTCATAGGATGCTGCCGGGGAATCCAAGTTTGGAGTGTGGCAGTTGGGAGTTCAGCAGTGAGGAGTTTACTCCCCACTCCCGTCTCCTCCCTGCCACACTCCAAACTTGGATTCCCCGGCGTCCTACCGGGAGCTAGCCACTCTTGTCTTCGGTCTTTCTTCGGGCTATGCTGAAGGTATGTCCGCGCTCCCCGCCCTTCGCGAGCTCCTCGAGCAGCGGTTCCCCGATGCGACCCCGCTCACCCACCGCACCGCCGAGCCGGTGGCAACGGGTATCGCCGGCCTCGACAAGATTCTGCCCGGCGGAGGACTCCCGCGCTCGCGGCTGACGGTCTGGCTTCCAAAAGGAGGAGCGACGGCGATCCTGACCGCCGCCGCCCACAAGACCGTCGCCACCGGCGAGCGCGCGGCCTGGATAGACGGACTCGGCTGCATATCCGGTCCATACTGGAAAGAAGGCCCGCTGCTGGTCAGACCGACGTCGCGGAAAACGGCGTTGCGCGGGACCGAAGAGCTGCTGCGCTGCGGCGGGTTTGCTTTGGTCGTGCTCTCCGGCATCGAGCCGGATGCGACCGAGACGGTGCGGCTGTCGCGCGCGGCGCGCGAAGGCGGCGGAGCGTTCGTCGCGCTCACTCCGCACGCGGCGATGGCGAGCCTGCGGCTGACGTCGAGCATCCTGCCGCGCGGCTACGACTGGGAGGCAAGTCCCTTCGGCGAGCCGGCGCTGGTGCGGCGTGCGCGCGTCCTGGTGCACGCGCACTCGCTGGGATGGAGCGCGAAGACGGAGCTGGTGCTGCCGGTGTCGCAGCACTCGCTGCGCAACGCGCTCGATACGGGAGTGGTGGACCGGCGCGGCGTGCTGCCTTCGTCCGCGAAGAAAAGAGCTAGCCGGCAGCCCGCACGGCGGTGACGAAGCGCTCGAGCTTGTCCGGGTCCAGCGCGCCGTCGGTGCGCAGGCCGGTGCACACATCCACGCCGAACGGGCGCACACTCTCGATCGCTTCGCTCACGTTCTCCGCGCGGAGGCCGCCCGCGAGAAAGACCGGGACCTCGACTTCCTCCCGGATGCGGCGGCTGATCGTCCAGTCGTGGACGCGGCCGGTGCCGCCGAGCTCCTTGATGGCGAGCGATGGATTCCCCGAATCGAGCAGGATGCCGTCCACGTGCGGCGCGACCGCCGCCGCGTCGCGAATGGATTTCTCTCCCTCGACGTGGATGACCTGCACGATGGACACGTCCGGAATTGCGTCACGCAGCACTGCGTACGCGCGGGGGCTCACCTCGTCCACGAGCTGGAGCGTATTGGCGCCGCAGCGGCGCTGCTGCCGCAGGATTGTTCTCGCGTCCTTTGCGCACGTCAGCAGAAAAGTCGCGATGTGCGGGGGCACGGTGGCGATGATCCGCGCGATCAGGTTCTCGTCGATCGGGCCGAACCCGCTCGGCATCGCGGTGACGAAGCCGAGCGCGGACGCGCCGTGGTCCACGGCCAGGCGCGCTTCCTCTACGTTTTGCATGCAGCAGATCTTGAAGCGGGTAGTCATGACGTGAGCGTAGTGTGCGTGGCGGTGCCGAATGCGCCGGCCGAGAAGTTATCGCGGCTGGCGCCTTCGCTGCTGAAAATCGTTCCGCGGCTATCGCTCGGCGGGCGCGGCGTGATCTGGGCGGACGCGCGCAGCCTCGCCGCGCGAGAGATCGCCGACTCACTGCTCGACAGCGTGGCGGAGTCCGGCTTTCCGCGCGCGAGAGCGGGGATCGCGCTGACCCCTGTGGCCGCGGAGCTCGCGGCCAGGACGAAGTCCGTGCG
>CALMKE010000163.1 GCA_937867645.1 uncultured Gemmatimonadota bacterium | reverse complement strand
GGCCTCCGCGCGATGACCATTCGCGACACGGTGAGCTTCGTCGGAACGAACGGAATTACCAAAAAGGTCGGCATTCACACGGTGGTCGCATGCACGCAATGAGCCAGGCACGCCGGTCGAGACGCGGCTTCTCGCTCGTCGAGCTGATCGTGATCCTTGCGCTCTCCACGGTCGTTATCGGCGGGCTGACGTCGGTGCTCGTGCGGCAGCAGCGCTTCTATCGGGGCACCGCCGATCTGATCGAGACCCGCAGCCAGATCCGGCAGGCGGCCGGTATCATCCCCTCGGATCTTCGCGGCGTATCCACCATCGGTGGCGACATCCTGGAGATCACCGACACGTCCATGGTTTTTTGGGCCACGATCGGCCAGGCAGTCACCTGCGTGGGCGTCCCCGGAAGCTATACCATCTCGATCCCGCCGCTCACACTGTCGAACAACAACACTCTCGCGAGCTTTACGATGACGCCAGCCGCCGGGGACACGGTGTGGGTATATCAGAACGGAGCGACCGAGGCCGCCAGCGACGACCACTGGAAGGCATATGGCATTACCGGAGCTCCTACGACGTCAAACCTGGCGTGCGCCACTCTGGTAAACGGCGCCGACCTGAACACGGACCGCTACTCCTTCCCGCTGAAGGAGCAACTGGACGTGGACGTCGAGATCGGCAACCCGGTTCGTTTCGTTCGACGGACCCGGTACAGCCTGTATCAGGCCACTGACGGCGGGTGGTACCTGGGGTATTGCTCGCCCGCATGCGTGGGCGCTCCGCAGCCGATAGCGGGGCCCTTCCTTCCCGCGGGTGGCGGAACGTCGGGAGTGTCGTTCAGTTATACGGATGCGAATGGCGCGGTGACCGCGGTCCCGGCCAATGTCGCGCAGGTGAGCGTCGTCGTCCGCGGAAAAACTCAGGGCGTGGTGGACATGGGCGGATACAAGAACACACAGGTGGGCGACTCATTGCGGTTCAGCGTGGCCATTCGCAACCGTCAATAGACTTTTGACAGGGCCACGACCGGCTCCGCCTCGGCGGAAGCGCGCTGGCATAGCCATGGCGACCGCCCTCGGCGGGCTCGTCATAATCGGCGTCATGATCGCCGGAGTGTTCTTCACGTCCAATCAGGAGCTGCGAGTCGGCACGAACACCTTCGTGCAGGAGCGCGCTTTTCGCGCGGCCGAGTTCGGGCTGAACGCGACGCTGGCGAACTGGAGCAACTCGGAGATGCTCCTGCTCGGGATCGGGAGCTCGAAGCAGGTCGTGTACGATTCGAGCGCGCAGGGATGGCGTGACGCGGTCAGCATCACGCGGCTGAACGCGACGACGTTTCTGATAGGATCAACGGGGACGGCGTTCGGCGGCATTCAGGGCTCGTCCCGCCGGAGAACGGCGCTGCTCGTGCGGATCAGCGTGCCGAGCGTGGACGTGAAGGCGGCCCTCGTGAGTCGGGGAAAGACCGCGCTGGCACAAGTGCCGCTGACCGGATTCGACACGAACCCGCTTGGCTGGACCTCCTGCCCGGCTGCGCAGGATTCGGTCGCGGGCGCTGCCGTGGCCGACAGCGGCAACATGGACTTCAAGAACTCCTGTCCGCTCAATACATGCCTGCTGGGGACGCCCAAGCTGCTCGTGACCGCGGCGGCGTCCGACACCTCTACGTACACCGTCTTCGACGACGAGACCTACGCCAGCCTCACCACGTACAGTCCCAAGGTTTTCACCAGCTCCAGCAATCCGCCGTCCCGCATGGAGCCGGCGGTCACCGGCGGCGTGTGCGACAAGACGGCTGCGAAGAACTGGGGCGATCCGGCCAGAAGCAGCCCCGTCGGCGCGTGCGAGTCGTTTTTTCCGATAATTCACCTCTCCGGCTCGACCTACAACGCTCAGTTGCGGGGAGGCACCGGGCAGGGAATTCTCCTCGTGGATGGGAACCTCGAGATCTCGGGTGATTTCACCTTCTACGGGCCGGTGATCGTCAAGGGGAAGTTCGAGAGCAAGGGTAGTGCGAAGGTCCATGGCACGGTTATGGCCGCCAACACCAACGGAACCAGCAACAGCATCACCAGCCTGTCCACGGTCACGTATTCGAGCTGCGCAATAAGGAAAGCCTTTGAGAACGCGGTCCCCCCCAAGCGGGTGGTGCAACGGGCGTGGATGGAGGTGTTCTGAACGTTGCACCGGTTTTGGCAGGAACGTAGGGCCCGCGATCGCCACGGCATCGCCATGGCGACGGCGCTCGGAGGACTGGTCATAATCGCAGTTCTGATAGCCGGCGTGTTCTTCACGTCGAACCAGGAGCTTCGCATCGGCACGAACACTTTCGTGCAGGAGCGGGCGTTCCGCGCGGCGGAGTTCGGCCTCAACGCCGCGCTCGCGAGCTGGGACAACACTGAGATGACGGCCCTCGCCGTGGGCGGCACGAAGGGGATAGTGTACGATTCGAGCGCGCACGGCTGGCGCGATTCGGTGACGATCACCCGCCTCAACGCCACGTCGTACATGATTCTTTCCACCGGGACGGCGTACGGCGGAATTCAGGGACAGGCGCGGCGAAGGAATGCGCTGCTCGTCCGGCTCAGCGCTCCGAAGATCGAGCTCCCGGCGGCGCTGACGATCGGGGGGAATTCCAAGGCTGGCGGGAGCTCGCTCGTGACCGGTTTCGACATGAATCCGGCGGGCTGGACGTCGTGCCCGCAGGCGGCCGACACAGTTGCGGCGCTGGCGGCGGGAGGGGGAACGCTCAACCTCGTCGGCTGTCCCAACAATAGCTGTCTCAAGGGATCGCCAGCCTCGCTCCTCAACTCCAGCCTCGCGACGGACACAGCGACGTACTTCGAGTATGGCGACGAGGACTGGTCCAGCATCACCAGGTACGCGAGCAAGGTTTACGAGGCCGGCGAAGCCGTCAGCTCCATCGGACCGCGGCTCAACGCCGATGGCACCTGTGACGAGACTTCCAAGCAGAACTGGGGCGATCCCGCGGGTGGACCGTGCGGCGACTACTTCCCGATCATCCACGCCAAGGGGTCTACCTCGAGCCTCAAGCTCAGCTCCGGCATCGGACAGGGGATCCTCTTCGTCGAGGGCAACCTGGAGCTCGCGGGTGGTTTCTCTTTCACCGGTCCAATCGTCGTAAGAGGGACGGTTACGACCTCGGGGACGAACTCCGTCAGCGGCGCGCTCGCCGCGGCAAACGTCTTCGGGGGCACGAACAGCGTGCTGGGTACCGCGCTGATCACCTATTCGAGCTGCGCGGTCAACAAGGCGCTGCAGACGGCCATTCCGCCGAAGCGAATCGTGGAGCGGGCATGGATGGAGGTGTTCTGATGAAGACCGGACGGAAGGGAATCGCCATCGTCGCCGCGTTGGGCGGCATCGTAGTCATAGGCGCCCTGATAGCGGGCGTGTTCTTCGTGTCGTCGCAGGAAAGCCAGATCAGCGGTGGATCCCTGGTTCAAGAAAAGGCGTTCCGGGCCGCGGAGCTCGGCCTGAACACGACGCTCGCCAACTGGGACGCGCCGACGATGTACTCCATGGCGACTGGCGGAACGCGGACCTTCGCGTATTCCGGCACCGACTGGGTGGACACCGTCGTCGTCACCAAGCTCACCGGCAGGGCCTACTCGCTGCTCTCGACCGCGACCGCGGGATCGGGTCGGCTGGCGCGCTCCCGGAAGAAGACGCTGCTGAGCGTCCGCCTTTCTTCGCCCGACTTCAAGTTCCTTGGCGCCCTGACCGTGCGCGGCGCTACGCAGATCGGCGGCTCGTCGGTCATCACCGGGACGAACACGAATCCGTCCGGCTGGTCCGACTGCCCGGCGGCCAACGACACGCTTGCCGGCATAGCCATCGCCGATTCGACGCAAATCACGTATTCGGGCACCGGTCACGTCGTCACGGGAGACCCCAAAATCCTGCAGGACCCGTCCGCCGGCGACACGACCAACTACTTCACTTTCGGTGATGAGGATTGGGAGACGCTCACCGCCGCGGCGAACAAGGTCATCACCGGCACGACTACTTTCAGCTCGATCAATCCGGTCGTGACCAACGGAGTGTGTGACAAGAGCTCCCTCACGAACTGGGGCGCGCCGGTACACACGTCGCCGGCTAACCCGTGCGAGAACTACTTCCCCATCATTTACCACAAGGGCTCGGCGAGCACGCTCAAGTTGTCCGGCGCGAAGGGCCAGGGCATCCTGCTCGTGGACGGCGACCTGGAGATCTCCGGCGGCTTCGAGTTTTACGGCCCGGTGATCGTGCGCGGCCGCATCAAGACTACCGGTACGGGTGGCAAGCTCAATGGCGGCGTGATGGCGGCCAACGTAATGCTCGACCAGAACACAGTGCTCGGCGACGCCACCATCATCTACTCCGGCTGTGCCGTGGAGAAGGCGATCGCGGGCTCCGCCAACCCCCGCCGTATCGTTCACCGCGCGTGGACTGAAGTGAACTGAACCGCGGATCAAATTGCGAAAAAAAGGCGAGCCTGAGCTCGCCTTTTTTCATTGCCGGGACCGCGCCCGACTCAGTTCTTGCTCTTGTCGCTGTTGCCGGACTCGACGCGCCCCTGCGTGCTGGAGCCGGCGTTGATCTGGATCTTCTTCGGCTGCGGCAGCGCGGCCTTTGGCACGCGCACGGTCAGAATGCCGTTCTCGAATCCTGCCTCGATCTTGGACTCGTCCAGCCCCTGTGGCAGCTGAAACGAACGGCTGAAGCTGCCGTACGTCCGCTCGACAAGGTGGTAGCGGCGGTTCTGGTCGTCCTCCTTCCGCTCTTCCGACTTTTCACCGCGAATGTTGAGCACCCCGTTCTCGCACGTAACCTCGACCTGCTCGGGCTTGAGACCAGGCAGCTCGGCCACAATGGCGATCTCCTTCTCGTCCTCCTGGATGTCTACCATCGGCGCCCAGCTCATTCTCCGGCCGCCGCCCGCGAAGGCCTCGTCAAACAGCTTGTCGATCTCCCTCCGGAGCCCGAACGGGGCAGCCAAGGTCGGTCCGTATAGCATCGTTTCGCCTCCCGTTGTTGGTGATTCAGAGTCAGTCTGGCCCGGCACCGAGCCGGAGCCACCATTTCGAAAGCTGCCGCGAAGGGGGGCAACCGCTGTACCAGCAACGACTTGCCGATTTGACAAAGGCCACGAAGCCTTTTGGCCAACTGACTGCCACGATGACACGACTATTTGTCCAGTTCGGTCATCTTTTCCGAATGCGGTCCACCACGTACCGTTCCTTCACTAGAACTGGAGGCTGCTATCTCGAAACGAAACGTTCTCATAGCGGAGGATGAGGAGAGTCTGCGGGCGCTCCTTGAGCGCTACCTCGGCGGCAAGGGCCACACGACCGTGGCCGTGCCCGACGGGACTCAGGCACTCGACCGCATCCGCCAGCAGGTGTTCGACGTGGCCCTGGTTGACATCAACATGCCGGGGCTGGACGGGCTGGAGGTGCTCCGGCAGATACGCAACGAGCCGGATCCGCCGGAGGTCGTGATCATGACCGGAGAAGGAACCGTCGATACCGCGATCACGGCAGTCAAGCTCGGCGCCTACGATTACGTGACCAAGCCGTACCGGATGGAGGAGATCGAGGTCGTCGTGCAGAAGGCGGGGGAGAAGAGAGATCTCGCCGCGGAGAACGCCAGACTGCAGACCGAGCTGGACAAGGTTGTGGATGACGAGCCGATCATCAGTCGCGACCCACGCATCCTCGCGGTCCTGGAGAGGATCCCGGAAATCGGGGAGAGCCATTTGCCAGTGCTGATCACCGGAGAGCGCGGCACGGGCAAGGACGTGTTCGCGCGGGCGATCCATTCCGCCGGCGGAGCAGGGCAGTGCGTGGTCGTGGACGCGGACGGGCCGAGTGAATACGATGTGGATAGCGCCCTCTTCGGGCACGAAGCCGGCTCCCACCCGGGAGTAAATAGGGCGCGGCCGGGCGCGCTGGAGACCGCCGGCATGGGCACGGTCATCCTGACGAACGTCCATGCCCTCGCGGCGGCTTTGCAGGAAAAGCTGCTGCAAACGCTGCTCTCCGGCCGGTTCGTGCGCGCGGGCGGCGACGACCAGATTCGCGCCAATGCCAGGGTGATCGCGACCAGCGCGCGAGACCTGCCGGTCGCCGTCTCGGAGGGCAAGTTTTCGCCCGCGCTCCTTGGCGAGCTGTCTGCCTACGTGATTCACCTGCCTCCACTGCGCGAGCGGGCCGGCGACGTCGTTCTCCTCGCGAACTACTTCCTGGAGCGCCTGTCCGGCTCCAGGGCCGCGGTCTTCGACGCGGAGGCAATTGCCGCGCTCTCGCAGTACAGCTGGCCGGGTAACGTCATCGAGCTCAAGAACGTGGTTGAGCGCGTGGCGATGCTCCGTACCGGCGACGTGATTGGTAAGCGGGACCTGCCGCTGCCCGGCGTCGTTTCCAGAAGCACGCCCACGAGCATGCCGCTCGCGGAGCTGGAGCGGCAGCATATCCAGGCGGTGCTCGCGGAGACCAACTGGCACCAGGGGAATGCCGCGGCGAAACTGGGAATATCGTCCAAGACTCTGTACCGCAAGATCCGCGAGTACGGCTTCGTGCGGCCCCGTGACCAGCAGGGCGGATGAGGATCCTCGTAATAGAAGACGATCCGACTGTCGGCACTTTCGTGAAGCGCGGGCTCGAGGAGCAGCGTTGGCAGGTGGATCTGGTCGCGTCAGGCGACGAAGGGCAGGATCTCGCCGAGGCCGGTTCGTACGATCTGGTGGTGCTGGACATGCGCCTTCCGGGAAAATCCGGCATGGAAGTGCTGCGTAACCTGCGCGGCCGGGGGTTCGAGAAGCCCGTGCTGGTCCTCACGGCGCAGGACGCCGTGGACGCGAAGGTGGATGCGCTGCGCGCTGGCGCCGATGACTACGTGACGAAGCCGTTCGCGCTCGAGGAGCTGCTCGCGCGCGTGGAGGCGCTGGCGCGGAGGCCCGCGGCGCTCGCCCTGCCCGAGCTGCGCGTCGGCGATCTCGTGCTGGATCGCGCCACCCGCCAGGTGCAGCGCGGCGGCGTGCCCATCGAGCTGACGCCCAAGGAGTACACGGTGCTCGAGTATCTCATGCGTCACCCCGGGCGCGTGATGAGCCGGACTCTCATCACCGAGTATGCCTGGGGCTATCACTTCGACCCCGGCACCAACATCGTGGACGTCGTCATCAATCACCTGCGCAAGAAGATCGATGCGGGCCGTCCGCAGAAGCTGATCTCGACGGTTCGCGGCGTCGGCTACGCGATTCGCGAGCCAGCCGAGCGCTGATGTTCGCCGTTAGCCGCTAGCGCTCGCCGCGGTAATGTCCACGCGGCTTCGCCTAACGCTCCTCTTCGCGGCCACGCTCACGGTCGCGCTCGGCGCGTTGTCCATATCGCTCTGGCTCTCGCGACGGGCGTACGTGTACCGCGATCTCAGCAGTTACGCGGCGGCGCAGGCGACGCTCGCGGCGCGGGTGATCCAGGCGGGCGCCGAAGCCGGCGACACTCTCACCGAGGAACCCCTGCTCGGCCCCGGCGGGAAGCTGTCGCCGCGCGTCCTGTCGCCGCGGCTCTGGCGCATCCTGGACGCGATCCCCGACTACATGATGGTAGTGGATCGCGACAGCTCGGTCGTGTACATGTCGGAGGCGCTCAGGCGGCTTGACTTCGAGGACCGCGCCGCCATCGCGAACGCGCTCGCCGAGATTCCCGACGACGGGCCGGCGGCCCTGCTGGACATTGACGGCGGGATTCTGCTCGTGTCGCGGTCGGTGGAGGGGCCGGGGATAGTGCTCAAGCGCGTAGTCGCCGGCGTCCACGCCGGCGGGGCGGTGAACACGCCGCGCGAATACGTCATCACGGTCTTCTTTCTTTTCCCGCTGATGCTCGCGGCCGCGCTGACGGCCGTCTGGGCGGTGCTCGGCAAGCCCTTCGAGCAGCTCAAGCGGATCAGCGACGAGGTCGCGGCGATCACCGACGGGCGCAGCCTGCACCGGCGTCTGCCCGTGGACGACAGCCGCGCGGAGCTGTCGGACCTCGTCACTACGCTCAACGCGATGATCGACCGGCTGGAGCAATCGTTTCTCGGGCTGCGGCGCTTCACGGCCGACGCGAGCCACGAGCTCAAGACCCCGCTGGCCGTGTTGCGCGCCGACGTCGAGCGCGCCATGAGCGAGAAATCGTCGAAAGCCGAGCGAATGGTCGCGCTGGAGGAGGCGCTGCACGAGACGGCGCGCATGGCCGACCTGGTGGAGACGCTGCTCACGCTGGCCCGGGCCGACGAGGGGCGGTTCGACCTCCACCTGGAGCCCGTATCGCTGGGGCCGCTGGTGCGCGACGTGTACGAGACCGCGCTCATCCTTGGCGAGTCGGCGGAGGTCGAGGTGAACATGCCCTTCAACGCGGAGGCCGTGGTGATGGGTGACGCGCCGCGTCTGAGGCAGCTGTTCCTCAACCTCGTGACGAACGCGATCAAGTACACGCCCGCCGGCGGCCGTGTGGACATCGGGCTCGGACGCCACCCCGACCACGTCGCGTTCGTCGTGCGCGACACCGGAATCGGCATCTCGGCCGTCGACCTGCCCTACGTTTTCGACCGTTTCTGGCGCGCCGACAGGGTGCGCTCTCGCAACATGGCGCGCGGCCGCGACGGAGAGGGCGGCGGCGGGTCGGGACTCGGGCTCGCGATCAGTCAGTGGATCGCGCAGGCGCACGGCGGCACCCTGACCGTCACCTCCCGGCTCGGCAAGGGCAGTCTGTTCACGGTGACGCTCCCGCTCGCGCCCGCGGCAGCGCCCAAAAGCTTCATCGAACCTTAATCCGCGCCGGATTCCATCACGGACCGGACGGGGTACGTTCAAATGCAGTTCGAGCCGCTCAAAGCGAGACGGGCACGCCCGTCTCATCAATCGCTTTCCGCGAGAGGACATCCGAAGAAATGTTCAACCGACTGATCGAATCGCAGCCGCACAGGAAGAGGGCCGCCGGCGGCACGCTCATGAGCGTCGTCATCCACTCCCTCGTCGCGGTCGCGGCCGTGTACGCCACGGCATCCGCCGGACTCGAGGCGGAGAAGGATCGCCAGGAGAACATCAAGTTCATCGAGACGCCCAAGGCCAAGGAAGTCGAGGTCAAGAAGGAAGAGCCGCCGCCGCCCGAGAAAATCGCGGTCGTGCCGCCGCCCAAGGGCTTCCAGGTCCTCCGCGCTCCCGTCGAGATCCCGATCGAGATCCCGAAGATCGATCTGACGAGGCGGGTAACGAACGAAGAAGACTTCAGCGGCAAGGGAGTTGCTGGTGGTACGGCTACGGGAGTCGTCGGCGGGAAGCCGATCGACCTCAATAGCAACCAGACCTACTTCTCGTTCCAGGTGGAAAAACAGGTGGAGCCGATCGCCAGCACGCAGCAGGTCGCGTTCCCGGAGGCGCTGCGCTCGAGCGGCGTGGGTGGGGAAGTCGGCGCGCAGTTCGTCGTGGATACGCTCGGCCGCGTGGAGCCGGGCAGCTTCAAGGTGCTGAAGACCACCAACGAGCTGTTCTCCGCGGCGGTCAGGTCGCACCTCCCGCGGATGCGGTTCTATCCGGCGGAAGTCGGCGGCCGTAAGGTCCGGCAGCTGGTGCAGCAGGCGTTCGTGTTCAACATCCAGAACTAAACAGCTCAACTCTCAACCAAAACCGGAGAGCACCGCGTTATGCAGATCTCGCTGCTGGAGATGTGGCACTCGATGATGTGGTTCGCCAAGGGCATCGTATTCGTCCTCCTTGGCATGTCGATTTGGTCGATGTCCGTGTTCGTGAAGAAGTGGTGGGATCTGCGGAAGGCCCAGGCCGAGACGCGCAAGTTCGCCCCTGAGTTCTCCCAGTTCCTCGAGGAGGACAACATCAGCGAGGCCATCAACCTCTCCGAGCGGTACAAGAAGTCGCACGTCGCCCGCGTTCTCGGCGGCGCGCTCTCGGAGGTGAAGCCGCTCATCCAGGACGGCTCGGTCTCGGTCAACGACATCAATTCGGCTGAGCGCGCGGTCGAGCGCGAGATGCTGATGACGCTCACCGACATGAAGCGCGGCAATGGCGTGCTCGCGACCGTCGGCGCGACGGCTCCGTTCGTCGGACTGCTCGGCACGACGATGGGTATCGTCAACGCGTTCCAGGGCATGGCGGTCTCCGGCTCCGGCGGCATCGGCGCCATCTCGGCCGGTGTCTCCGAGGCGCTTCTGACGACCGCGCTCGGCTTGCTCGTCGCCATTCCGGCGGTGTGGGGCTTCAATTACTTCCAGGTCAAGATCGAGAACCTGGCCGCGGAGATGACGTACACCTCCAAGGAATTCATCGACTATCTCATCCGTGGCGTCAGCGGCGAGTACGGCCGGTCGCGCTTCACGCGTGAGTTCAACACGGCCGCGTCCGCCGGCACGGACCCGATCTCCGGCTAACCTCACCTCATCCAGGAGATACGGCGATGGGAATGTCCGTAGGGGGAGGCGGATCCGTAAAGGCGGAGCCGAACGTGGTGCCGATGATCGACATCATGCTCGTGCTGCTGATCATCTTCATGCTCGTGATTCCCGCGGTGAGCGCCGGCTTTCAGGCGGTGCCGCCGCAGGGGCAGAACCTCAAGCCCCATCCTGAAGAGGACACCGACCAGGTGCTCGGCATCGACGCCAACGGTCAGTACTACCTCAACCGGGCGCCGATTCCGAACGCGGAGCTGGGGCAGAGGCTGAACGACATTTTCGGAGCGCGGGAAGAGGATTTCCTGCTGTACGTGAAGGCGCACCGCGACCTGGAGTACTCGAAGATTCTCGACGCGCTCGACATCGCGGCGAAGAACAAGGTGCGCGTGGCGGGGATGATCACCGAGCAGACGCCCGGCACCCAGTCCCTCGTGGCCAGCGACAATCTCCTGCAGAACAAGCCGGCGATACCGCCCGGAGGGGCACCCTGATGGGCATGAACGTGAGCTCCACCTCGGAAAACACGCTGTCCAACGAGCCGAACGTGGTGCCGATGATCGACATCCTGCTCGTGCTCCTGATCATCTTCATGCTGGTGATCCCGTTGTCGCGGAAGGCGATCGACCTGCAGCTGCCGGATCCCAACCCGCCACCGACTTCGGGTCCGCCGCCCGCGCAGATCGTGCTCGAAGTTCTGCCGAACGGACAGTTCCAGATCAACAAGAACCCCGTCTCGAAGGCGGCGCTCCACTCGGAGCTCAAGAAGATCTACGATCCGCGTCCGGACAAGATCATCTTCGTGAAGGGACATCCGACGGTGAAGTACGCGGACGTGATCTGGGCGATGGACGTGTCCCGCGGCGCCGGTGTCAAGGTCATCGGCGTTACGCCGAAGGAAGCTGCGCCCGCGGCGCAGTAGGCCCCGGAGTTGCACGACCTGTGACGGCGGGCGAACCCTTTGGGTTCGCCCGCCGTATCATTTGAGATGAGCAGACCGCGCAAATCCTCTCCAGCCATCGCGGGCCCTCCGCCGCGCAAGCGTGAGGGGCCGGGCGGATTCATTCTGTCCGCGTTCGTGCACGCGACGATCGTGCTGTTGCTGATCACCTCGCCGTTCTCGCACGGATTCACAGCCGCGCCAGCCGAGCTCGGAGGCGGACCCGGGCCGGCGGGGGGCGGGGGCGGCCGATCCGGATCCGGCTCGGACGCGGAGAGATTGCGCTTCATTCAGACGCGACCCGCGGCGGCTCCGCCGACTCCCGCGCCGGCGCTCGTTCCGGCGCCTCCCATTACCAAGCCGGCTCCGCCTGCGGTCACGGCTGCCGCGACGCAGCCCGCGACGACCGTGCCCGCTTCCGGCACGGCGACCTCGGGTGAAGGAACCGCGGGCACGGGCGGAGCCGGGCCGGGCACCGGCGGCGGCACGGGGAGCGGCACCGGGACCGGTCGGGGATCGGGTGTAGGTCCGGGCACCGGCGGCGGCGACGGACTCAACCACCCGCCCACGCCCACCCAGGTATTCCTGCCGCCACTGCCCGCCCCGCCGCGTATCAAGCCGTATCACCTCATCGCGTGGTTCGACGTGGATGAGCGCGGTAACGCGAAGCTGCTGAGCTTCAATCCGTCGAGGGACGGATCGTACAACCGGCGGCTGCGCGAGGTGCTGATGGCGCTCAAGTTCCGGCCGGGGGTGACGGCCGCCGGGGTGCCGGTGAGGGATACCATCGATATCCAGTTCGTCTTCTAGACGGGGCTTATCGACTGACAGCTGAGAGCTTCCTGCGTTCAGCTCGGAAGCTAAGAGTCAGAGGCCACTTAGAACTGCCAAGCGGGTAGCTGTCAGCGGGAAGCTACCGGCTATGGGCGGTTTGTTTGCCGGATCTTTCGAGATTCCGAACGAGCCCGTGGAGCATCATTCTCACCTCTGATATCTCGGTATACAGCGAGAGGTAGTCGCTCGGGGATATCGCGCCCACGTCGCGGGCAGTGATCAGGTGATACTCGAGCTCGGCCGCCGACCCTATCGAAATGCGCAGGTATCGCGCGAACGCCGGATCGCCCCGTTGGTTGCGGCCTTCGACAATGTTGGCAGGAACCGACATCGCCGAGCGAACGATCTGACTGCGCAGCGCCACGAGCTCCTGCCCCCGGATGCGACGTGCAGTGGTGTGCGCGTGCAATGCCATCGCGTGGGCCTTCTGCCACACTTTCAGTTTGCGGAAGTCACTCATGCCCGCATTCTGCAGCAGGCGCGAAGCGGCGCGTGACCGGGAAAACTGCGCCATCGGCATTCCGTCCCCGCTCGTAGCTAACAGCTTACTGCTCTCAGCTACCGGCTTGGCCGTTCTAAGTGGCCTCTGACTCGCAGCTCTCAGCTCGACGCTGGATGCTGTCAGCTAATCGTTTATCGGTCCGACTTTACGCTGGCGGTCCTCCTGTCGCCGCCGTACATTCGCGCGCCATGAACCCAGACTCAGCGCGCACCGCGGAGGCCGCGGAATCCGAGGATTCCGCCGGCCCGGGCCAGTTCATAAAAGCCATGAGCCTGACCGACGCCACGATGCTCGTGGCGGGCTCGATGATCGGCTCCGGAATCTTCATCGTCGCGGCGGACATCAGCCGCACCGTCGGATCGCCGTTCTGGCTGATCATGGCGTGGGTGGTCACCGGCATCCTCACCATGCTCGGCGCGCTCGCTTTCGGCGAGCTGGCGGCGATGTATCCCAGAGCCGGCGGCCAGTACGTCTTCCTCCGGGAGTCCATGGGCTCGCTCATGGGCTTCCTGTACGGCTGGACGTTGTTCGTGGTGATTCAGACGGGCACCATCGCCGCCGTCGCGGTCGCGTTCGGCCGCTTCCTCGGGGTGCTGTGGCCGGACATCACGCCCGAGCGGTACGGCTGGTTCCCGCAGCTCAACTTCACCACCCCCGGCGGACCGGTGGAGCTGGGCCTGTCGCCGCAGCGACTGGTGGCGCTCATCACGATCTGGGTCCTGACGTGGATCAACCTGCGGGGCGTGCGCGAAGGCAAGATGGTGCAGACCACGCTGACGGTCATCAAGACCGGCGCGCTGGCGATGCTGATCCTGCTCGGGCTGACGGTAGGGCGCAACTCGCAGGCGCTGGCGGCCAACTTCTCGCCCGGCGCGTTCATGGGGAACGTGGACATGACGTCCGCCTTCGCGATCACTTTTGGCACGGCGATGGTGGGCTCGCTTTTCTCCAGCGACGCGTGGAACAACGTCACTTTCGCGGCCGCGGAGGTGAAGGACCCCTCGCGCAACCTGCCGCGCGCGCTGCTCATGGGCACGGGGCTGGTGACCCTGCTGTACGTGGCCGCCAACTTCTCCTATCTGAACGTGCTCCCGCTGGAGGGCGTCAAGGACGGCGCGACGGTGCTCGAGCGCGGAATCCAGTACGCGACCCAGGACCGCGTGGGGACCGCGGCGGCTGAGGTCATCTTCGGCTCGGTCGGCGTCACCATCATGGCCGTGGCCATTCTGATCTCCACCTTCGGCTGCAACAACGGGCTGATTCTCGCGGGCGCGCGCGTGTATTACGCGATGGCGCGCGACCGGCTGTTCTTCCGCTCTGCCGGCGTGCTCAACAAGAACCACGTCCCGTCGATGGCGCTGCTCGTGCAGGCGATCTGGACCAGCGCGCTCTGCCTCACCGGCACGTACTCGCAGCTGCTCGACTACGTGATCTTCGCGGCGCTGCTGTTCTATGTGCTCACCACGATCGGGCTGTTCATCCTCCGGCGCACGAAGCCGGACGTACCGAGGCCGTATCGCGCGATCGGGTATCCGGTTCTGCCGGCGATCTACGTGATTCTGGCCAGCGCGATCTGCGTGGTCCTGCTCATCGCGGACAAGACGCGGGCGCAGGCGCTCTCCGGGCTGGTGCTCGTGGCGCTCGGTATCCCCGTTTACTTTTTCTGGCGCGCACTGGACAAGGCCTGACGCCCGAACCTCCGGGCGGCAGGTGCACACTACAAAAGGAGCTCTGACGTGCAGCAGCAGCAGGCGGGCGGCGAAGCCAACCTGATCGTTCCCGATCTCTCGGGAGCGGTCTTCATGGGCGTCGAGGGAACGACGCTTCTTCTCTGGGGAATGGGCGTCTGCGTCCTCGGTCTGCTGTTCGGCCTGGTGATCTACCGGCAGCTGCAGCGGCTTCCCGTGCACGGCTCGATGCTCGAGATCTCGGAGCTGATCTACGAGACCTGCAAGACCTACCTGATCCAGCAGGGCAAGTTCCTGCTGATTCTCGAGGTCTTCATCGGACTCGTGATTCTGCTGTACTTCGGAGTGCTGCTCGACTTCGAGGCGACGCGGGTCGGAATCATTCTCCTCTTCAGCCTCGTCGGGATCGGCGGCAGCTACGGCGTCGCCTGGTTCGGCATCCGCGTGAACACGTTCGCGAACTCACGGACGGCGTTCGCGAGCCTCCGCGGCGGGGCGTATCCGGTGTACTCCATCCCGCTGCGCGCCGGCATGAGCATCGGGATGCTGCTCATCAGCGTCGAGCTGCTGCTGATGCTGTTCATTCTGCTGTTCGTCCCCGGCGAGTACGCCGGACCCTGCTTCATCGGCTTCGCGATCGGCGAGTCGCTCGGCGCCGCCGCCCTCCGCATCGCGGGCGGAATCTTCACGAAGATCGCGGACATCGGCGCCGACCTCATGAAGATCGTCTTCAACATCAAGGAAGACGACGCGCGCAATCCGGGCGTCATCGCCGACTGCACGGGCGACAACGCCGGCGACTCGGTCGGGCCCAGCGCCGACGGATTCGAGACGTATGGCGTGACGGGTGTCGCGCTCATCTCGTTCATTCTGCTGGCGGTAACGAGTCCGGCCGTGCAGGTGCAGCTGCTGGTGTGGATCTTCGTGATGCGGGTGGTGATGATCATCGCGAGCGGCGCGTCGTACCTGATCAACGAGACGTTCGCGCGCGCCCGGTACGCGAAGGTGGAGCGGATGAACTTCGAGGCTCCGCTCACTACGCTGGTGTGGCTGACGTCGTTCGTATCGGTGGGGCTGACGTTCCTCGTGTCCTACCTGCTCATCCCCGACCTCGGCGACGGGACGCTCTGGTGGAAGCTTTCGGCGGTGATCACCTGCGGCACGCTCGCCGGCGCCATCATCCCCGAGCTGGTCAAGATCTTTACTTCCATGAACTCGGCGCATACGCGCGAGGTGGTTACTTCGTCGCGGGAAGGCGGCGCGTCGCTCAACATCCTGTCCGGGCTGGTCGCCGGGAACTTCAGCGCGTACTGGCTGGGGATGGCCATCATGGCCCTCATGGCGATCGCCTACGGCGTCAGCTCACAGGGCTTCGACGCCCTGATGATCGCTCCGGCGGTGTTCGCGTTCGGACTGGTGGCGTTCGGCTTCCTCGGAATGGGGCCGGTGACTATCGCCGTGGATTCATACGGGCCGGTCACGGACAACGCGCAGTCCGTGTTCGAGCTCTCGACCATCGAGCAGATCCCGGGTATCGAGCAGAGCATTCAGGCTGAATACGGCTTCGCCCCGCGCTTCGCGCACGCGAAAGATCTGCTGGAGGAGAACGACGGCGCCGGGAACACTTTCAAGGCCAGTGCCAAGCCCGTTCTCATCGGCACGGCCGTGGTCGGCGCTACGACGATGATATTCTCGATCATCATCGCGCTCACGCACGGGCTGCAGCCGGAGTACCTGCAGCGGCTCTCGATCCTCCACGCGCCGTTCCTGCTCGGGCTCGTGACCGGCGGAGCGATGATCTACTGGTTCACCGGCGCCTCGACGCAGGCCGTGACTACCGGCGCGTACCGCGCGGTGGAGTTCATCAAGGCCAACATCGACCTCGAGACCAGCACGCGCGCTTCGGTTGCCGACAGCAAGAAGGTCGTCGAGATATGCACCCTGTACGCGCAGAAGGGGATGTTCAACATCTTCCTGGCGGTGTTCTTCTCGACGCTGGCCTTTGCGTTCATCGAGCCCTTCTTCTTCATTGGCTATCTCGTCTCGATCGCGATCTTCGGGCTGTTCCAGGCGATCTTCATGGCCAACGCCGGCGGGGCCTGGGACAACGCCAAGAAGATCGTGGAAGTCGAGCTCAAGCAGAAAGGAACGCCGCTGCACGCGGCGACGGTCGTGGGCGATACGGTCGGCGACCCGTTCAAGGACACGTCGTCGGTCGCGCTCAATCCCGTAATCAAGTTCACCACGCTGTTCGGGCTGCTGGCGGTCGAGCTGGCGGTGTCGCTGACGGCGCAGCAGGGCGCGCTCTGGACTACTTCGCTGGCCGGTGTCTTCTTCCTGGTCGCCGTGGTTTTCGTCTGGCGCTCGTTCTACGCGATGCGGATCCAGTCCGCGGCCTGACGCTCCCCGGTTTTCACGCCAACCTGCTGACCGCATGCTGAGCCAGCTTTTAGCGCGCAAGCCGATCCTCGAAATCCTCGAGGACAGGGATCACCCGAACGCCATGAAGCGGGCGCTCGGCGCCGGAGACCTGGTGATGCTGGCCATCGGCGCCGTGATCGGCGCCGGAATCTTCTCGTCCATCGGCACCGCCGCCGCGGGCGAGATCCTGCCGAGCGGCGTGGTCGTGCGGTACGGCGCGGGTCCGGCGCTCGTCTTCTCGTTCATACTGCTGGGTGGCGTGTGCGCGCTCGCGGCGCTGTGCTACGCCGAGCTCGCGTCCATGATCCCCCAGGCCGGCAGCGCGTACTCCTATTCCTACGCGACGCTGGGCGAGTTCGTGGCGTGGATTATCGGGTGGGACCTCATGCTCGAGTACGCGATCGGCAACATCGCGGTTGCCGTGGCGTGGGGCGGATACTTCACGTCTCTGCTGTCGGCGTTCGGGATCTCGTTTCCCGACTGGGCCACGCACGGGTACCGGAGCGCGATGCTAAGCTCGGATCCCGCCGTGCACGGCCTGATCGAGACCGCGCCGCGGATAATGGGCGTGCCGATCCTAGTGAACGTCCCGGCGTTCGCCATCGTCGCCGCGATCACCTGGCTGTTGCTGCGCGGGGTGCGCGAGAGCGCGCGCGCCAACAACATCATGGTCGTCGTGAAGCTGCTGGTGCTCGGCTTCTTCGTCGTGGTCGGGGCGATCCACATCAATCCCGACAACTACGTGCCGTTCGCGCCCAACGGCTGGCGCGGGATTCATCAGGGCGCGGCTATCGTCTTCTTCGCGTACATCGGGTTCGACGCCATCTCCACGGCGGCGGAGGAGACCAAGAACCCCCAGCGCAACATGCCGCGCGGAATCCTGGGGGGACTCGCGATCTGCACGGTCATCTACGTCATCGTCGGAATCGTCGCGACCGGGCTCGTGCCGTACGACCAGCTGCGCGCGGCCGATCCCTTGACGCGCGCGCTGCAGGTGGCGGGATTGGAGACCGCGAGCTGGATCGTCGCGTTCGGAGCGATAGTGTCGCTGACCGCCGTCCTGCTGGTGTTCCAGTACGGCCAGCCGCGAATCTTCTACGCCATGGCCCGCGACGGGCTGCTGCCGCAATGGGCGGCGAAGATCCACCCGAAGACGCGAATCCCGCACATCACCACGTTCTGGACCGGCGCGATCGTCGCGCTGGGAGCGCTGTTCGCGGACGAGAACGAGATATACGACCTCACCAACATAGGCACGCTGTCCGCTTTCGCGATCGTGTGCATCGGGGTGCTCGCGCTGCGGCGCATAGATCCCTCGAGGCCGCGACCTTTCCGCGTCCCGTTCGTCTGGGCGGTGACGCTCGCCGGGGCGGCCGCGTGCATCTACGTGATGGCCGGTCTGCCGGTGCGGGCGTGGGAGCGCTTCGGGATCTGGATGACGGTCGGAATCATCTTCTATTTCTCGTACGGCTACCGGAATTCCAACCTTCGGCGTGAGAAAACGGGCGCCGCACCTGCAGGGGAGTAGCGAGCATGAGTGAGCCAGTAGCGGCAGGCGGCAAGGGAATGAAGCTGCACACGAAGATTCTGGTGGGCCTGGCGATCGGCGCCGTGCTCGGAATCACGGCCAATGTGATGCTCGGCGCGGACAATCCCACGGTCGAGTGGATCAACAAGTATCTCGCTGGTCCCATCGGGCAGATCTTCCTGCGGATGCTGTTCATGATCGTGATGCCGCTGGTGTTCGCGTCCATCGCCCTCGGCGTCGCGGGACTGGGCGACATCCGGCACGTCGGGCGGGTCGGCGCCAAGACGATGGCGTACTTTCTCATTACGACGATCCTTTCGGCCACTCTAGGGCTCGTGCTGGTGAACATCGTGCGGCCGGGCAGCCGCGTTGATTCGACGGTGCGCGCCGAGCTGCTGGCCACCTACGCCGGGGATGCGGCCAGCAAAGTCGAGGCGGCGCAGACCGGGAGCTTCGGGATTGAGACGCTGGTCAACTTCGTCACGCGCAATCCGATCAAGTCCGCTGTGGACATGGACATGATGGGCGTGATTTTCTTCGGCCTGATGTTCGGCGCCGCGCTCACCATGATCACCGCCGCGCGCGCGAAGCCGATGATGGACGTGCTCCAGGCGCTGCAGGACGTGGTCATCAAGATCGTGGAGATCGCGATGCGAATCGCGCCCTACGGCGTGGCGGGGCTGATTTTCGGCGTCACCTCGCGATTCGGCTACTCCCTCCTGGTGCCGCTGGGAAGCTTCGTGGCCGTGGTGATCGTGGGGCTGCTGATACATGCGCTGGTCACGCTCGCGCTGATAGTGAAGTTCGGCGCGGGACTCAGCCCGGTGCTGTTCTACTCCAGAGTGCGCTCGTCCATCGTGACTGCATTCTCCACCAGTTCCAGCGCCGCGACGCTGCCCACGAACCTCGCCGTGGCCGAGCAGAATCTCGGCATTCCGCGACACATCGCGGGCTTCGTGCTGCCGCTCGGCAACACGATGTGCATGAACGGCACGTCGCTGTTCGAGGGAGTGACGGTGCTGTTCCTGGCCGAAGTGTTCGGTATCACGCTGTCGTTGCCGCAGATGATAGTGGTCATGTTCATGGCGGTCATCACCGCGGTGGGAGCTGCCGGTGTGCCGGGCGGGTCGATCCCGCTGCTGGTCGGCATCCTGACGATGTTCGGCATTCCGGGCGAGGGGATCGCGCTCGTGCTCGGAATCGACCGGATCCTGGACATGTCGCGCACGGTCGTGAACATCCTCGGCGACCTGAGCGGGACGTGCGTGATCGCGCGGTCGGAGGGCGTGTGGTCGGCGGCAGACGTGCCGAAGACGGTAGGGGATATGGATCTGGAGGCGAAGCTGGACGAGAGTCCGGATTGGCCGAAGCCAGCGGCATAAAAAGACGGGGCGCGGTGTGCGTTACCCGTTGTTCCGTTAGGCGTTCTTCCGTTCCACGACCCAACGCATCACGCTGAAACGGGTAACGCACACCGCGCCCCGTCCGTTACGTCCTAACCGCGCCCCGTAATGCGAGCTTGATGGCTCCACGGGCGGCGACGATCGGCTCGCCGCGAATGTGCGCCCCCGGCACCGCGGACTTGAGCCGGTGTTCCACGCGTTTCCGTAGCGGCGACGCCTTCTTCATCAGCCCGCCCGCGAACGCCACCCCTATGTCCGCGCGCTCGTCGCCGAACAGCCGCTGGGACAAAGCGCGGACGTGCAGCACGAGCTCTTCGGCGGCGAGGTCCACGAGCGCCTTCGCGCGCGGGTCCGTCGCCGCAGCAGAAAACACCACCGGGGCGAGCGCCGCGAGCGTCTTCGCGTCGGCGGCCGCTGCCCACGGTATCAGCTCTTCGGGCTCGTTCAGCTGCGCGGCCGTCAGAATCGCGCCGGTCAGCGCGGTAGGCGCCTCCCGTCCGTCGTGGGCGGCGGCGACGATGCCGAGCGCGCGGCGGCCGATCCAGGCGCCGCTGCCTTCGTCCCCCAGCTTCGGGCCCCAGCCGCCGCAGCGCGCGCGAATTCCGGTGGGCCCCCGGCCGTGCGCGATGGAGCCGGTACCGGCGATGAGGATGATTCCCGCGCCGCCATTGAAGGCGTCTTCCAGCGCGATCTCAGCGTCAGTCTCGACCACGACCTCTTCCGCGACGTCCAGATCCTCGAGCGCGGCAGCAAGGTTGTCGCGCTCGTCTTTCCGGCCGACACCTGCGACCCCGACGACCACCAGCGAGAGCGTTCGGTCGGCTTCCTCGACCCTGCCAAGGGCAGCGGCCACCGTGCTCGCGATCACTCGCGCTGATTCGGACGCGTGGCCGGGAGCAACCGCTGACCCAGCGCCTTCCGCCTCTGCAACGACGGAGCCGTCGTCGGCGCGCGCGATGATGACGTGGGTCTTGGAGCCGCCGCCGTCGATTCCTGCGATCAGTCCGCTCATTGCGCGCGCGCGGCCGGCTCGGCGTGGGTCAGCGACGACAGTATGCCCGTGGCTATCGTGACGGTGGTTCCTATCAGCACGTACCACGGCCACGCGATGGTAGAGAACGACTTCAGTGTACCGCCGATGCCCGGAAGCAGGGGGCCGAGCTGTTTCGCGAACACTACGAACGTCATGACGAGTATGCCGGTGGCCATCCCGAGTATGGCGTCACGCTGGATGGCCCGGCGCCAGAGAATCCCGAGAAAGAATCCGCCCAGCAGGGCGCCGTACGTGAACGACGCGATCGAAAGCGCCACGATGACGACCGGCGTGCCCTGCTCGCGATACAGCAGCGAGCCGGTGAGCAGCGCGATTCCCCACAGCAGCGAGAAGAGCTTGCCGACCCGCAGCGTCGAGGGATGGTCGGCGCTCCGCTTCGTGAGCGGGAGATAGATGTCGTGCGTGGTCGCCGCGCCGAGCGAGTTTATCGAGCCGGACAGCGTGCTCATCGAGGCAGCGAGAATCGCCGCGATCACGAGACCGGTCATACCCGGCGGCATGTTCTCGACGATGAATGTGGGAAAGATCGCGTCCGGCGCGGTGAACGCGCGGTTCTCGAAGAACGCCCACAGTCCGATCCCGATCATCAGGAACAGCGCGAACTGCGCTATTACTGCGATGCCGCTGCCGATGAGCGCCTTCCGGGCGTCGGTCAGCGAAGAAGCGGTCAACAGTCGCTGCACGATCAACTGGTCTGCGCCGTGTGAAGCCATCGAGAGAAACGCGCCGCCGATCAGCCCGGCGAAGATCGTGTGCGGCCGGTCGAAGCCGGTGTACAGGTCAATTCCGCGCAGCTTGTCCGCCGCGCCGGCCCGGGAGACGATCGCGCCCCAGCCGCCGTCCACGCCCTGGCCGATGAGATAAACAGCGGCGATGCCGCCGAGCAGGTACACGACGGTCTGAACCACGTCCGTCCATACGACCGCGCGCATTCCGCCATGGTACGTGTAGATGAGCGTCAGCACGCCGAGCACGAGAATCGACACGGGGCGCGTGTAACCGGCCGGCAGAGCGGGGCCGATGATGATCGCGATCGGGATCGCGGTCGCGAATATCCGCACCGAATCGCCGAACCCGCGGGTCACCATGAAAGTGACGGACGCGAATCGGCGCGTGTTCAGGCCGAATCTGCGTTCGAGGAGGGCGTACGCCGTGACCAGCTCGCCCTGGTAATACCGCGGCAGGAGCGTGTAGGCGACGACGATGCGGCCGAGCAGATAGCCGGTCGCCACCTGCAGGAATCCGAGGTTGCCCAGGTAGGCGACGCCCGGAATGCTGATGAAGGTCAGCGCGCTGGTCTCGGTCGCGACGACGGAAAAGAGGATGGCCCACCACGGAATTTTCTGGCCCGCGATGAAGTAATCCTTCGCGTCTCGCTGGTCGCGGCCGAGGTGGATGCCGAGCCAGGTGGTCCCGGCGAGGTAAGCGACGAGCACAAAAAGGTCGAGGGCGGTGAATGCGCTGCTCAATTCACCGCCCTCGACCTGTGCACCGTCCGCGCGGCGTCGTTACGCCGAGAAGGAGCTGCCGCAACCGCAGCCGCCGGTCGCGTTGGGATTCTTGAACGTGAAGCCCGAGCCCTGCATCGACGAGACGTAATCGATCGTGATCCCGCTGAGGTACTGGGCCGAGAACGGGTCCACGAAGACGTTGAAGCCATCCTGCTCGAGCACCACGTCGTCCTCGGCGCGCTTGTCTTCGATGAGCAGGCTGTACTTGAATCCGCTGCATCCGCCGGGCTGAACGGACACGCGCAGACCACCCTCTTCAGGGCTCACGCCTTCGGCTTCTATGAAGCGCTTGACCTCACCCGCGGCGACCGGGGTGATGATCAGCGCGATTTCCGGCTGCGATGAAACGGACATTTGGTTGCCTCCTGTGCTTCCTATCAATCTAAACAAAGCTATTGGCTATTGGCTATTGGCTTTTGGCCAAGGCCCGCGGGCCGCGGCCCTCGACGCCCTTACCAAGAGCCAACAGCCAAGAGCCAATAGCTGTTGGCCATTGGCTATTGGCTTTTGGCCAACGCCAGCGGGCTGCGGCCCGGGGGCGCTTTTACCAAGAGCCAACAGCCAAGAGCCAACAGCTGCTTTTCAGGGTATTATCAGGACACGTCCTTTCACCCCGTACTGCCGATGCCAGTTCCCCAGTCAGGCCGTCTGCTCCTTCTGCTTCCACTCCTCGCGGCGTGCACGGTAACCCACAAGGAGTTCGATCCGACCTACGAGCTCGCGCGGGCGAAGGTCGTCCCCGGGCTGTCGGTCCTGCTCCAGGACAGCATCGGCCTGATCCGCGGCAAGCGAGTCGGGGTGATCGCCAATCAGACCTCCATAGACGAGCGCCGCCGGTCCATCGTGGATCTGCTCTCGACCGATTCCAGGGCACGCACCGCCGGCGTGACGCTCGCGGCGATCTTCGCGCCGGAGCATGGGATCCGCGGCACCGAGGACCGCACCGACCTCCCGGATTACGTGGACCCGAAGACGGGAGTCAGGATCTATTCCCTGTATCGGGCCACCACGACCGCGCCCCCGGACAGCGTCGTGCGCCAGCTGGACGTCATCGTCTTCGACCTGCAGGACGTCGGCACTCGCACGTGGACGTACGTCGGCGCGATGGTGTACGCGATGCGCTCGGCCGCGCGGCACGGCAAGCCCATCGTCGTGCTGGACCGCCCCAACCCGCTCACCGGCTTCTACAGCGAAGGGCCGATGCTCGACTCGGCGCTGGCGAACGCGGACACCGCGATGCCGGGCCGGCCCGCCCGGGCGTACGCGCTGCACCCCATGCCGCTCCGCCACGGGCTGACCATGGGCGAGATGGCGTTGTACTACAACCAGACGCTCTCGATCGGCGCCGCCCTGCACGTGGTTCCGATGAAGGGATGGAGCCGCGATCTCTGGTTCGACCGGACGGGGCTGCCCTGGGTGAAGCCCTCGCCCGCGATCGTGTCGCTCCACAGCGCGCTGCTGTATCCGTCGCTGGTCGCGTTCGAGTCGTCGCGGCTTTCGGTCGGCCGCGGAACGGACGCGCCGTTCCAGCGCTTCGGCGCGCCGTGGATGAAGGTCCGGGAGGTGCTCGATCTGCTGGCCCAGCGTCCGATCCGGGGAGTCAAGTTCGAGGCGGAGACGTTTTCGCCCGTCTCTCCGACCGACGGCAAGTACGGCGGGCAGCAGGTTCCAGGGATCCGCATGCGTATCACGCAACGGAATCAGGTTCAGCCCTCGCGCATCGGCGCCAACGTGCTGTGGGCGCTGGCCAAGACGTCGCTCGACTCGCTCCGTATTGACACGCTCGGCTTCGACCTTCGCTTCGGCGATCCCGAGATCCGCAGGGCGTTGATCCGCGGCGAGGACCCGGACGTCCTGATAGACCGGGAGCTGGCCAGCGTATTCGCCTTCAGGGACCGGGCGCGGGCTTATTTCCTGTATCGCTAGGCCGCGCACGGCTCTTGCACGAACCGCAGTCGTTCACGAAACCAGGGAGGCTAGAGTGCTCAGGATACTGACCGCTGTCGTTTTCGCCGTGACGGTCGCAGGGTGCGGCCCGCGCCAGGTACAGATCGAGACGGGTGCTCCAACGAGCAGCGAGGTCGCGCTCCGGGTCACGAACAACCTGAGCCAGGCCGTGAACGTGTACGTCAGCGGCGGCGGGACGACGGATGTCTTCGTGAAGCAGGTCGGCGCCAGCAGCTCGGAGTGGGTCCCCTTGCAGGGATTCTCCGTCGGCACGATTGTGACGCTGCGCGCCCGCACGGTGGACGGCGCGCGGACGTACCGCAAGGACAACGTGGTGCTGGAGAACATGTACGAGTGGCGAGTTCCCTAGCTACAACTCTCAGCGTCCGATACCTTTACGGGTCGGCCCCAGACGGGCGCCGACCCGTTCTTTTTGCTCGAGCGTCCGAGCGGGTCGTCCGTCGCCGGGCCATCATCTCACGTTCGGAGCGGCATGAAATCACTGTGGGCTGGGATCAAGGAAGGCTACCTGCGCCTGCTCGATCCCGTGGCTGGAGCTTTGGCGCGAATGGGCGTCAGTCCCAACGCTTTGACCACCATTGGGGGCGTATTTACGGTCGCCGCGGCTGTCGCGTTCGGGCTCGGTCACATCATGCTCGGCGGCTGGGTGCTGAGCCTGACCGCGCTGTTCGACGTGCTCGACGGACGGGTTGCTCGCAGGGCGAACCGGGCCACGGTGTTCGGCGCATTCTACGACTCGACGCTGGACAGGATCGGTGACGGCGCGCTGATGGCCGGACTCACGATGTTCTACGCCACGAGTCCGCAGTTCTCCAGCGTTCCGCTGATGGTCACGTGTCTCGTCGGGATGATCGGCACGTTCGTCATCTCGTACACCCGCGCGCGGGCGGAAGCCCTCGGGCTCGACGCCAAAGTCGGGTTTCTCCAGCGTCCGGAGCGGTTCGTTCTGCTGTCGGCGCCGCAGGCGCTGTTCGGACTTGCGCTCGGTGGCAAGGTGCTCGCGGCGATCGTGATTCTCCTCGCCGTCTCGGCATGGATCACGGCGATCCAGCGGATCATGTGCGTGCGGTCGCTCACGACGAGCGAAGAAATCCCGCGAATTCGAGTAGTTGACAGCTCCGCGTCCGCCGGCCCGCAGGCGACGCGGCGCGCTCATTCCTGACAGGGTCACGCGTGCCTGATTCGAAACCCGGCGACATCCGGGGCGGCGTCAAGCCGGCCACCGGCAAGCTCGGCATTCTTACCGTAGGGCTCGGCGCGGTCTCGACGACGTTCATGGCGGGCGTCGAGAGCGTGCGCCGCGGGCACTCCCGCCCGATCGGGTCGCTCACGCAAATGGCGACGATACGTCTCGGGAAGCGTACCGATGGGCGCGCGCCCCTCATCAAGGAGTTCGTACCGCTGGCGGATCTGGAGGATCTCGTGTTCGGTGCGTGGGATCCGATCCCCGACGACGCGCTGACCGCGGCCAGGAAAGCAGGGGTGCTGGACGAGCGCGACCTCGCCCCCGTGGCGGATTTTCTCTCGACCATCAGGCCGATGCCGGCGGTGTTCGAGACGCGCTACGTCACGCGGATCTCCGGAACCAACGTCAAGACGGGGAAGACGAAGCGCGACCTGGCCGAGCAGATCCGCGGGGACATCCGGGACTTCATTGCGCGGCACGAGCTCGACCGCGCGGTGATCGTGTGGTGCGCCTCGACGGAAACGTTCATCAAGCCCGGGCCGCAGCACGCGACGATCGAGGCATTCGAGCGGGCGATGGACGCCAGCGACGACGCGATCGCGCCGTCGATGCTGTACGCCTGGGCCGCGATCATGGAGGGCGTCCCGTTCGCCAACGGCGCGCCCAACCTGTGCGTGGATACACTCGCGCTGATCGATCTGGCCCAGAACAAAGGGGTGCCGGTGTCGGGGAAGGACTTCAAGACCGGGCAGACCTGGATGAAAACCGTCGTCGCGCCGGCGCTGAAAGCGCGAATGCTCGGACTCGCGGGCTGGTATTCGACGAACATACTCGGCAACCGTGACGGCGAGGTGCTCGACGATCCGGCCTCCTTCAAGACGAAGGAGGAGTCGAAGCTGAGCGTGCTCCACACGATTCTGCAGCCCGAGGTGTATCCGGAGCTGTACAAGGATTTCTGCCACGTCGTGCGGATCAACTACTATCCGCCGCGCGGCGACAACAAGGAAGGGTGGGACAACATAGATATCTTCGGGTGGATGAACTACCCGATGCAGATCAAGATCAATTTTCTCTGTCGTGATTCCATCCTCGCCGCCCCGCTCGTCCTCGACCTGGCGCTGCTGTCCGACTTCGCGCGGCGCGCCGGCATGAAGGGTATTCAGGAGTGGCTGTCGTTCTACTACAAGAGCCCGATGGCCGCGGCGGGCCTGCAGCCCGAGCACGACCTGTTCATTCAGCAGACGAAGCTCAAGAACACGCTGCGGCACCTGATGGGCGAAGAGCAGATAACGCACCTGGGACTGGAGTACTACGCGTGAGAAAAAGCTATTGGCTGCTGGCTATTGGCTTTTGGCTGCTCGGCTGCGGGCCGTCCAATCCGAACACCGACGTGCGGCACTGGACCGACAGCTTCGCCTTCCGCATCACCGTTGATCCGATGCCGCCCGAGGCGCTCGAGCCGGCGATCTACAAGGTCGTCGTCCGCGACCGGAAAACGAACCAGCCGGTGGAGAACGGCGAGGGCAGGATCTTCGCGACGAGTCCCGACGGAGCCAACACCGACGACGGGCTCGCGAAGGGGAAGGAGATCGGCACGTACTATGCGCGCATGTATTACGTCATCTCCGGCGAGTGGGCGATAGCGATCCAATTCCGCCGCGATTCCACGCAGAGGCTCGAGCGCGCCGACTGGAGGCAGACGGTGCGCCCTTCAACCAAGCCCGGATACTGAGACAGCACCATGCGTCATTTCTATCGTAGCCAGCTTTCGTCAGACGACGTCCTCGCCGCGGCCGACGATTTCTTCGGGCGGCTCACGCTGGAGCGCACCGTCAACTCGCACCGCGCGCGGTCGTACGTGGGCAACCTCGGGAGCCTGCGTCTCAAGGTCGAGAAGGAAGGCGGGCACTACACGTTTGTAGAAGTCTCCACGGACCAGACCGGCGAGAGCCGGCTCGACCGCAACGTGAAGCGGTTTTTCACGGAGCTGCGGAGCAAGGCGGAGCCAAGGCACAGGCTGCGCGCAGCGTACTGATGGCGACACGCGCCGGCGCGGGCTCCCGGCCCGGCAAGCAGCCGGCCGCGCGCGCGCGCGGAGAATCCGGGCCGGACGCCGGGCTAACGCGCGAGCAGAAGCTCGAGCTGTACTACTTCATGCGCCTCACCCGCTCGCTCGAGGAGCGGCTCGTCAACCTGTACCGGCAGACCAAGGTGGTGGGCGGACTGTTCCGCTCGCTCGGCCAGGAGGCCGATGCCGTCGGCAGCGCGTACGCGCTCGACCGCTCGAAGGGTGACGTGCTCTCGCCGCTGATCAGAAACCTCGGATCCATGCTGGTGCAGGGCGCCACGCCCCTGGAGATCCTGCGGCAGTACATGGCAAAGGGGGATTCGCCGACGCGCGGCCGGGAGCTCAACATCCACTTCGGCAGTCCCGATCGCGGATTCATCGGCCAGATCTCGCACCTCGGCGACATGGTGCCGGTGATGGCCGGCGTAACGCTTTCCTTCAAGCTGCGGAAGCAGGATCGCGTGGGGCTCGTGTATGTCGGGGACGGAGCGACATCCACCGGCGCGTTTCACGAGGGGATCAACTTCGCCGCGGTCCAGCGGTGTCCGCTCGTCGTGATCGTGGAGAATAACGGCTACGCGTACTCCACGCCGGTCCACAAGCAGACGGCCGCGGCCGAGCTCAAGGACAAGGCGGCGGGATACGGCATTCCCGGCGAGCGCGCCGACGGGAACGACGTGCTCGCCGTGTACGAGGTGACGCGGCGCGCGGTGGACCGCGCGCGGCGCGGCGAGGGAACGTCGCTGATCGAGCTTGTAACGTACAGGCGGAAGGGACACGCCGAGCATGACAATCAGTCGTACGTCCCGAAGGGCGAGATAGAGCGGTGGGAGAGGGAGAACGACCCGCTGACGCGATACGTGGCCCGGCTCACTGAAGGCGAGGGGGTGAGCCCCGCGGAGCTGGAGGCGATCGACGCGCGCGTCATGCGGGAGATCGACGTCGCCACCGATGAAGCCGAGCAGTCGCCCGTTCCCGAGCCGCAGGATTCGCTTGTCGGCATCTATGCGGATCCTCCGACGCTCGAGCCGCTCTGGTTCCGGGAGGGGATCCGCAGCGCGGTGGAGGAGCACGAGCGTCCCGCTTCATGGGGGACGCACGATCCGGACACGGTGAAAGCGACCGAAGATGCCTGAGATCACCTACCTCGAAGGAATCCGGCAGGCGCTGTTCGAGGAGATGGAACGCGACGAGAACGTGTTCTGCCTCGGCGAGGACATCGGCAAATACGGCGGGGCGTTCAAGGTCACCGAAGGCCTGCTCGACAGGTTTGGCGAGGATCGGGTGATAGACACTCCGGTCTCGGAGGCGGCGATCGTCGGCGCGGCCGCCGGCGCCGCGCACATGGGGATGCGCCCGGTGTGCGAGATGCAGTTCATCGACTTCATCTCCTGCGGCTACGACATGCTCACCAA
>CALMKE010000162.1 GCA_937867645.1 uncultured Gemmatimonadota bacterium | reverse complement strand
ATCGTAGATCCTCGGTGGTAGTTAGTCCTGAGGCCGCATGGGTCCTGAGCCCTCAGTCCTCCGTCCTCCGTGCGTGCCCCCAAGTTGACGAATGACAAAGAGATAGACTAAGTTTACAGGCTGTCCATCATCCACCCTCAACCCGTTTGGCGAACAACTATTTAATGGCCGAGCTTGATACCGAAACCCTAACCTCAACCGACAAGCCCACTCTGACCGCGCGCGAGAAGCGCGACCAGCAGAAAGCGCAGCTGCGCCCGCTTGCCAACCTGCGTCCCGAGCTCTACGAAGACGAGTACAGCGACGAAGAGCGCGACGCGATGCTGGAGATGTACAACGGCACGATGGCCTCCATCGAGGAAGGCGAGATCGTCCGTTCGAAAGTCCTCGAGATTCGCGACAACATGGTGGTGCTCGACATCGGCTTCAAATCCGAGGGCACCGTCCCGCTCGAAGAATTCAAGGACATTCCCGACCTCAAGCCCGGCGACGAAGTAGAAGTTCTCCTCGAGCACCTCGAGGACCAGGAAGGGTCCGTCGTGCTTTCCAAGAAGAAAGCCGACTTCATGCGCGTCTGGGAGAAGATCCGCGTCGCGTACGAGACGGATCAGCCCGCCCGCGGTACGCTCATCAAGAAGATCAAGGGCGGCGTCGTGGTCGATCTCATGGGAGTGGACGCGTTCCTTCCCGGCTCGCAGATCGCGCTCCGCCGCGTCCCCAACATAGACGAGCTGCTCGGCCAGTCGTTCGACTTCAAGATCATCAAGCTCAACAAGCGCCGGCGGAACATCGTCGTGTCGCGCCGCGTCATTCTCGAGGCGGAGCGCGCGGGCAAGCGCGAGAAGCTGATGAAGGAGCTGTCGAAGGATCAGGTCCGGAAGGGCGTGGTCAAGAACATCACCGACTTCGGCGCCTTCATCGACCTCGGCGGCGTGGACGGACTGCTCCACATCACCGACATGTCGTGGGGCCGCATCCAGCACCCGTCGGAGATGGTGCAGATCGGGCAGGAGCTCGACGTCAAGATTCTCGACATCGACTGGGAGCGCGAGCGCATCTCCCTCGGCCTCAAGCAGCTCCAGAGCTATCCGTGGAAGGACGTCGCGGAGAAGTACCCCGTCGGCACGCGCGTGTCGGGCAAGGTCGTGTCCATCACGAACTACGGCGCGTTCATCGAGCTCGAGCCGGGCATCGAAGGCCTGGTGCACATCAGCGAGATGAGCTGGACGCGCAACGTCCGCCACCCGTCGAAGCTGGTCTCCATCGGCGAGGCGATCGAAGCGGTCGTGCTCAAAGTGGATCCGAACGAGGAGAAGATCTCGCTCGGCATGAAGCAGACGGAGCAGGATCCGTGGATGGTGCTGCCGTACCGGTATCCGATCGGCACGCGCCTCAACGGCAAGGTCCGCAACCTCACGAGCTTCGGCGCGTTCGTCGAGATCGAGCCGGGCATCGACGGCCTGATCCACATCTCCGACATGTCGTGGACCAAGCGCGTGCAGCACCCGTCGGAAGTCGTGAAGAAGGGTGACGCGGTGGACGTCGTGATCCTGAACATCGACAGCGACAACAAGCGCATCTCGCTCGGGCTCAAGCAGGCGACCGATGATCCGTGGCTCAGCATCGGCGAGAACTATCCGGTCGGGATGGAGCTGCCGGGCAAGGTCGTGCGCCTGATGGACAAGGGCGTCGTCGTGGACATCGGTAACGACATCGAGGGCTTCGTCCCGGTGAGCCAGCTCAACTTCGGCAATCCGGTCAACAGCCCGGCCGACATCGTGTACGAGGGGATGAACCTCGACCTCCGCATCATGGAAGTCGATCCGATCCACCGGCGCATCGTGCTGGCGGTGACGAACATCCCGACGGAACAGCCGCCGCGGCCGGAGACGCCGTCCACGGTGATCCCGATGGAGACCGACGATTACACGGCGGTGGGCCCGGTTCCGACCGACATCCCGTACGATGAGGCCGCGTCGGAGTAACCACGCGCCGACTCCAGACATAGAAAAAGCCCGGCAGAGATGCCGGGCTTTTTTGCATTGATCTGCTGACGTGTGTCTAGCGTGAGGTGAAGGTAGCCGAAGACCGAATCACGGGGAAAGTGGCTGGATTCCGGGTTTGTGGCGCGGATAGGGAGGACCCGCGAGGCGGCGCTGCCATCCGCTCTTGCGGGTCGGTCGTATAGAGCCGTAAGATTTGCCTGCCCGCGCAGCCCGGGATGCTGGTCGGGCCGCTGTCCAAACCCCGCAGGAGAACCCCTTTATGCGACGTTTACGCGTTCGGTCGATGGTAGCAATTGCTGTTTTGGCATTTGCCAGCTTCTCCTCGTTCGCTCAGGCGCAGGCCACGGGACGGGTTCGAGGCCGGGTGACGGAGTCCGGCACCGGCGCGCCGCTGAGCGACGTGCAGGTGCTCGTCGTAGGTACGAACCGAGGGGGCGTAACGGGCGGCGACGGCCGGTATATCATCGACAATGTGCCGGCCGGAACGCAGGAGATTCGCGTTCGCAAGATCGGGTTCGCCACCGCGTCGGTAACGGTGAACGTCGCGACCCTCGCCGAGGCCACTGCGGACTTCGCGCTGCGCTCCGCTCCCGCTCAGCTGAGCGAAGTGGTCGTTACCGGCACTCCGCTGGGGCAGGAGAAGCGCTCTCTCGGTAACGCCGTGTCCACGCTCGACGTGGCCGATCTCACGGAGAAGAGCGCGATTCAGAACGTGACGGAAGTTCTCCAGTCCAAGACACCCGGCGTCCAGATCCTGCCTGGATCGGGCGTAGCTGGTACTGCCGCCGAGATCAGGATCAGAGGCGCGAGCTCGCTCAGCGGGTATGCGCCGGTGGTTTACATCGACGGAATCAGATACAACATCGAGAGTCTCGGGAACTTCGCCCCGACTGGATCCGGTCTCGCCGGACAGGCGCAGTCCGCGCAGTCAACGTCCGGCCTCAACCTGCTCAGCCCGGAGGTCATCGAGTCGATCGAAGTCCTCAAGGGCCCCGCGGCCGCGACGCTGTACGGGGCGGATGCGGCCGGCGGTGTCATTCAGATCATCACGAAGAAGGGCTCGCGCGGACAGCAGAAGCTGCGCTGGAACGCGAAGATCGATCGGGGCCAGACGGAATGGGCGCTGGACACGCCGGTGAACTACACGACTTGCGACGCGGCCAAGCAGACTCCCGCGCAGGCCGCCATCTGGCCGGGCTGCGTCGGAGTTCCGGTGAACACGGTTCTGACGGACGAGCCGATGCGGCGCGATCCGGACGCCCTCCGGACGGGCGACCTGACGCGACTTTCGCTCTCCATGCGCGGTGGTGGCGACATCTTCTCGTTCTTCGTCAACGGATTGCAGGATGACGAGAAGGGCGTGTACCTGAACAACTACAACCTCCGTCGCGGGTTGCAGGCGAACTTCAACGTTTCGCCGACGCAGAAGTTCGACTTCAATGTGTCGATGGGCTACACGAATACCCGTTTCCGTCTGCCGTACCAGGACGAATCCGCCAATGCGCTGCTGCTCAGCGCGGCGCGCGGGAAGCCCGGCCGTGCAGCGGTAAATGGCGAGGGTTGGGCAACGGTCAACCCGACTCAGTCCAACAGATACAACAACTTCACGAACGCGGAGCGCATGACCGTCGGTGGAACCTTCCAGTTCCGACCGCTCTCCTGGTTCCGCAACCGTTTCACCGCCGGTCTGGATTACACCTCGACGCTCGCGCAGCTGCAGGCGGAGCCGGGCTCGATCGAGACGACGGAAGGCTTCACGGCCCAGCGCACCCCGCGGACGCACATCTATACGCTGGACTACGCCGGCAGCATCATCCGGCCGATCGGCTCCACGCTGGAATCCACGACCTCGTTCGGATCGCAGGTCATCGCCCGCAAAGACGAGAACCTGGGCGCGACGGGAACGGGGCTCGGAGCTCCCGACGTCACTCTGATCGGGAGCGCCGCGGTGACGAGCGGCTTCAACAGCTTCAGCGAGAACAACTCCGTCGGGTACTACGCCCAGCAGCAGTTCGCCTGGAACAACCGCCTTTTCATTACGGGCGCCATCCGCGCCGACGACCACTCGTCTTTCGGCGCGAACTTCGACTGGATCACCTACCCGAAGGCCTCGCTCTCCTGGGTGATCTCGGAGGAGCCCTGGATGGCGAATTTCGCCAACCGGTTCGCGACCGACGAGCTTCGATTCCGGACGGCGTGGGGCCGCGCCGGCCGCGCCCCGTCGCCTTATTCGGCGACGCAGACCTACGGCGTCGACAAGGTCACGCTGGGTAACCGCACCGGGTCCGCGCTCAGGACGGGCGCGTTCGGCAATCCGAATCTGGAGCCGGAGACCGGCGAGGAGATCGAGATCGGGTTCGACGCTGGGTTCATGCAACGCCGATTGGGGATCGAGTTCACTTACTACAACAAGTCCGTCACGGGCATGCTGCTCTCAGTGCCGCTGGCCGGATCGCTTGGGTTCCCCGGCTCTCTCCTCATCAACACGGGTGAGGTGAAGAACAGTGGCATCGAGATGGGGCTGACGTTCAACCCCCTCCGCCGGACCAACTTCACGTGGGAGTCGCGGCTGAATCTCTCCACCAACAAGAACGAGCTGCTTTCGATCGGCGAGCTTAAGTCCCCTCCGGGTATTCTCGGCCAGGCGTACGGCGCCGTGCAGCGCCACCGCGTGCCCGATCCCGACGGGCGGACGTATCCGCTCGGCGGGTACTGGGCCGCGTTGCCCGTTCGCGATGCCAGCGGCAACTACGTCATGCGAACCGCCACCGCGATCCAGTTCGATACCGTCAGCTACATCGGACCCTCCGCGCCGACCCGCGAGATCGGATTCTCCAATACGCTCACGATTCTGCGCAATTTCCGGGTATACGCGCTGTTCGACTACAAGGGCGGCCACTACTTGTACAACTACAAGGAATTCAACCGATGCGCCTTCAACGACAACTGCGCGCGGCTGAATGAGCCCGTTTTCCGGGCAAGCACCGATCCGGCTGACGTGGCGTTGAAGGCGGCGTACCGGCAGGCGAGCGCTCTGTACATCGAGAAAGCCGATTTCATCAAGCTGCGCGATCTGTCGTTCGGCTGGACGGTCCCAACCCGGCTGGTCTCCGGCATCGGCGCCTCGAACGCGACCCTGACGCTCGCCGGCCACAATCTTGGACTGTGGACCGATTACACCGGCCTCGACCCCGAGGTCAACAGCTACGGCGGGCGCAACTTCGCCCGCGCAGACATATACGCCTCGCCGATGTTCCGTCGGTGGACGCTGACACTCAACCTCGGTTACTGACCGTGGAGACCATACGCATGATGTCCAGAATTTCGCGAGTCACGCGATACGCGGTCATGGCCACGGTCCTGACCGGATCGGCTGTTGCTTGCAACGATTTCCTCGCTGTGGAAAATCCCGGAGCGATCCAGGAGCCGCAGCTGAACGATCCCACGTACATACCGCTCATGGTGAACGGGGTGATCGGCGAATTCCAGCCGACGTGGACCTGGGTCACGTACTACAACTCGCTGTTCACCGACGAGCTGCGTAACAATCACGTGTACTTCGAGGAGCGCGACATCGATCGGCGGTTCGTGAGCGAGTTCAACGGCACGTACAGCTTCTTCTATTATTCCGCGCTGCAACGCTCGGTATTCATGGGCGACTCGGTGGCGAGCCGGCTCAGGAACCTCCTGGCCGACAGCGCGTCACGGGACCTGCGGCTGGCGCGCGTGCTCGCGTATAGCGGGTACAACTACATCATGCTGGG
>CALMKE010000161.1 GCA_937867645.1 uncultured Gemmatimonadota bacterium | reverse complement strand
AGGCTGCTCGAGGAGTCGGGCTTCAAGAAGGTCCGCTCCGCGGTCGTGCCGCGGTTCCGGTTCCGCAAGGAGTCCACGCAGTCGTCCGCCGAGGCGTTCGGCGTGAAGGCGGTGATGATGACGGCCGTGAAGCCCTGAGTCGCCGGCTTCCTGTCTATGTGAGCCCGATCCGCTTCACCAGGTCGGCATACCGCGGATCATGGTGGAGCGGCTCGAACCCGGAATCCAGGTGCAGAAAAATCAGGCCGGCGGACCGCGCCTGGAACGCCTTCTCCAGGCAGGCGAACGCGCGGTCGAAGTTCCCGACGGCGGCGTACCCCATGGCAAGAATCTCGGAGCGGATGTAGTGCTGTTCGGATTCCGTTTCCAGCCGCGCGAGAATCGCTTCCGCCTCGTCGAGCCGGTCCAGCGGCGCGAGCGCGCGTACGATGTAAGCGTCGTATGAGCGCACGCTGGTCTCCAGTCCCTGCGATCGCTGATACCAGTCCAGCGCCTTTTCCGCGTCCCCCTGCGCCAGGTAGGCCGTGCCGATGTCCAGATACGCATGGAAGTAATCGGAGTGCAGCTCCAGCGTCTTCTGCCCCTGAGCGATCGCGGCTGCGTAATCCTTCGCATAGAGGAGCAGCCGGCAGAGCCAGCGGCTGTGGTGAGGATGGAGCGGATCGAGGGTGAGCGCCTTCTTCATCTCCGCGATCGCTTCGCCCAGCATGCCGACGGCCGGCAGCACGCTGCCGAACGTCCAGTGCGCCTCGGTATAGTTGGGGTTGAGCTCCACAGCTCTGCGCAGTTGCCGCTCGGCGCCCGCGAAGTCCCACTCGTACCAACCGAGCACTTTCCCAATTGAAGTCATTGCCTCGACCAGCTCAGGGTCGAGCCGCAAAGCGGTCGTCGCAGCGGTCTTGGCTCTGGGGTATGCGTCGTCGGGAGCGACCCAGTCATCAGCGAGCTCGCACCAACAGTCCGCGATTCCCGAGTACGCTCGCGCATAGCCCGGCTCCTGCAACAGCACATGCTGGAACAGCTCCAGGCTTTTTCGGAGCCCCGGCTCCGTGAATCGGTAAAAGAAGAAGCGTCCCTTCAGATAGAGGTTGTACGCTTCGAGGTTCGTGGTGGGCGCCACGAGGTGCTCGCTCGAGTCGCCTAGCCGGATCTTGAGAGCTTCCACGATGGCGCGTGACAGCTCGTCCTGGATCGCGAACACGTCCTCGAGCTGCCGGTCGTAGGTCTCGGTCCAGAGATGGTAGCCGCTCTCCGCGTTCGCGAGTTGGGCGGTGATCCGGATACGATTGCCGACCTTGCGCACGCTGCCGGTGACCACCGATGCTACGCCGAGCTTCTCGCCAACCTGGCGTATGTCCACTTCCTTCCCCTTGAAAGAGAAGCAGGAAATGCGCGAGGCGACCTGGAGCCCGGGCACCTTGGAGAGCGCGCCGATGATCTCCTCGGTCATCCCATCGCTGAAGTACTCGTTCTCCGGATCCGCGCTCATGTTGGCCAGCGGGAGCACCGCGATCGTCTTCGCGGCGGGCGCCGTTCTTGCCGCGTCGGGCGCAGTGCGTTGCGCGCCGGCCGGCCGGAGCGCCTCGGCAAACTGCGCCGCCGTGGGAAAGCGGTCCACCGGAGACTTGGCGAGCGCGCGTGTCACCACGAGGTCGATGCCTTCCGGCACGTCGCGCATCGCCTTTACGTGGGGGATCGGCGAAACGAACCGCTTGGTCATGATGGCTTGCGGATTCGGGCCGGTGAACGGGACTTCCCCGGTGAGCATCTCGTAGAGCACGCAGCCCAGGCTGTAGATGTCGCTGCGACCATCCACCTCCCGCTCGCCCACCGACTGTTCGGGACTCATGTAGGCGGGCGTGCCGACCGCGAGTCCGGTCTGGGTGATGCCGTCCTTGCCGCTCAACGCCTTGCCGATCCCGAAATCGGCGACCATCGCGTTGCCCTCGTGCAGCAGAATGTTCTCGGGCTTGATGTCGCGATGAATGACTCGCTGGCGATGCGCGTAGTCGAGCGCTGTGGCGACCTCGCGCGCGATCCGCAGCGATTCGTCCAGGGGCATCTGCTTTTCGGCATCGAGCCGCTCGCGCAGCGACCGCCCTTCCATGTTGGGCATCACGTAAAACAGCAGCCCGTCGGCTTCACCCGAGTCGTGCACGGGGAGGATGTGGGGATGGGTGAGGCCGGCAGCCATCTTGATCTCGCGCAGAAAGCGGTCGGCGCCGATCTCGGCGGAGATTTCGGGATTCAGGACTTTCAGCGCGACCTTGCGATCGTGGCGAAGATCGTGGGCCAGGTAAACGATGGCCATGCCGCCTTGGCCCAGCTCGCGCTCAAGGAGGTACCTCCCGGAAAGGCCGGACTCGAGACGGGAACGGAGCGCGGAGATCAAGAGCGGGAAGATGGCCGCGGAAGCACGGAGCCGCTAGTTTGGCGGTCAATGCCCAGCCCGCCAGGCAAGAAAGTTGAACGGCTGATTCGCCTGGCGAGGCCTGAGGACGGGCCCGCGCTGGCCGGGATCTACCGGCCGGCGGTGACGGACAATTCGACGTCGTTCGAGCTGGAGCCGCCGGACGGCGCCGAGATGGCGCGGCGCGTGGCGAAGTGCATGGAGCGCACGCCGTGGCTGGTGTGCGAGCGCGACGGATCGGTGGTGGGGTACGCGTACGGCGGGATGCACCGCGAGCGCGCGGCGTACCAGTGGTCGGTCGAAGTCTCGGCGTACGTGCATCGTGACTATCACAAGCAGGGAATCGGCCGCGCGCTCTACACGGCGCTGCTCGCGGCGCTCGTCGTGCAGGGATACCGCAACGCGGTAGCCGGGATAACGCTGCCGAACGACGCGAGCGTCGCGCTGCACGAGGCGGTCGGCTTCACGCTGGTCGGCGTGTATCGGAAGATCGGGTACAAGTTCGGCGCGTGGCACGACGTGGCATGGTACGAGCGGGAGATCGCCCCGCGGATCATTGATCCGCCGGCGCCGAGGCCGCTCGCCGAGTGCAGGGACGACCCCGCGTTTATCGCCGCGGTGAGGAGGACTCCGGACTGAGGACCCATGCGGACTGAGGATCGAGGACCCATGCGGCCTCAGGACCAGCTACAACCGAGGATGGGCGATTGAGTGAGGACCGAGGAGGCACAAAAGCGCGGGGTTGACGATGGGTGTTATGACACCTATATTATGGACATGAACACTTCCACGTATCAGTCCGGGGAGCCGGCGACGCCGGGATCGTATGGTGAGGCGCCGGCGGGATTTCGCCTCCCCGACGATACCAGGCTCGGGCGGGTGCGGCTGCGCGTGTCGGATTTGACGCGCTCGCTCTCGTTCTACGAGGAGTTCCTCGGCTTCCGCGTGCTGCGAAAGGGCGAGGGTTTCGCCGAGCTCGGCGCGCGGGACGACGATCGCGTGCTGGTCGAGCTGAACGAGCAGCGCGGAATCAGCGCGGCAGCGCAGCGCGGTCGGCTCGGGCTGTACCACTTCGCGATCCTCCTGCCTGACAGGGGCTCGCTCGGCCGCTTCATCTTCTACGCGGGCAAGCTCGGCGTGCGGCTGGGATCCGCGGACCATCTCGTGAGCGAAGCGCTGTACCTGCGCGATCCCGACGGGCTCGGCATCGAGATTTATGCGGACAGGCCGCGCGACACATGGCGCAGAGTCGGACGCGAGATCCTGATGGCGGCCGATCCGCTCGACCTCCAGGGATTGTTGAGCGAAGCCGGCGACGGCAACTGGCCGGGGATGCCGGCGGGCACGGTCATAGGACACGCGCACCTGCACGTCGGCGACCTGCAACAGGCGCGCACTTTTTATTCGGACGCGGTCGGCTTCGACGTCATGACCGCGAGCTATCCCGGCGCGCTGTTCCTCGGCGCGGGCGGATACCACCACCATCTCGGCACGAACGTATGGGCCGGTGACGGCGCGAGGCCGACACGCGCCGACGAAGCGGGACTGATTGAGTGGACGATCGAGCTTCCGGATCGAGCAAGCGTCGCCGCGGCGGCTGACAGCATCTCGGCGGCGGGATACGCCGTCACGCGCGCCAACGACGAAGCGGTAACGACGGATCCGTGGGGCACCGCGGTCCGCCTGCGCATATCCTGACAATCAACGGGATAATTCCCGGGAGACTACAATGAACACGCTGGAGCTGGACAACAAGCTGAACGCGATGATCATCGCCGGCAAATCGGTGGAAGCGCTGCGCACCATGTACGCGGAAGACGTCGTGGCTCAGGAGAACGAGGACCCCGAGCGCGTGGGGCGCGACGCGTGGGTTCAGGCGCGGGAGCAGATGGAGAGCAAGACGAAGAAGTTCAGCGCGCGCGTGCTGGCCAACGCCGCGAGCGGGGACACGTCATTCTCCGAGTGGGTGTACGACATCGAGCTCGAGGGAATGGGCGCCATGCACATCGCGCAGGTCGCGGTGCGGCGGTGGAAGGACGGGAAGGTCGCGCGCGAGCGGTTCTACCACAAATAGCGCGACCGTCGGCGCTAAGCCGACGCGTATTCGAAGGGCCCGATCGCCATGTATTTGCCCGAGTGATCGTACTCGATTCCGCTGGACAAGCGGAATCGAGTAGTCGCGCCGAGGTCGCCGCGCTTCAGGATGATCCCCTCCGGCAGCAGCACGCCGGGATGAACTTCCGCACCCGTCACCGGATTCCTGATCGGCCCGCATTGCACCTCGAGGCGATCGCCAGCTCTGATGCGCGTGTTGACGCCGTCGAGTTCCAGATCGTAGGCCACCGGGAAAGGCCCGTGGATCTTCGGCCACGTCCAGCCGAGTATTCCCCAGGGGCCGCCCAGCTTCCCGCCGATCAGCTCTTCGATCGCCGCGCGCTGCGCGCGATCGGCGCGCTCGTCAATGAGAATGGTGCCTTCGCCGTTCCCTTCGTGAATCGCGCCGGGCCAGTTGACGAAGACCGAGAAAGTGAGGCCGTCGAGCTTTACGTCGCCAAACGCGCCGTCTTCGACGTGCCACGTCCAGCCGCCCTCGCACTTGCCGGTCGTGGGCAGCGCGTTGAAGTTGCAGGGGCACCCCCAGTCGCAGTTGCACGCCACGAGGACCTGTCCCTTTAGATGCCAGTTCGTCGCCATGTCGTTCCTCCCGTTTCGCAAGGATGGATCGCCGGAGGAATCGCTGTCAAGCAGTGACGGGCGCGGGATCGCGCTGGCGTTTCTTCTGGTTGCGGCCACGGTGCTGGCGTGGCTGGGCGTGCTGCGCGCCGATTCCTCCATGGAGATGTCGCGCGGGGCCATGGGGTTTTCTCCGGGAGCGATGGCGGCGTTCACCGCGCAATGGGGAGTGATGATGGCGGCGATGATGTTGCCGTCGGCCGCGCCCATGATCCTGCTGTATCGCAACGCGAGCCGGCGCGGAATGCAGGCCGCCGGGCGCGTGATCCCGGCCGAGGTGTTCGCGCTGACGTACTTGTTCGCGTGGCTGCTGACCGGCATTCCGGTGTACGCGGCGTCGGTCGCGGTGGAGCAGCTTGCCGCCCGCTCCGCGTTCTTCGCGGCCGCGGTACCGTACGGGATTGCGGGCTCACTCATCGCCGCGGGCGCGTACCAGTTGAGCCCGGTCAAGCACGCATGCCTCCGCGAGTGCGAGTCGCCGGTGAATTTTCTGATGCGCAGGTGGAGGGTCGGCTATGCTGCGACCCTGCGGCTCGCGGCCGCGCACGCGGCCTACTGCATCGGCTGCTGCTGGGCTTTGATGCTGATACTCGTCGTCGCCGGCGCGATGAGCCTGCCATGGGTCCTCGCGATCGCGCTCGTCGTGTTCGCCGAAAAGGTGCTGCCGGCTGGCGGCCGCACGGCCCGGCTGGTTGGTGTCATGCTGATCCTGGGCGGGATCGCGGTCGCCATGCGGCCGGAGCTTGCTGTCGCGCTGCGGCCGGCCGGCATGGGCTGAGATGAGTGACCCCATGGCCTTCGGCGCGCACGACGAGCTGGGACGGATCTAGGCAGATGGCTCCCGGAGGTCTAATTTCGCGCCAGATCCCCCGGCAGGAGATTCCGAGCAAAATGTCCGTGACCGCGCAGCTCAACACGGCATTGGCCGGCCGCTACAGAGTGGAGACCGTGCTCGGCACGGGAGGGATGGCCACCGTGTACCTGGCCCACGACGCGCGGCATGATCGCGCCGTCGCGCTCAAGCTGCTCCGGCCCGAGATCGCGCAGTCGATCGGCGCGGAGCGTTTTCTGCGCGAAATCCAGCTCGCGGCCAGGCTGTCGCATCCGCACATCCTGCCGCTGTTCGATTCGGGCGAAGTGGACGGCACGCTGTACTACGTGATGCCGAATGTCGCAGGCTCCTCGTTGCGCGACAGGCTCGAACGCGAGGGGAAGCTGCCAGTGGAGGATGCCGCGCGCATCGCCCGCGAGGTCGCTGATGCGCTGGATTACGCGCACCGCACCGGGGTGGTGCACCGCGACATCAAGCCCGAGAATATCATGCTGCACGAGGGCCACGCGATGGTCGCCGACTTCGGGATCGGCAAGGCGCTGAGCCAGGTCGAGGGGCAGGCGTTCACGGCGACCGGCGCGACAGTGGGCACGCCCGCCTACATGAGTCCGGAGCAGGCTGCCGGCGATCCCGTGGATGGGCGCAGCGACATCTACTCGCTGGGGTGCGTGTTCTACGAGATGCTGACCGGCGAGCAGCCGTTCACGGGCCCGACCGCGCAGGCAATCATCGCCAAGCGGTTCGCGCAGACGCCGGCCGACGTTGCGGGCCTGCGTGAGGGCGTCGCGCGTCCGATCGCCGCCGTGGTTGCGCGCGCGCTGGCACGCGATCCGGTTGACCGGTTCGACACGGGAGCGTCGCTGATCGCCGCGCTGACGCATCCGGCGTCCCGTCCGGACGCGCCGGACAAGTCCATCGCGGTGCTTCCCTTCGCGAACATGAGCGCGGATCCCGAGAACGAGTTCTTCGCCGACGGGATCACCGAGGAAATCCTCAACGCGCTGACCCAGATCCCCGAGCTGCGTGTCGCCGGCCGCACTTCGTCATTCTCGTTCAAGGGCACCAACGCCGACCTGCGGGTCATCGGCGACAAGCTCGGCGTGCGCAACGTGCTCGAGGGATCGGTGCGCAAGTCTGGCAACCGCGTGCGCATTACCGCTCAGCTCATCGACGTCGCGGACGGGTATCATCTGTGGTCCGAGCGGTACGACCGTGAGATCGAGGATGTCTTCGCGGTACAGGACGAGATCGCCACCGCGATCGCCGGCCGGATGAAGGCGGCGATGCAGACGGGGCGGACCGCCGTGCTGGAGCAGCGCTCCACGCAGAACATCGAAGCCTACGAGCTGTATCTCAAGGGCAGGTACATGCTGTACCAGCGCGGCGCGGCGACGAAGAAGGGGATGGCGCTTATACAAGAGGCGCTGAAGAAGGATCCGCAGTATGGCTTGGCGTGGGCCGGACTCGCGGATGCGTACAGCCTCCTCGGCTACTACAGCCAAATGCGCGCGGAAGAGGCCGGGGACCGGGCGCGCGATGCCGCGGTCAAGGCGCTCGCGCTCGCGCCTGACCTCGGCGACGCGCACAGCGCGCGCGCGATGGTGCATTTCCTGTACGATTGGGATTTCAAGGCGTCTGAGCGCGGCTTCCGGCGCGCGCTGGAGCTGAGCCCCGGCTTGATCCAGGGCGCCGGATGGTACTATCTGTTCGATCGTGGCTTCGCGCACGCGAAATGGGACGAGGCGCTCACGGGGTTGCTGGAGCTAGAGCGTCGCGAGCCCCTGTCGGCATATGTCGCCGCGATCATCTGCATCGCGCACTGCTGTAGCGAGAAGGGCGCCGAGCAGACCAAACGCTGGTCCAACCGCGCCTCGGAGCTGGATCCGGAGAACTCGTTCCTCACGCTGTGGATACGCGTTTTGACTCACTACCACGCCCGGGAATTTGCGGAAGCGATCGAGGCCAGCGAGATCGTGCTGGCCGCGTCGGGCCGGCACGTGCTCGCGATGACGACTTTTGTGCCGACACTCGTCGACGCCGGCCAGCCGGACGACGCCCGAGCGGTGTACGAGGAGCTGCGGGCGCGCGCTAAACGCGAGCCTGTCAACCCGATGGGGCTTGCTGTCACCGCGGCGGCGATCGGAGAAGCGGACGCGGCGATCGAGCACGTGCGCGACGCCATCCGGCAGCACGATCCGGGCTTTCCGATATGGTCGGGCACCTGGGACCACTCGCGGGCGCTGGTCGCGCTGCCGGAGGTGCGCGCGCTGTTGACAGAGATGCGAGTTCCGCGATTTGTCCCGTGAGGTCCGATGCGCGCGCGATCCGCGTCGTGGACTGCGTCGCCCAATACGTCGGCGATGGCACGCCAGCGTGGCCCCATGACGGCCGGCGCATGATGGGGCGTATCTTGGCCGTCGTACAGAAGGAAAGCAGGTTCTCGAGCCGCGCGTCGTCAATCGTGGAGATCGAGAACGGCCGGATCAAGCGCTTCACGGACTATTGGGACCTGGCCAGCTTCTTCCGGCGCGCGCCGTCGGACTCGGCGGTCAGGTAGATCTTGATCCGCCTAGGACGGCCGCGGCAGCACGGTATATACGCGAGTGATGAAGTCGCAGAACTCCTGCATGAATGTGCGCAGGAACTTCTCCGTGGACTCGTTGGTGACCTTGCCCTCGTCGTCCACCAGTCCCTTGGTGAACTCGATGTAGGCTTCGGGCGAGTTCATCTGCGGCGAGTTGAGATAGCCGAGAATGCTGCGGAGGTGCTGCTGGCCGACGGCGGTGCCGATCTTTCCTGTTGACGCACCGATCACCCCCGACGGCTTTCGGGCGAAAGCGTTCTGTCCATACGGCCGGCTCCCCCAATCGATCGCGTTCTTGAGCGAGCCGGGGATCGAGCGGTTGTACTCCGGTGTCAGGAAGAGCAGGGCATCCACTGAGGAGACCTTGTCCTTGAACGCGCGGGCCGCGGGCGGGAACTCGTTATCAAGGTCGTAGTTGTACAGGGGCAGGTCGGCGATCGGGATCTCGGTGAGCTCGAGCTCCCTGGGGGCAAGTCCGATGAGTGCCTTGGCGAGCCTGCGGTTGATGGAGTTCCTGGAGAGGCTGCCGATCAGGTAGCCAACTGCGTATGGGGTCATGGCTGGATTGAGAGGCAGGGATGGTGCCATGGCCGGTACTCAGCGGGGTCGGCGGGTTGACGCCGGGGCAACGATACTCTAATATTCAGAGAACTCTGAGAAAGCCCGGAAATGACCCCTGAGGGGCGTAACGAGGCGGTGGAGTTCGCCGCGCGCGTGGCGGCGCTCGACTCGCTGCTGGATCATAGGGTCCGTTTGGCGATCTGCGTGCTGCTGTCGCGCTCCGACCGGCTGTCGTTCTCCCGGCTCCAGCAGCTTACGGCAGAGACCGACGGCTCGCTCGGCGCGCACCTCCGCAAGCTCGAGGACGCGGGCCACGTGAAGGTGAAGAAGGAGTTCGTCGGGCGAAAGCCGACGAGCTGGTACGCGCTGTCGCCCGCGGGTCTCGAGGCCCTGGCGGCGCATCTCGATGCGCTTACGGATCTTCTATCGGCTGCGCGAAGCCCGTCCGGAGAATAGGCATCGCCGCTTCAGTGCCAGCGGTGCAGCGTTACAGGCAGAAGGCGGGCGTAGTGCGTGAAATCCGCATCGGTGGTGAAGATCGGGATCTCGAGACGGGCGGCGACGGAGCAAATCAGGAAGTCGACCTGCGACCCCTGAACGCCGCGGCTTCGACAGCGGTTGAAGAAATGTGCGGCCTGCTCGTAGTCGCCGGCGCGGGCCTCCACATCCGGGTAAGCACGCAATTTCGTACGCAACGCGTCGAATTGCGCTTCGCTGGAAATTCCGCAGAGCACCTCCTGCCGAACGGCACCCAGCAAGAGAGCATTGCCGCCGACTACCAGTGCCGCCAGCTCACGTCTCAGCGGATCGTCCAGTTGACGGGTCCGGCGGAAAGCCAGCGACCAGACCGAGGTGTCCACCAGAACCATCACCGGCGACGCCTGGCCTTCTTGTAGTCGTAATCCGGGTCGTAATCGATCGTTCCGAACAGCTCGAGAATCCCCAGCTGCTTTCGCCGCTGGATGTACTCCTGGAGCGCCTCGGTGACCGTGGCTTTTTTGGTGGCGTGCCCGCCCAGCCGCAACGCCTCGTTCAACAGCTTGTCGTCCAGCGCAAGGTTTGTAGGCATGTGTAGCAAGCTACACATCACCCCTTCTTTCGCAACTGCGTCCGGATCTCGCGTTCGCTCCTTCGATTGCATACGCACGGCGCAAAGAGTAGGGGACCGGTCGCACGGCAGGCGCATCGAAATCGCGCGCGTGATACATTTTCGGGCAATGATTTCACCGACCGCTCGCCGCGTATGAAGATCGGCGTTCCGAAAGAGACCTTCCCCGGCGAGCGTCGCGTCGCGCTCGTGCCCGGGGTCGTCGCCTCGCTGAAAGCGAAAGGCGGAGAAGTTCTGGTGGAGAGCGGCGCCGGCACTGCCGCCGGATTTACGGATGCCGCGTACGCCGACAAGGGCGCGCTGATAGTCCAGCGCGCCCAGCTTTTTTCCGACTCCGACGTGATCGCCCAGGTCCGCGCGGGCGAAGATCTGGCGGGACTTCGCTCCGGGCAGGCGGTGATCGCCTTCCTCGATCCGCTCGGCGCGCCGCAGACGATGCGCAAGCTCGCCGCCACGGGCGCGACCGCGTTCTCCATCGAGCTGATGCCGCGCATCACGCGCGCGCAGAGCATGGACGCGCTGTCGTCGCAAGCGACGGTCGCGGGCTACAAGGCCGTGCTCCTCGCTGCGGCGCAGCTGCCGCGCATGTTCCCGATGCTGATGACGGCGGCCGGGACGATCACTCCCGCGCGAGTCTTCGTCCTCGGTGCCGGCGTCGCGGGCCTCCAGGCGATCGCGACAGCGAAGCGGCTCGGCGCGGTGATCGAGGCGTACGACGTGCGCGCGGCGGTGAAGGAGCAGGTGCAGAGCGTCGGCGCCAAGTTCGTGGAGCTGCCGCTGGACACGACCGCCGCCGAGGGCACCGGCGGGTACGCCGCGGCGCAGGACGAGTCCTTCATTAGAAGGCAGCGCGAGATGCTGGGGAAGGTCGTGGCCGGGAGCGACGTGGTGATCACCACGGCCGCGATCCCCGGGCAGAAGTCGCCGGTGCTGATCACTCGCGAGATGGTCACGCACATGGCGCCCGGCTCGGTGATCGTGGACCTGGCGGCCGAGCGCGGCGGGAACTGCGAGGTGACCAAGGCGGACGAGGTGGTCGAGCTGAACGGCGTGACGATACTCGGCCCGACGAACCTGCCGGCGACGGTGCCGTATCACGCCAGCCAGATGTACGCCAAGAACATGGCGACCTTCCTGCTGCACCTCATGAAGGAGGGCAAGTTGAGCGTGGATACCGCCGACGAGATCACGCGCGACACCCTGGTGACGCAGGGCGGCGAAGTCGTGCACGACCGGGTGAAGAAGCTGCTGGCGGACGGAGGGAACGGATAATGGAGATGTTCATCAGCGCGCTGACGGTGTTCGTGCTGGCGGTGTTCGTCGGCGTGTACGTGATCAATCGCGTGCCGCCGCTGCTGCACACCCCGCTCATGTCGGGGTCGAACGCGATCTCCGGGATCACCGTCGTGGGCGCCATGATCTCGATCGCGACGCCGGGGCGGATCAGCACGATCCTCGGCTTCGCCGCGGTGGCGCTCGCGACCATCAACGTCGTGGGCGGCTTCCTCGTGACCGACCGCATGCTGGCGATGTTCCGGAAGAAGGAGTAAGCCAGGGTGCTCTCGGTCATCAACATCCTCTACCTGCTCGCTTCGGTCCTGTTCATTCTGGGACTGGTGGGACTGGCGCACCCGAAGACTGCGGTGCGCGCGAACCGGATGGGCGCGCTCGGGATGCTGGTGGCGATCGTCGGCACGCTGCTCGACCGGAACGTGATCGCGGCGGGGATGAACGGCTACATGCTCATAGCCGCGGCGATGGCCGTGGGCGGACTGATCGGCGCGGCGCTGGCGCTCAGGATCAAGATGACGGCGATGCCGCAGATGGTCGCGCTGCTGAACGGGTTCGGCGGCGCGGCATCGGTGCTGGTCGCGGGCGCGGCGCTGCACGACGCCGTGAATCCCAACCTGCAGCTGCTGATCGCGACCGCGGCGTCGGGCGTGATCGGCGCGGTGACGTTCTGGGGAAGCCTGGTGGCGTTCGACAAGCTGCAGGAGTGGCTGCTTCCCGGTAAGCCGATCCACTATCCGCTGCAGCAGCCGCTGAACGTCCTGCTCGGACTGATCGCCCTGGCGCTGGCGGTGTGGGTGGTGCGCGATCCGTCGGCGATGGCGGCGTACTGGGGCCTGGTGCTGGTGGCGTCCATACTCGGCGTCACGCTGACGATTCCGATCGGCGGCGCGGACATGCCGGTGGCGATCGCTCTGCTCAACTCGTATTCCGGTCTCGCCGGCGCGGCGACTGGATTCGTGCTGAACAACAACGCGCTGATCATCACCGGCTCGCTGGTCGGGGCGTCCGGGATCATCCTGAGCCAGATCATGTGCAAGGCGATGAACCGGTCGCTGGCGAACGTGCTGCTCGGGAACATGGGAGCGGGCAGCAGCGGCGGAGCGAGCGCCGACGAGACCTACGCCGGCAAGGTGAAGTCCACGTCGCCGGAAGAGATCGCGATGCTGCTCGAGACCGCGCGGCGGGTGGTGATCGTGCCGGGTTACGGGCTCGCGGTGTCGCAGGCGCAGCACGCGGTGCGCGAGCTGGCGTCGCTACTCGAGTCGAAGGGCACGACGGTGGAGTACGGGATCCATCCGGTGGCCGGGCGCATGCCGGGGCACATGAACGTGCTGCTCGCCGAGGCCGACGTGCCGTACGACAAGCTGAAGGAGATGGACGAGATCAATCCGCAATTCGGGCAGGTGGACGTGGTGCTGGTGATCGGCGCGAACGACGTGGTGAATCCGCTGGCGATCACGGATCCGTCTTCGCCGATAGCCGGGATGCCGATCCTGGAGGTACACCACGCGCGCAGCGTGATCGTGATGAAGCGGAGCTTGAGTCCCGGGTTCGCGGGGATTCCGAATCCGTTGTTCGCCGCGGACAATACGCTGATGTACTTCGGCGACGGCAAAGCCGCGGTGCAGGCTCTGGTGGCAGCCGTCAAGGAAGGGTGATGTAGCTCCGAGAGGGACGCACGGGAATCCAAGAAATGAGAAGCCAGATGGGAGAAACCAGATAGCCAGACGACCGCGTTAGTCTGGCCTTCTCATTTCTGGCTTCTGGCTTCTGGCATCTCATTTCTTGGATTCCGCCGGTTCCCACTCGGGAGGGCAAACACGGTGGAGTATCAGCACCGCTCGGATCTCCGCGGTCTGATCATTCGACTCCGGGCGCTCTTCACCGAGGACCAGCGCCAGCTGCTCGACAAAATCGCCCTCGCCATCGCGCAGCAACTCCTCGATTTCGCGCTCCACGCCGAGGGTAAACGGCCGCTGGAGTCGTAGCCGCAGCGCCGCTATGCGCTGGCCGCGGCGACTTCGCTCGTGCCTCGGGCAGCGCGCCAGACATCGCGCGAGGCGCTCACCGACACGACCCGCGAGCGCGCTCCGGCCTGAAGGAGAATCGCCGGCGTCGCTTGCCGCCAGCTGATTCTCGATCCACTGCTTCGCGTCGTTGACGACGGCCGCGATGAGCGCGGTTGGCGCGGGCGCGGGTTCGCCCTGCGCCATCGCGGCCACCTCGTTGATCAGCGCCGAGCTGGCCGACACCCGGGCCTCGCAGACCGCTGCAAGGCGCGGCTCACCGCGAACGACCGTCAGCACGAGCGCTGCGTCACGATCGGCCGCGACCGCCGCGCAGAGAGTTTCGGCTCGTGCCAGCTGCTCCGGCAGCGCTGGCCACTCTGACAGAGTGCGGCGAATCGCCTCGGCAGACTCGACATTGCTTTCGGGTCGGGACGCGAGCGGAGCGAACAAGGGCGGGATTCGCGACGCTCCAACGCTCGCCGCCGCGAGTCCCGCCTTTCGCCGGATTATCGCCTCGGCCCCGAGCAAGCGCTCGCTCGAGGCCGGCGGATCGATGGCGTAGACGAACACCTCGCGATGGGGCGAGCCCATGCGCGCGGCGCGTCCGACGCGCTGCTCCAGAGTCGCGGCGGTCCACGGGAGGTCGAGATGCACGACGACCGCGGCGTCCTGCAGGTTGACGCCATCGCTCAGCAGATCGGTAGCGATCAGCAGAGAGATCGCTTCGCTCGCCGGCGGCTCAGGCGCCGAGCACGCGGCCGGAGCGAATCGCGCGAGAGCCTCCGCGCGACTGATCGGCCCACCGGCGATGCGAGCCCCGGCCGCCGTCAACATCGCCACTCCGCCGTCGGGCGCGATGCCGCGATACAAGCGGGCAACGGTGTCCGTGAACTGGGAGAAAGCGACGATCTTCTTGTGCGGATGGCGTCTCCGCACGGCCCGCAGCTGATCCACGCGGGCATCGTCGGCGACCGATTCCCGCGGCAGCGAGCAGAGCAGCTCACTGAGCGCGCGCTCGTGCTCACGGACAGATTCGAGCATGCTGCCGGAGTCCTGCGATTGGCCGGGACTCAAGATCGACGGGAAGCCGAGCTGCACCGAGCCGTCGCCGTAGGTCCACGAGCGAAGGTCGTTGCTCGTCGGATAGCGCCCTTCCTCCAGAGCAACCCGCAGCGCAACGGCTTTCGCGATGCGGCGACGCAGCCCTTCGCGCAGCGCCGCTTCGCTCGAAGCCCACAGTCGAACGAGCGTGTGAGTCACGAGCGCTCCCGCGAGCCCGCCATCGCGCGGGGGCACGGGTGGCGGCAGCGCGAGCAATAGATCCAACGGGGCGGAGTCGTGCGGGACGGGCAGCCGCGCGGCGCCGCGCACGCGGGGGAGAGAAGCGCCGATTTCCGTCTGGCCGCGCCTCACCATATACCGCGCCAGGTCCGCGTCCGTGAGCTCGCTGGCTGCCGATCCAAGAAAAAATGAGAGGAGGGCGACGACGTCGGATCGCTTGTTGTGCACGGGCGTCGCGGACACGAGCAGCACGGGAGTACGCGCTGTCAACGACACGAGCGCCGCGTAGCGCTTCGCCGCCGAGCTCCGGAAGTAGTGCGCCTCGTCCACTATCACGAGATCACACTCGTTCCGCGCCGGCCGGGCTCTGCCAAGTGATTCCGTGGACACGATGCGGACCGCGACCGCGGCTTTCGCGGCCGCGTCTTCCCACATTTCGCGGAGCGAAGCCGGCGCTATGACGAGCGGCCGCGCGCGCGCTCGCGCGACGGCGAGCGCGACGTATGTCTTGCCAAGTCCGACCTCGTCGCACAGCAGGGCGCCGCCCGCGCGCGCGAGCAGGGCGCGAATTCTCCGGGCGGCATCCACCTGGTGTGGGCGGAGCGTGATGGATCCGAGCTCGACGGCAACGCTGTCCGCGCGCAGCCACTCTCCGGCGATGACTCCGCGCACGACGTCGGGATGGGCGACGGTTATCCCGCCCATGCAAGGAGAGGCGCGACATCGGAATGACGCACCGCGTATGCGGCAAGGACCGCGTCGAGCAGCTCGCCCGGATCGGCCCGGTCGTCCACTGCGCGTCGCGCGACCTCCGGAAGGATCGCGCAAGCCGCGGTCCAGTCGCGGGGGAGCGGGAGGAGCGAGACCGTCCAGCCGAGGTACCGGTGGTACCCGCCGCGCGCGGGCTCGGCGAGCAGATTGAGCCAGGCCGCCGCAAGGTCGCTGTTTAGAATCGCCGCCAGTGCCAGCGCTTCGCGATCGCTCCGGCACTTGATCACGTAACAGGTGTTGAGCGGAACAGAGTCATCGCCCGCGGGGAGAACGGCCGCGCGGGGTCGCTTGCCGAAATCCGCCCAGACGACGCGCGGGGCGCCCGCCATCGCGCCATCGGTCCGGAACAGCGACCACCAGCGATCGGTCGCTCCGCCATCGGCCCGCTTCTCCAGAGCGTCGCGGTAATGAGCGAGCCAGCGCTTCGCGTGCGGCGGGAGGGATCGCAGCGCCGTGCCGTCGGAAGCGTGCGTCCATATGACGCGATTGGCGTTCCGGCCGCACCGCCAGGGCGTGATCTGCTCGCCCCTGATTGCCGGGCGAAGCAGCGCGGCCTCGATGGAGTCGCTTCTCGTCGCGTTATGAATTCTCGTGCTGCCGGAGTCGTCCACGCCTTCGGCCTGGACAACGAACGCTTCGTTGCACCCGGACTTCACGCCGAGCAAAGGCCTGCCGAGTCGCGTATGCGCCAATGGAATTCCGGCGCGGCGGAGCTTCTCGAACGCCGCGCGGACATCGGGCGGCGCGAGAACCCATGGGCTTCCGATGGAGTCGTCGAACGCGATCTGCGCGCGCGGCATCCTCCACGAGTAAGGCGTGCACCGCCGGTGCACGCAGAGACGGGCTCGCTCATCTCCCGCGCTCGCGCGGCCTTTGCGAGCCAGGAGCAGCGACGGATATACCGCCGCGTCGAACGCGACTTCGGCGCCGCTCAGGTCCTCGAGAGTTACCAGCGTGGCATCCTCACGCAGCATGGCGCGCACGCCGCCGCCCGCCAGCGAGGACCAGAGCTTGGCCGGCAGCAGCAGGGCGACCACGCCGTCGGTGCGAACGAGCTGAAGCGAGCGCTCGACGAACAGGGCGGCCATGTCCACCTGGCCGCCGAATCCCGCGCCGGCGTTGGCGCTGCTCGCCCCGGTCGCCCAGCTCGCGCGCTGGAACACGGCGAACTCTTCGCGCAGGCGCGCGCGCATCCGCGCGGGGATGTGATGGAGGCGCACCCAGGGCGGGTTCCCGACGACGAGGTTGAACCCGTCGGCCGCTGCTATCTCGGAGAAATGAACCGCGAACGAAAACGGCAGCGCCGCGCCGCGGCTGAGACCCGCGCGCGTGCGCTCGAGCTCGCGCAGCGATGTCCGCAAGTCGGATAGACCGCGCCTCGTCTCGGCCGAGGGTGGATGCCGCGCGCCGAACAGGTCTCTCGCTCGCGCGGCCAGCAGCAGCTCCCGCCGCGCGGATTCCACCGCGGCGATCTCGCTCGTCAACGCATCGATCGCGAGCGCGCGCTCGGTCCGGTCGAGCAGGCGGGCGAGCACGCGCTTCCTCTGGCCGTGCGCGCGGGTGTACCGCGCCCGCAGCCGGGCGACGGAGCGCGGCGGCGAGAGCCGGCGAGCGGCGAAGCTCCCGCCGGCGAGGGTATCGCCGACCCTGATCTGGCGGTCGAGATTTGGCAGCGGCTCGATCGTGTCCATGTCCCGCTCGCGCTGCTGCATCGCCATCGCCAGCCACAGCCGCAGCTCGCACAGCCAGACGGCGACCGGATTCGCGTCCACGCCGAAGATCGAGCTGGTGAGAATGGAGCGAGTGACCTCACCAACCGGACGGCCGTCGCCGCACGCCCCCGCCAGCCAAGTCAGCTCGCTCAGAGCGAACACGAGGAACGCGCCCGACCCGCAGGCGGGATCGAGCAGCCGAAGCGAGCGCACTCCGTCGAGCAGCGCCGGGCGAATGCCTGGCGGCACGTCGCGGGCGAGCAGACACGACTCCACCTGGTCCGACGAGATTCGCGGCGTTTGCAATGCATGAGCGAGGGCTTCGCGCATCACCCGCTGCACGAGCGACTGGGGCGTGTAAAACGCGCCGGACGATTTCCGGTCGCCGGACGCCATCAGGGATTCAAATGCCTTCCCCAGCATCTCCGGATCCACCGCTGCCTCGGACCATTCGCTCGAATCCTCACGCGGCGTAAAGCGGTGCCGGCAGAGCAGATCGCCATACAGGATCCCCATGACTTCGTCCGGAAACGCGACGCGTCGCGCGCGGCGCTCGAGCGAACTTCGGGCGAACAGCCCTCCGTTCAGAAACGGGATCTTGCCGAAGGCCTGGGCGCGAGGGCTTCTGGCGCGCGGCGGAGTGTTCAGCGTTCCAAAGAAGAGCGGCTCCAGCACGCGCGAGTGATAGCGCCCGCCGCTGGCCATGCAGTCCGCGAATCCGTTCGCGAGGAAGCCGTGGTCGCCGTTGAGCCAGCCCTGTGTCTCGAGGAAGGAGAGAAACAGGAGTCGCGACACGTATAGCAGGGCGAGCTCACGCGCGTCCGCGCGAGACACTCCATTCTGGATGGATCGCGCCAGCGATTCCACGACCCGCTCCAGAACCGTGTAGAACCTTCGCGTCATCGCTTCTCGGCCGAGGATCTCCGTCCAGCGGCAGTGCATGAGCACGTCTATCTCGACCTGCGCCGAGGCGAGCACGCAGACCGTCTCGGCGTCGCTGTCCACGACGTTGTCGAGCTCGCACACGAGCGCGCGGATTCGCGGCTGGCGGCAGTCGGGGGAGAATGCGGCGATGGCGACATGCTTGCGGTCGCCGTCCATGGCGAGCAGGAGCCAGAGCAGCTGCGGGGCGCGCGAGGCCAGGTGCGCAGCGGTCCGGGTCAGCGCGTCTTTCAGCGGCGCCGAGCCGGTGTCGAGCAGCAGCGCTCTGGTGCAGCCGGGTCCGCGGACGATCTGCACGCGGCGCGCCTCCGCCGGAATGCCGAGCGCGGAGCGGGTGGTTGGATCGAGATCACGCGCCGGCCCGGCGAGGCCCAGCTCGCGGGCGATGGCGGCGAGTCGGTCGAGCGAAGATGCCGCGGAGAGGAGAGCGCGGGCGCGGCTGAGCGAGAGCACGGCGCACTATCGGCACAAGCCGCCGGCTGTGACTCATCGTTTTGTTACGAGCGTTGTCCGATCTAGCTGGCTACGTAATCCCGCTCTTTCCAGCTCACGTTCCTGCCGCGAATTATCGCGCGGGCGTAGATGTATAGAGCGATCGCGGCGCCTGCCGGGTAGAGCAGTGCGAGCAGCGGCGATTCATCCGCGTCCCAGTAGAACTTCATCCACATCAGCACCGTCGCCGCGGTGGCGATCGCCGACCATAGGAGCATTGGATAGGACAAGGCGCCAAACGCGGCGAGCACGAGCGCCACGGGCGGCAGCAGATTGAACAGCGGAGGGAAGACTAGCCCCAACGGAAATACCCAGCGCGGGACGAACGGCGGCAGCGCGTGCATCCCGCCCGCGTACACGTTCTTCCCCCAGCCCGCGATCATCTCGCGCAGCGACGTGTACATGCGCGTGGAGAGCTGCTCTCGCCCCTCGATGAACACGACTTTCTTCCCGAGGCGGTGGAAGCGCTGCGCCAGCATCAGGTCCTCGGCGACGGTGTGCTTCACCGCTTCATGCCCGCCCGTCTCCTCGTACGACGCGCGCGTGATCAGCAGATACTGCCCGTTCGCGATCTTGCGCCACGCGTGCTTAGATCGGTTGATCTCCTCCGTGCCGCCGTACCAGGCGTTGAGCATCCCGAACACCTGCGCCTGCACGAGCTTCTCCCAGAGCGTGACCATCTCCTGCCTGCCGGCCACGGTGAAGAGGTCGGCTTGCAGCGCGCCCATGGCGTTCACCGAGCGTGCGAGCAGATCGGGCGCGTGCTCGGTGTCGGCGTCGGTGAAGCACAGCAGCTCGCCGCGCGCGCGGGCCTGGCCGGTCCAGCACGCCCACTGCTTCCCGAACCAGTCCGGCGGGAGCGGCGGCGTCTCGATTACGGTCGCGCCGAGCTCGGCGGCGATGCGCCCGGTCCCATCCGTGGACTGATCGTCCACCACTATCACCTCGATGTTTGGATACGTGGTCGCGAGGATCGAGCGCACGCAGCGGCCGATGTTGTGCGCCTCGTTGCGCGCGGGCACGATCACGGAGATCGGCGGCGCGTTGCGCGGCGGGTCGCTGGTGAATTCGTCGAGCGTGCGCGAGCGGCGCATCCGCAGCACCATCCCGATGGGAATGAGCACCCACGGCGCCGTCGCGAGCAGGGCGATCTGAATGGAAGTCACTGGCAAAAAGTAGCGGGGCGTCGCGCTGGCGACGCCCCGCTAAAGCACTCCGAAACGCGCCGTGCTACCGCTAAGTCGCCCTATCGGGGTCCTCGCGACCGTCGCGCGTCGACGTGCCTTCCACTCCGCCGGGGCGCGCGCTCTGTCCCGACGACGTCTCGTCGCCGAGCCCGCTCGTCCCGCTGCTGCCGCTCGAGCCACTCATGCCACTGGAGCCGCTGGTGCTGCTCGAGCCCCTCATGCCGCTGGAGCTCGAAGAGCCGCCGGGCGTCCCGACCGTGCCGCGGTCGCGGCTGTCGTCGAGCCCCTCCCTGCCGTCCCGGCTACCCGAGCCCGCGCCGCTCATCCCGCCCTGGCGCGCGTTGCCGGACTCGAATCCGTCGCCCTGGTCCTCGTTGCCGCGCGGCGATCCGTGCCTCTCGCTGCTCTCTTCCCGGCTCGACGACGTCCTGCCCGCGTCTTTCTTGTTCCAGTTTGAGTTCGCCATTTTTTCTTCCTCCGACTAGAGTCTCTTGCAGGTTCCTGCGTGTAACAAAAGCAAGCGATATGCCATTTGTTTTCCGGACCGTCGAATGCCGCCAACGCTCACGAAATAACAAATCATGCCAGTAGCTCCGATTCGTCCGGTTCCTCCGCTGAAGCCCGGCGCGCGCGTCGCGCTCGTGGCGCCGGCCGGGACCCTCACCGGCCAGAGCGACGTCGCCATCGGCGAAGCCAACGCGCGCTCGCTCGGCTGGGAGCCGCAAACCGGCACGAACGTGATGAAGCGGCACCGCTACTTCGCGGGAACCGACGCCGAGCGGCTGCGCGATCTCAACGACGCGATTCGCGATGACGGGATCGACGCCATCTGGTGCCTGCGCGGCGGGTACGGCGCGATGCGGATATTGCCGGAAGTGGATTTCGCCGCGCTCGCGCGCCGGCCCAAGCCGATCATCGGCTTCTCCGATCTCACGTCGCTGCTGTCGGCGGTGAACGTGCAGTCGCGGATCGTCTGCTTTCACGGACCGACGGCGCGCGTGCGGCTCACGGAGTTCAGCCGCGCGTCGCTCGTTGCCGCGGTCGTCGAAGGCGCCGACCCGTGCGGGTTCGCGGAGAACGCGCGCGTGCTGCGCGCCGGGACCGCCGAGGGACGGCTCGTGGGCGGGAACCTCGCGCTCGTGGCGGCGATGGTCGGCACGCCGTACGCGGTGGATCTGGAGGATTCCATACTGTTCCTGGAGGACATCGGCGAGCGGACGTACCGGGTGGACCGGATGCTCTGGCAGATTTACCTGAGCGGCGCGCTCAAGCGTTGCCGCGGGATCGTCTTCGGCGAGTGCACGGATTGCCGCGAGAGCTCGGCCAGCGGATCGCGCGAGCTGGACGAGATCCTCGCGGAGATCGCCGAGCTGGCCGAAGTCCCGTGCATCGCCGGCGCGCCGATCGGACACATAGACAATCAGTGGACGCTGCCGGTGGGCGCGCGGGCCCGGCTCGACGCCGGCGCGCGCACGCTCAACGTTCTACCATTCACCGCGGAATCGAGATGAGCTACAAGACCGGAGCGGAGCTGACCGAGGAAGCGCGCGGGAGGATCAGGGAGGTGACGCCGGCCGAGGTGGCCGCGATGCGCGAGCGCGGCGAGAAGGCGGTGTACCTCGACGTGCGCGAGCCCAACGAGTGGAACCTCGGAAGAATTCCCGGCGCCGTCTTTCTCCCGCGCGGCCAGCTCGAGTCGAAAGTGGAGGACTCGGTCCCGCGCGATGCGAAGGTCGTCATCTACTGCGCGCGCGGCAACCGCTCGGCGCTCGCCGCCGACACTCTCCAGCAGATGGGGTACGAGGACGTGGCCTCGATGTCCGGCGGATTCCAGCAGTGGGCGATGGAGGATCGCGAGGTGGAGTCTTGAGGGAGGAGTTCCAGCTCGCCGTGCCGGGCGGGCGCACGGTGCGCGGGGATTTCTATCCCGCGGCCGGAGCGACGAACGGCGTGGTGCTGTGTCACGGCTTCAAGGGGTTCGCGCGGTGGGGAGCGTGGCCGCTGCTGGCCGAGGCGCTCAACGAGCGAAGGCTGAACGCGATCGCCTTCGATTTCTCGGGGAGCGGCGTCGGCGCGGATCGCGAGAGCTTCACCGAGCTCGACGCGTTCGCGGCCAATACGTATCGGCGCGAGCTGGAGGATCTCAACGCGGTCGTAAATCACGCGACGACGCACGGCTGGACTTCGCGAGACTGCGGGCTGTTCGGCCATTCGCGCGGCGGCGCGACGGCGATCTTTTTCGCCGCGGACTCGGATCGCGTCAACTCGCTGGTCACATGGGCCTCGATCGCGACGATCGAGCGCTGGTCGGAAGAGCAGATCCGCGACTGGCGCGAGCGCGGCTACACAGAAGTCGTGAATGCGCGTACGGGTCAGGTGCTGCGGATCGACAAGTCGGCGTGGGACGAGTGCGAGCGCGAGTCGCGCTACGGGCTCGACGTCGAGCGCGCCGCGGAGCGCGTGCGCGCGCCCTGGCTGATCGTGCACGGCTCGGCGGACGACGTGGTTCCTGTGAGCGACGCGCACCGGCTGGCGAAGGCGAATTTACGCGGCGACCACGGGATGGTCGCGCAGGTGCGGATCGTCGAGGGCGCAAATCACCTACTGGGCGCGACGCACCCGCTGAACTCGGTACCGGACGAGCTGAGGGAGCTGATCGCCGAAACGGCCGATTTCTTCGCGAGGCACCAACGGGCGTGAGATGAGCCTGGACAGGACGCTCGCCGATCCGGAAGTGGCGCGGATCGCGGAGTCGCTGGGGAGTCGGCCGGGCACGGCGGCCGCGGACGATCCGTCGGCGCGCCCGGCGGCGGTCGCGCTGGTGTTGCGCGCGATCGAGGCGCGTGGGCTCGAGCTGCTGTTCATCCGCCGCGCGGAATACGCGGAGGATCCGTGGAGCGGGCAGGTCGCGTTTCCCGGTGGGCGACGCGAGCCGGGCGACGAGTCGCTCGAGCGCACCGCGATCCGGGAGACGTGGGAGGAAACGGGGATCGACCTCGCCGCGAGCGGCGCGATCCTCGGCGCGCTCGACGACGTGCGGCCGAATACGATCGTGTTGCCGAGGGTCGTCGTCCGGCCGTTCGTTGCCGCGGTGTCAGCCGACGCGCAGATCCGCGAGAGCGGCGAAGTCGCGGAAGCGTTCTGGGTGCCGCTCGACGCGCTGCGGGAGGAGTCCGGCTGGGGCGAGACCGAAGTGACCGCGCGCGGCATGGCGATGCGCGTGCAGGCATTTCAGCACGGCGAGCACGTGGTCTGGGGGATGACGGAACGCATTGTACGGCAACTACTTACGAGATTGGCTGGCTCCTGGCGCGGGGATGAGGAATCCAAGAGGTGAGAGGCCAGACTGGGAGAGGCGAGAAGCCAGACAGGGCTTGGGTTGCAGCTGGTTTAGGTTAACCTAATTCGACTCCCCTCACACTCTTCATAGAGCGAGAGCCTTGGTCGCACCAGTTAACACCCCGCCGGAGCACGACATCGCGATGCACGTGCATCCGCCCGCCGAGCCCGGGTGGCGGCACGCTCGGCTCGCCCCGTCGCTGGCGGAGGTGTACCGGACCATCCCCATCGGCAGCGCCAGCCGGTGGCGGAAAATGCTGGCGTTCGCGGGGCCGGGATACCTGGTCGCGGTCGGCTACATGGATCCCGGAAACTGGGCGACGGATCTCGCCGGCGGGGCGCAGTTCGGCTACGCGCTGCTCAGCGTCATCCTCATGTCCAACCTGATGGCGGTGCTGCTGCAGGGCCTGTCGTCGAAGCTCGGCATCGTGACCGGCCGCGATCTCGCGCAAGCGTGCCGCGATCACTACTCCAAGCCCGTTTCGTTCATGCTCTGGATTCTGTGCGAGCTGGCGATCGCGGCGTGCGACCTGGCGGAAGTGATCGGTACGGCTATCGCGCTCAACCTGCTGTTCGGGATTCCGCTGGCATGGGGGATCGGCATCACGGCTTTCGACGTGCTGCTCGTGCTGTATCTCCAGAACAAGGGATTCAGGCTGCTCGAGGCGCTGGTGATCGTGCTGGTCGGTACGGCAGGAGTGTGCTTCGCGCTCCTGATCTTCATGGCGAAGCCGCCCGCCGCCGGAGTCATGTTCGGCTTCGCGCCGCCGAAGGAGCTGCTGAACAATCCGGCGATGCTGTACATCGCGATGGGCATTCTCGGCGCGACCGTGATGCCGCACAACCTGTATCTGCACTCGTCCATCGTGCAGACGCGGAAGTACGAGCAGAACGCTTCGGGCAAGAGGGAGGCGGTGAGGTACGCCTTCATAGACTCGACCATCGCGCTGTCGTTCGCGCTGTTCATCAACGCGGCGATCCTGATAATCGCGGCCGCGACGTTTCACGGCACGCCGCACGCGAACATCGCGGAGATCGGCGACGCGTACAAGCTGCTGACGCCGCTGCTTGGCGCCGGCGCGAGCACGATGTTCGCGCTGGCGCTGCTGGCTTCGGGCCAGAACTCGACGCTCACGGGGACGCTGGCCGGGCAGATCGTCATGGAGGGGTTCCTCAACATCCGGCTGCGCCCCTGGCTGCGGCGGCTGATCACGCGTGCGATCGCGATCGTGCCAGCCGCGATCGTCGCCATCGTCTATGGCGAGAGCGGCACGGCGCAGCTGCTCGTGTTCAGCCAGGTGATTCTGAGCATGCAGCTCTCGTTCGCGGTCTTTCCGCTGGTCGGCTTCACGTCCGACAAGCTCAAGATGGGCGAGTTCGTGAACCCGCTCTGGCTCAAGCTTCTCGCGTACCTCATTGCGTTCGTCATAGCGTCGCTTAACATCTGGCTCCTGGTACAGACTCTCGCGGGCCTCGCCGGTGGAGGAGGGTAAGCCGTGTACAAGCGCATTCTGGTTCCGGTCGAGAACTCCGAATACGACGCGACGATTCTCGAGCACGTGACGCGGCTGGCCAGGCTGTGCGGCTCGTCGGTCGTGATCATCCACGTCGCCGACGGGTGGGTGGCACGGAATATCCGTCAGCTCGATCTCCGTGAGTCCGAGGAAATGAAGGAAGATCTGGCGTACATCGAGCGGCTGGCGACTTCGATGGAGAAGCAGGGGGTGCCCGCGGAAGCGGTGCTCGCGAGCGGCGACCCCGGGCAGGAGATCAGCGCGGCCGCCGAGCGCGAGAAGTGCGATCTCATCGCGATGACGACCCACGGGCACAAGCTGCTCAACGACCTGCTGCGCGGGAGCGTGGCGAACGCCGTGCGGCACAGCTCGACGGTTCCGGTCCTGCTGGTTCGCGGGCTCCCGCGCGAGCAGCCGACTCCCCGATGACGAAGTCCGAGCAGCAGACCGCGAAGCGCGATGCCGCGAAGGAGCAGGAGTCCGTGATAACGGGTCCCGCGGAAGACTATCTCAAGGCGATCTACGAGCTGGAGCTCGCGGGCGGCGCGGCCTCCACGAACGACATCGCGCAGCGGCTGTCGTTCGCGCCGGCGTCGGTCACCGGGATGATCCGGCGCCTGGCCGAGCATGGCCTGCTCGCGTACGAGCGGTATCGCGGCGTGACGCTCACGGCGGCCGGGCGAAAGGCGGCGCTCCGCACGCTTCGCCGCCACCGCGTCATCGAGTCGTACCTGGTGGGGACGCTCGGCTACCGCTGGGACAACGTGCACGAGGAAGCCGAGCGGCTGGAGCACGCGGCGTCGGAGGAGTTGATCGACAGGATGGCGGCCGCCATCGGCGAGCCGGTGGTGGATCCGCACGGCGCGCCGATCCCGACGCGCGAGGGCGTGGTGGACGAGACGCAGTACTGCTCGCTGGCGGATCTCGGTCCGGGGCACCGCGTCGCGGTCGTGAGAGTCGGCGACGATGACCCCGAAGTGCTGCGGTATCTCGCTTCGATCGGGATCATGCCGGGAGTCACGATCGCGGTGCTCGCGTGCGAGCCGTTCGACGGGCCGATCACGCTGTCGATCGAGAACGAGCGGATCTCGATCGGGGCGCCGCTGGCGGCGCAGGTGCTGGTGGACATGATCGGAGGGAGTGAGGCGCCGTCGCATTGAGGTGAAACGGCCAAAGCGAACTGAACAGCTGACCGCTGCCGGCCGTTAGGCTGCCGGCTTCCAGCTATTCCGTTCTCCGTGGCAGTTAACGACTTTCTCATCATGCTCGGCAACGTAAGAGTGGGCACTCAAGGCTGGAATTACGAAGCGTGGGAGGGGCCGTTCTACCCCTCGGGCACGCGACCCGCGGATTTCCTGTCGGTGTACGCGCGCGCGTTCGATACGGTGGAGGTGGACTCGACGTTCTACGCGATTCCCGCGCTCACCACTTTTCAGAGCTGGGCCGAGCGTACGCCGCCGGGATTCGCGTTCGCGCTGAAGCTGCCGCAGGAGATCACGCACGAGCAGCGGCTGCGCGACTCGACGGGCGCCACCGAGCTTTTCTTCGAGCGCGCGCGGGCGCTGGGCTCCAAGCTCGGTCCGACGCTCGTGCAGCTCGGACCCGACTTCGCGCCGTCGGAGCTGCCCGCGCTCGTGGCGTTTCTGCAACGTCTCCCGCGCGACCTGCAGGTGGCGGTCGAATTCCGCCATCGCGGCTGGATGAATGACGGGATCTACGCGCTGCTGCGCGAGCACAACGTCGCGCTGGCGCTCGTGGACGGGCGGTGGATCCCGCGCAAGACGATGCTCGCGCTCGCGGAGAAACCGACGGCGGATTTCGCTTACATCAGGTGGATGGGGCCCAACCGCGACATCGTTGATTATTCGCGCGTGCAGGCCGACCGGACCCGGGAGATCGAGCTGTGGCGGAACGCGCTCATCTCGCTCGCCGCGAGCGTCGCGATGGTGTACGCGTACGTGAACAATCACTTCGCCGGCCACGGCCCCGCGAGCGCGCGCGACGTCCAGCGCGCGGTCGGACAGACGCCGGTTGCTCCGGAAACGATCGGCGAGCAGCTGCTGCTGTTTTGACGACGCGCGAGAAGGTGCTCGTGGGAATCGCGGTGCTGCTCGCCGCGCTGTTCGTGCGACTCGGCTTCTGGCAGATCGAGCGGCTGCGCGAGCGGCAGGCGTACAACGAGCCGATCGCGGCGCGCGCGGGACTCGCCCCCGTCGCGCGCGAGGAGCTGCCGCGCGATCCCGAGGCGGCCCGGCACCGGCGGGTTCGCCTGACGGGGACGTACGACTACGCGCACGAGATCGTGCTCACGCTGCGGTCGCGGGAGGGATCCCCCGGCGTGCACCTGCTCACTCCGCTCCGCATCGCGGGAACCGACACCGCGATCCTGGTGAACCGCGGCTGGATCTACGCCCCCGACGGAGTCTCCGCCGACACGAAGCCTTGGCGGGAGCCGGACCCGGTGAACGCCGTCGGGTACGTCCGCCTGCTCGAGACGGGCGACACGACCAGCGCCCGCACCGCGGTCCGCCCGGACGGAATTCGCCGCCCGCACCTGGCGACCGTTGCAGCCATGCTGCCGTATCCGGTGGCGCCGTACTACGTCGTCCTGTCGTCGCCGGGCTCCGATCCCGAGCGGACGCCTCCGAGGATTCCGCCGCCGACGCTGGATGAGGGTAGCCACCGCAGCTACGCGGTGCAGTGGTTTACGTTCGCGCTTATAGCAATCGGGGGGACTGCGATTTTGGTGCTGCGGGGGCGGCGGGCGAGTGGTGATTAGTGATTAGGGATTAGTGACAACCCTGATAGGAATTAGCCGGCTCGTGTAGTAACTAATCACTAATCACCAATCACCAATCACCGTCGCACCGCCATGTCCTCGTCCGCCGAACAAGAAGCCCGCGACGTAGCCGAGCAGGCTCGCGAGACCGAGTGGGAGCATCCGAGCTTCGTGCGCGAGATGTTCCTCGGACGGTTCCGGCTCGATCTGATCCATCCGCACCCGGTGGACGATCCCGCCGAGACCGCGCGCGCGGCGCCGTTTCTCGCGAAGCTGCGCGCGTTCATGGAGAAGGTGGACTCGGAGGAGATCGACCGGACGGGGGAGATCCCGGAGCCGCTGGTGCAGGAGCTGCGCGACATGGGCGCGTTCGGGATCAAGATTCCGACTGAATACGGCGGACTTGGCCTGTCGCAGCTCACGTACACGCGCGCGATGCAGATGGTGACGTCGAAAGACGGCTCGCTCGTCGCGCTGCTGTCGGCGAGCCAGTCCATCGGACTGCCGCAGCCGCTCAAGTTGTTCGGCACCGACGAGCAGAAGCGGAAGTATTTCCCGCGGCTCGCGCGCGGCGCGATCTCGGCGTTCGCGCTGACGGAGGTGGACGCGGGCTCCGACCCCGCGAACATGACTACGACGGCGACGCCCTCGGAGGACGGCAACCACTTCCTCCTGAACGGCGAGAAGCTGTGGTGCACCAACGGCACGCGCGCGGAGCTGCTGGTGGTGATGGCGCGCACCCCGGACGTCGTGGTGGACGGCAAGCCGCGGAAGCAGATCACGGCGTTCATCGTCGAGACCAGCATGCCGGGCGTGTCGGTCGCGCAGCGGCTCCGGTTCATGGGCCTCAAGGCGATCGAGAACGGGCTCATGCGCTTCGAGAACGTGCGCGTGCCGCGCGAGAACATCCTCGGCGAGGAAGGACGCGGGCTCAAGCTCGCGCTGGTGACGCTCAACACCGGCCGCCTGACGCTGCCCGCGGGCGCGGCGGGCGCCGGCAAGCAGATGATCAACGTGGCGCGGACGTGGGCGAACGAGCGGGTGCAGTGGGGCCAGGCGATCGGCAAGCACGACGCGGTGGCGCAGAAGATCGCGCGGATGACTGCTACCACGTTCGCGATGGAAGCGGTCGCGGAGCTCTCGACGATGCTGTACGAGCGGGGCAATTACGACATCCGCCTCGAAGCCGCGATCGCGAAGATGTACAACACGGAAGCGGGGTGGCGGATCGTGGACGACACGCTGCAGATCCGCGGCGGCCGCGGCTACGAGACGGCGGCGTCGCTCATGAGCCGCGGAGAGCCGGGAATCCCGGTGGAGCGCGCGATGCGCGACTTCCGCATCAACCTGATCTTCGAGGGCTCATCGGAGATCATGCGGCTGTTCATCGCGCGGGAGGCGGTGGACCATCATTTCGCGCTGGCATTCGACATCGTGAATCCGAAGCTCAGCACGAAGAAGAAGCTGAAAGCACTGGGACGCGCGATGCCGTTCTACGCGACGTGGTACCCGATGCGGTGGTCGCCGGCGAAGCAGGTCCGGAGCTACTCCGGGTTCGGGAGGCTCGCGCGCCACGTCCGCTACATCGAGCGCGCCACCCGCCGCCTCGGCCGCGCGCTGTTTCACGCGATGGTTCGCTTCGGGCCGAAGCTGGAGAAGCGGCAGATGGTGCTGTTCCGCGCGGTGGACATCGGCGCGGAGCTGTACGCGATGTCGGCCGCGTGCGTGCGCGCGAAGATGTTGGCGGACGGCGGAAATGCGAGGGCGGTCGAGTTGGCGGACGTGTTCTGCAGGGAGGCGCGAGGGCGGATCGAGGCGAAGTTTGACGAGCTGTACGGCAAGCACGATCGGGCGTTGTATCGGCTTGCGATGCAGGTGCTGAGCGGGGAGCATGCGTGGCTGGAGGAGGGGATCGTCTCGGCCAGACAAGAGGCTCCTGGTAGCTGAGGGGGAATCCAAGTTTGGAGTGTGGCAGTGCGGAGTCGGCAGTTGGGAGTAGGCTCTTTAACTCCTCACTGCCCACACTCCCAACTGCCACACTCCAAACTTGGATTCCGGTGCAACCGCCCAAGGCCCGCTCGCAAAAAAAACGGCGCCCGCGAGGGCGCCGTTTCCGCGAGCGGTGAGCTCTACCTAGATCGTGGAGCCGGTAGGGGCGACGGTCGCCGGCTTGGCCGTGAATCCAACGGCCGCCAGGATCACACCGAGCGCGACGTGCAGCCACACGTCGTTGCCGCCGAGCGGGACCATGCCGAACCCGTCAGGCGACATGTACCCGACCGCGGCGAGAATGATGTAGAGCACGCCCGCGATCTGCGCGTATTGCTTGGCGCCGGTGAACGACCGGGAGGCCGCGAGACCCCAGATACCGAACAGCAGGTGCACGATGTTGTGCAGCAGGTTGACCGGGAACATTCCGAAAATCGCGGGCGCGGTCGCGGGATCCGCTTCCATGCTCATCCCGCCGGCGTAGAACCCGACCAGAGCTACGAGGATGAATACCACTCCGAAGATCTGTGCAACCCTTTGGACCGTCGTCATCTGCTGTCTCCTGTCGTTTATTTGCAGGGAAAGAGGCGAACGTGGTCGGGGGTAAGCCCGATTTCTGCCCTATAATGGGAAGAACCGGCTGTTTTCGCTACAGTAGAATGCCGCGGAGGAGCAGAAGGGCGACGCTGAAGTAGATGGTGATCCCCGTGACGTCGGACAGTGTCGCGACCAGAGGAGCCGACGCGCTCGCGGGATCCAATCCAACCCGGCGCAGCAGGAACGGCAGCATCGAGCCGACGAGCGAGCCGAACGCGACTACTCCCACGAGGGTCGTCCCGACGGTGAAGGCGATCAGGATATAGTGCTCGCCGTAGTCCCACAGGCCGAGCCGCTGCCACGTCATGATCCGCAGAACGCCCAGCACGCCCAGCACCGAGCCGAGCGCGAGCCCGAGCGGCAGCTCGCGCCGCGCGATCCGCCACCAGTCCGCGAGCGTGACTTCGCCGAGCGCCATCGCGCGGATGATGAGCGACGTGGCCTGCGAGCCGGAGTTGCCGCCCGAGCTGATGATGAGCGGGATGAACAGCGTCAGCATGAGCGCCTGCGTGAGCTGGCTCTGGAACTGCTGCATCGCGGAGGTCGTGAGCATCTGCCCCACGAACAGGGCGACGAGCCACACGACACGCTTGCGCATCATCGCCGAGAATCCGATCTGGAGGTACGGCTCGTCGAGCGCCTCCATTCCGCCGAACTTCTGCACGTCCTCGGTGTGCTCCTCGACCATGGCGTCCATGACGTCGTCCACGGTGACCACGCCGAGGATTCGATCATTTTCGTCCACGACGGGCAACGCCACGAGATCGTAGTTGGACGTGAGGCTCACCACTTCCGCGCGATCGGCCGTCGGCGGCACGCTCACGACTTCTTCCCACGCGATGTCGCGGATCTTCGCGCCTTCCGGCGCGGCAAGCAGCTCCCGCAGCGACAGCACTCCTTTCAGCGCGCCGTGCTCATCGGTCGCGTAGATGGCGTGCATCGCCTCGCGCCGGCCGGCGCGCGCGATGCGGCGCACTCCGACGAGCGCGGCTTCGACCGTGGTGTCTTCCGGGACGGAGACGAACTCCGTCGTCATCAGTCCGCCGGCCGTGTCCGGGTCGTAGGCGAGCAGCCGCTCCGTCTCTTCGCGCGCCTCGCGCGGGATCTCCGCGAGGATCGTCTCGTAAACGGTGTCCTCGAGCTCCTCGAGCGCGTCGGCGCGATCGTCCGGCGTCATCTCGGCCACGAGCCGGGCCGCCTGCGGGACCGACATCTCTTCCAGCACCGCGGTGCGCAGGTCGTCGCTCAGGTACTCGAGCACGTCGGCCGCGCGGTCCGCGGGCAGCGCGTGCAGCAGCGCCATGACGTGCTCCCGCGGCAGCGCCTCGACTATGTCCGCGAGATCTGCGGCGTGGATCTCTTCCGTCTCCGCGGCAACGCTCTGCGGCGAAGTCTTGAGCAGCTCCTGGATGTCGGGCGCCAGGAGGTTCGCGAGGGCGCGGTGCTCGGACGTGTTCATCAGAGCTGCGGCAGGACCCGCCGGTTCTCGCTGGAGTCGATCACCGAATAGCCCGCGGTCTCGATCGCCTGCTTCAACGCGTCGAGAGTGACGGTGCCGTCGTGCTCGATCTCCGCGCTGCCGACCTTGACGTCAGCGCGCGCGATCCCGGGCACCCCCGAGAGCGCGGTGAAGACGGCGCGCGTGCAGTGCGCGCAGCTCATTCCGGAGATTCTGAGCGTCGTGACCATGGGCGAATATAAGGAAATCGGCGGATTACATCTCGTCGGCACTCGGCCCGTAAATGCCGGGCACCGGGACGTCGAGGAGACGCAGGTACACCGCCAGCTGCGCGCGATGATGGACCATGTGATTCATCCCGAAGCCGCGCCACACGCTCCAGCGCGGCGCGCTGAAGATCGTGTGAGGACCGGCCCTGAGAGTCCAGGCCGAATCGAGCGCGTCCTCCCTCGCGCCTGCAATGGCCTCACGCGCGGTCGCGACGCTCTTGTCGAACAGGTCGAGCAGCTCCTTGTTGCTCTTGCAGTCGGCGCCCTTGAACGGCGGAGCGTCCGGCGGCCGGAAGTCGAACTCGTCGGCCCGGAAGATGTTGGAAGCCCAGTCAGGAAGCTGCGCGACGTGGGAGGCGAGCTGGCCAAGGCTCATGGACTTGGGATGGGGTTTCCAGTCGAGCTTGTCCTCGGGGACGCGGGCGAGGACGCGGCGGGTGGTGGCCATTTCCTGATCGAATTCGGGGACGTAGTACTGCGTAGCGGTCATGGTTGGCTCCGTTGATGTACGCCGAGGCAAAAACAGGTTTGGGTGACAGGTAACGGGTCGTAGGTTTCGGGTTAACGAATTGGTGACCGGTGAACGGTTCCGGGTTGATAGTTGAAGGTGAAGCCAATCACCGGGAACCGGCAGCCGGTTACCGGAAGCCATTCAGTCAACCGAAAACCAAAAACCTACCACCTGTTACCCGAACCCGTTGTTGGGTTCGGTCCAGTCCCTGACCACGTGAGAACCAAATGAAAGTCGCCTTCCTCGGTCTCGGCGCGATCGGTTTCCCCATGGCCCGGCGAATCGCGGAAGCCGGGCACGAGCTGTCGGTCTGGAACCGCTCTCCAGAAAAATCCGCCGGGCTTGCGAGCAAGACGTCGGCGCGGGTGGCCGCGACCCCCGCCGACGCGGCGAGCGGCGCGAGCGTGGTGATCACGTGCCTCCCGACGTCGGACGAAGTCGAGGCCGTCGCGTTCGGCCCCGACGGGCTCGCGAGCACGCTGGCGAGCGGAGCGATCCTCGTGGATTGCACCTCGGGTGATCCGCACGAAAGTCGCTCGATCGCTAACAGGCTCGCGGAGCAGGGAGTGGATTTTCTCGACGCGCCGGTGAGCGGAGGCGTGGTGGGCGCCGAAGCGGGGAGACTGACCGTGATGTGCGGCGGCGACGCGGTCGTGCTCGAGCGCGCTCGGCCGGTGCTGCAGGCGTTCGGTGCGAAGATCATCCTGTGCGGGCCGACGGGAGCGGGCCACGCGATCAAGGCGCTGAGCAATGCGCTGCTCGCGATCCACCTCTGGTCCACCGGCGAGGCGCTCGTCGCCGCGGCGAAAGCGGGCGTAGCTCCGGCGATCGCGCTCGACGTGATCAACGGGTCAGCCGGGCGGTCGAATTCCTCCGAGAACCTGATCCCGCAGCGAGTGCTCACGCGGGAGTTCCCGAGCACGTTCCGGCTGGCGTTGCTGGACAAGGACGTGCGAATCGCGGAGTCGATCGCGCGCGAGTCCGGAACGCCGGCGGAGTTCATCGAGCTCGCGCACAAGCTGTTCGAGTGGGCTCATGCGGAGCTGGGCGATGAAGTGGATCACACCGCCGCGCTTCGGATTATCGAGCGGCAGGCGGGCGTTGTCATCGAAGGCTAACTGCAAAGGAGAACTGAATAGCTGGTAGCTGCCAGCCGTTTGGCTACAGGCTAATCGGCGAACAACGATTTTGACCTGTCGGTGTGGAGGGCAGGCGAACTGCCTCGATAGGTCAACATCGTCTGCAGCTGATCAGCCGGCAGCCAAACGGCT
>CALMKE010000160.1 GCA_937867645.1 uncultured Gemmatimonadota bacterium | reverse complement strand
AGCGGGAAGATCGAGAAGAACAGATTGTACGCGGCTTCGGCCGACATGCCGAGCACGTTGTCCTTCCAGACTTCCGACCAGGTCTTCTTTACGAGCTCGATGACCCTGTAGCCCAGGATGGTCATGGCCGCAGATGTGGAGCAAGTGGCGAGCCGCCCGTCCAAGGCGGCCCGCCGGCTCCGCGAGCGCTAGTGGGCTTTTGCGGGCCGCTTGGCGGCGACCACTCCACCCACGGGCGTCGGCGTCTGCCACGCCAACTCCTCGCGCGTGTGCGTCGCCGGCGGGACGTATGCTCCGGCCCCCACGGACCGGGTCGCCCGGAATACCGCGCCGAGTCCGGCCGTGACGGCCACGACGGTTATGGTGACCGCGATGCCACGCAGAACCAGCGCGGGCATGTTGCTCCACGTCATCGCGGCCGCGGCGAGCCATGGTGCGAGCAGGAGTACGAGTCCTGTGATCAATCCCCCGAGCGCGGCGCCGCGCTGCGACATCGAGCGCTGTGCCGGTCCCATCATCGCCATTCCCAGGACCTGCGCGACCGCGAACAGGCCGAGCGCCGCGACGCCCATCCAGATCAGCAGGAACGCGACGATCGCGAACGGAATCAGGAGGATTCCGAGGAGCGTGACCGCGAGCAGGATGATCAGCACGGCCAGCGCGGGGAGCGTCGCAAAGTCCATGATCAGACCGGTGACGAGCGCCTTGCCCGGATTTTCGCTGAGTGCTTCGGTGATCCGCCGCAGCTTCTCCGGCGCGAACACGAGCACGCCCAGGCCGAGCAGCAGCAGAAACGCCGACCACCCGAGCGTGAGCTTGATGGCGCGGACGGTGGCCTGGCCCGGCGGCAGCGCCGGCGGGGTGGCCCAGCTGCGCGCGTTGGCCAGAGCCTCCCGCAGACCCGCGAATATGAACGAGCCGGTCAGCGGGAGACTGGGGGCCACGCACGCCGAATCGGCGGCCGAACGGGCCACCGAAGGTTGCTGCGCCGAAGTCTGTGCGGGGGCAGTCCGGGCCGGCGCCGCCTGGGGCTGTCCGGCTTGCGCGCTGGCATAGCCGGCCGTGCCCGCGAGCGTGAGCATCGCGAGCGCGCACGCTATCGTCGCGCCCCTCATGACCTGCTCTGCGCCGCTAGGAGTCGGGAAGCTCGGCGGAGGCCGATGATGCTCGCGATAGCCACCACCGCCATGATCGATCCGAGGGTGACCACGAGTGGAGTGCCGCCAGCCTGCAGCGCGGCCACCGTGCGCGCACCGACTATGGCGGTCACCATCGCCCACGCTCCCGCCGAGGCGGCGTCGTACGCGCTGCCCGCCAGTAGCATCGCCGAGTCGAAGCGCGACGCGATCCACACGAAGATGGTGGTCAGCGTGAGGCAGCTCGTCAGAGCGGCGGCGCCGAGTGCGACGCGGAGCGGGCGGTGGCGTGGCAGCAGCGCGCGGATGGTGTTGCCCGCGGCCACGTGCCAGGGCTCGAACACGTTCACCTGTGCCATCACCTTTTCCGCGAACAGCGGCGAGGGCGCGATGTGAGGCAGGCTCTCGATCCGGGACATGACGGTACGCACCGATTCGAGCTCGAATCGGCACTGGTCGCAGTCCCTCACGTGGGCCTGGAGCTCGGGAACTCCAAATCCAATTTCCTCGTCTACGAGGAGATCGAATTCATCGGGCAGCAGGTGTCTGTTCATTGGGATATCCACTGGGTCATACGGTGAGCCTGCGGGGCTGGTTTCAACAGAGCTATTGGCTGTTGGCTATTGGCTATTAGCCAATAACCCGGGGTTTTCATCTGTTCCGCCGTGCCAACAGCCAATAGCCAATAGCCAATAGCTGGTCTGATCATCGTACGTCCTCCAGGGCCTTCCGGAGCTCGTGTCGCGCTCGATGGATATAGGTTTTTACCGTACCGAGAGGCAGATCCAGGGTCGCTGCTATCTCCTCATAGGACCGGTCCTCCACGTGCCGCAGGAGGATGCAGGCCCGGTACTCGGGGCGGAGGGCGGCTACGGCCCGCTCGATGGCTCCCCCGAGCTCCCGGGACTCCATCTCTTCCAGAGCCGACTGGTCCTTCGAGGCCACCGGAATGGCCGTGGATTCGGCCTCGGCGGTCGTGGTGGCGTACCGGGATCCTTCCAGGCTGACCGTGTCCACGGTGCGCTTGCGCAGGTGATCGATCGCCACGTTGTTGGCGATCTTGAACAGCCAGCTGGAGAATTTGAACTCCGGCCGGTACCGGTCGATGTTGTTCAGGACCTTGATGAAGCTTTCCTGCGCCAGGTCCTCGGCCGTGTCGCGGTCCCGAACCATGCGGAACACGAGCGAGAAAACCGGTCGCTCGTAACGTCTCAGCAGCTCGCGGAAGGCGGCGTCCCGGCCCTGTTGCGCGAGCAGAACGACGTCGGCATCCGGCAGGTTCGCGAGATCGGGGAATGGAGGCATGTGGTACTTTGGCCCAAGGTTGCACGCCCCCGCACGGCCAGTCAACTTTCATTCTCCATGTCGACAACCGACGCCGAGAGAGCGGCAGCGCGCCAGAGCGCGCCCGGACCGCTG
>CALMKE010000159.1 GCA_937867645.1 uncultured Gemmatimonadota bacterium | reverse complement strand
AAGTCCGGGCCTGTGTGGCGACGTCCTGTGCAGGGCTCACGGCGGGCGGTTGTTGAAGGTACGTGCGACTGGCGATCGGGGCGGTTTCTTTCCGTTGCAATATTTCAGTACGACATAACAGGATAAGGCTAAACAGCGGCACCAAACCCGGCGCGGACAGTGCGGCTACTTGGCGGGGTCAAGCCCATTTGTGTAGATTGCCCGCAATGCCAGACAGATCTCCAAACTTGCGTGTCCTCCTGAATATCCGGGCGATAGTCGGCACGGTCGCGCTCCTGGCAGTTATCACGCCGTCCGGAGCGGCTCTGGTGCACGGTGCTGTCCATCACCAGGAGGTGCCAGAGGGCGGTGTCGCGCGGGGCGGTGTTCTGTCATTCGGCGCCGATGTGCACGAGGGATCGAACGCGCAGCGGCATGTGCCAGACGCTGGTCAAACGGTAAGGAGCGATGCGACTGGTACTCACCTGGTTCTGCACGCGAGAACCGTGGCGTCCTCCAAGGGGCGCTTCTCGCCGGTCTTGCCCGCGGAGGCCCGCCAGCCGAGTGTCGCTTCCAAAGTCCGGCGGGCTGCTGTAGCAATCGGTGTGGTGCTCGACTACCCCGCGCCGTCCCGTTCCTTCGTCCCGGACCGGCCCCGAGCACCCCCGCTCGTCTGAGCGACGCGGGCGTTCCCGCGTCCGGCGCGCGGCGTAGTCGTTCGCGCCCCTATCATCCGCGGCTTCTGTCCGCGAGGTCATAGCAGGACAATCGTTGGCGCTCGCTCGCATGCGGCGGTCATTCTGGCCGGCGCGCGCGCGTCCACTTCTCCAGACCGGGTGATTCTACCAGTGATTTCCATAGCTGCTGTCCGCGCTCTTGCCGCGGCGTTCTTTTTCCTTGGAGCACCGGCTTCCCCGGGCTTCGCGCAGCGCGTGCCGGTCGATACGGCGCGCCCGGCAAACTCGAGCGCGTTCGATAGCGACTCTTCCGGGCTCGGACTCATGGAAGTATTGCGGCGCGCGACCAGCCAGCATCCGCTGGTTGAGGTCGCCCGCGCGCGCGTGGCGGCGGCCACAGGCGCACGGCGTGCTGCGGGCACACTCCCTAACCCTATCCTCACTTATGCCGTCGAGAATACGGGATTCCCGGGCCGTCAGGCGCCCCAGGGGCTGGACCGGGAGACGCAGACGTACGCGACGCTGCCCCTCGAGCCGCTGTTTCAGCGACGACCACGCGTTCGGCGCGCGAACGAAGACTTGAAGGCAGCCAACGCCGTGCTGGCCCGCGCCCGTCAGCTCGTGGCTCTCGACGCCGCTCGCGCTTTTTTCCGCGTCGCCGCGGCGCAGATCGCCGTCGAGGGAGCGGAAGACGTGCGCGCGCGGCTGGCGGAGATCGTGACCTTCAATCAGGCGCGCGTCAACGAAGGAGTTGCATCGGAGGCGGATCTCATCCGCGCTCAACTGGAGCTCGACCGCCTGGCGGCGAGTGTCACGCTCGAGCGCGTGGAGCTTCTCAGGGCCCGCGCTGACTTCTCTACGTACGTCACCGGGCCGGCGGACGCATGGGTGGAGATGACCGTCGCCGAGCCCGTCCTGGCAGGCGGACTGGGGCCCGATCTCCTTCGCGTTTCCATAGAAGACGCCGCGGCCTTCGGCGATCTGAGTGGTTCTCCCCAGCTCGGGGAGCTTCTCGCGCGGGCACAAGCGGCACACCCCGATCTCGTCGCCTCGCGAGCGCGGGCCGCCTCCGCCAGTGCGGAAGTGGGCTACCAACAAGCGCTGACGATTCGTCAGGTCGGTGCGACCATGGGTACCAAGCGCTCGGCCGGTCTCACATCGATGATCGCGGGCGTGAGTCTGCCGATTCCACTCTTCGACCGGAATCGCGGCGAGATTCTGCGTGCGGTCGGCGAGCGAACAGCGGCCGAGCAGGAGCTGGCATGGGCGGAGCGCCAGGTAGCCGCCGAAGTCCAGGCTGCGTATGAGGCGGCCCGGCTGCTGACGGACCAGGCCACTCGCCTGCGGGGAAGCTTTCTGAATCGGGCGGCCGAATCGCTTCGGCTCGCTGTCGCCGCTTATCAGGAGGGAGCGGTGACTCTGCTGCAGGTGTTCGACGCCTCTCGCACGCTGGCTGACGCAAGACTGTCTTATTACCAGACCGTTTTTGAGCAACGCCAGAGGCTCCTCGAGCTGCAGATGGCGGTGGGTGCCAGTCCGTTGGATGCTCTTATTTCCCCTTCATCGCGCCCATTGCGCCCTTCAGGAGTGCGCCCATGAGGCGAGCCATGGCTGCGGCCGATCCAGGAGAAGTTCCCCACTCGCTTCGGGTGAAGGTTCGTTCGCTTTTCGCGCCGCTGGCCGCCTTGCTGCTCAGCACTGCCGGCATCGCTGCATGTGGTAGCGTGGAAGGAGGCGGCGAATCTCCCACGGCCGCCGACACCACCGCCTCAGGTGGCGCGGACGGAACCCGGGTCGCGTTCACTCCTTCGCAGATACAACACGGCGGGGTGCGATGGGGTCCGGCTGCCGGGAGCGAGGTTGCGGTAACGATTCAATTGCCCGGCCAGCTCGTCGCCAACGAAGACCGGACCGTGCGGCTCGGCGCTCCCGCGGAGGGCAGGGTGCTCGCTGTGGCCGTGCGGCCCGGCGAGCGGGTGTCGCGCGGCCAGGCGCTGGTCACGTTGCAGAGCCAGGCCGCGAGCGCCGCCAGGTCTGATTATGACAAGGCGGTGGCGGAGCTGGCCTCGCGCCGCGCGGCGGCGACGTACGCCCGCACGGCGCGGGAACGGACGGATCGTCTGCTCGCCATAAAAGCGGCATCGCGCCAGGAGGCGGAGCGCGCCGTGGCGGACGAGGAGCTTGCGCGCGCGGAGTATGCGCAGGCGCAGGCGGAAGTTGCGCGTGCCCGTGCGGCTCTGACGCAGCTCGGCGCAACGTCGACATCCGGGCTCATGGTGTTGCGCTCGCCGATCGCGGGGATCGTGTTGAGCCGTGACGCCGTCCCGGGGACCGTGGCTGAGGCCGGCACGCCCCTCGTGAGCGTGAGCGATCTGAGCACACTCTGGCTCGAAGTCGCGGTTTCTGATCGGGCGGCAGGGGCGGTACGTGCCGGATCGGAGGTCCGATTCGTGGTACCTGCTTTTCCGGCGGACACGTTTGCAGCCCGGCTTCAGAGCGTCGGCGGAGCTCTGGATGCGGCGACCCGCACCATTCCCGTGCGCGCGGTCGTCATCAACTCCAGCGGCCGACTCCGCCCCTCGATGTTCGCGACCGCGTGGATCGAGGGCGGTGAGCGTAGGCGGGCCGTGCTGGTTCCGAGCGCGGCGGTTCAACTTCTCGACAGCAGGTCCGTCGTGTTCGTCGCGATCCCGGACGGCAAGGGGGGCGCGGTGTTCGAGCGGCGCGATGTCGAAACAGGAGCGTCGCCCGGAGGCAGCACTCAGATACTCAGCGGGCTGCGTCCCGGCGAAATGGTGGTGGTAGCCGGCGCCTTCGCCGTCAAATCGGAGTTCGCGCGCGCCAGGATGCCCTCCTGACTGCGCCCAGGGCCACTGCAACCAGCCTGTCAAAATGATCGAACGCCTCATCGCGGCGGCGCTGCGATTCCGGGTCGCTGTCATCGCCCTGGTGCTCCTGCTGATCGTCGCGGGTAGCTGGGCCTTCGGCAACATCACCTTCGACGCTTTCCCCGACCTCACGCCCAATCAGGTGCAGGTCATCACCGTTGCCCCGGGGCTCTCGCCGAACGAAGTCGAGAATCTCGTGAGCTATCCGATGGAAACGGCGATGATGGGGCTGCCGCGAACCAGGGGCGTCCGTTCCATCTCCAAGGCCGGCATATCCGTCGTGACCGTGTCGTACGACGACGAAGTCGACATGTACTTCGCCCGGGCGCAGGTGACACAGCGAATGCAGGACGCAGCGGGGAATCTCCCGGACGGGATCCAGCCTGGATTGGGGCCGCCGGCGACGCCCATGGGCGAGGTGTTTCAGTACCTCGTCGAATCCGACTCGCTATCGCTCATGGAGCTCAAGAACCTTCAGGACTACACGATCAAGCCGATGCTCCGCACGATTCCGGGCGTGGCCGAAGTGAACTCCTGGGGCGGCATGGTTCAGCAGTTCCATGTGCTGAGCGATCCGAGCAAGCTCGCCGGCTACGGGGTATCGCTGCACGACCTCGAAGTTGCGCTCGCCGCCAACAACGAGAATTTCGGCGCCGGTTACATCGAAGATCGAGGCGAGCGTTTCACGATCCGCGGACTGGGGCGTCTTGTCGACACCACGGACATCGCCAATGTGGTGATCGCCACCCGCGACGGGGGTACTCCGATCCATGTGCGCGACGTCGCGCGGGTCGTAGTCGGACCGATGCCGCGCGAAGGGGCCGTTTCGCGCGACGGGCGCGGAGAGACGCTCTCCGGAATGATCGTGATGCTCAAGGGGGCGAATGGAAAGCAAGTCGTGACGCAGGTCGAGCGGCGTCTGAAGGAGATACGGCCGCTCCTGCCCGCGGGTGTCACTATCCGCCCGTTCTATAATCAGGGCGCGGTCGTGGACCGGACGACGCGCACGGTCTTCCGCAATCTGCTCGAAGGCGCGGTGCTGGTGACGCTGATTCTCCTGCTATTCCTGCGCAACCTGCGGGCGTCGCTCATTACCGCCTCGGTGATTCCGCTCTCGATGCTGTTCGCTTTTCTCCTCATGAAACGGTTCGGCGTTTCGGCCAACCTCATGAGCCTGGGCGCGCTCGATTTCGGCCTCATCGTCGACGCGTCGGTCATCATGATAGAAAACTTCGTCAGGCGCCTCGCGCACGCGGGGCAGATCACGCAGGACGAGCGGCAGACGCTCATCCGGAAGGCCGCGTTCGAGGTCGGGCGGCCGATTGTATTCGGCGTTGCGATCATCATCGCCGTGTACATCCCCATCTTCACCCTGCAGGGGCTCGAGGGGCGGATGTTCACGCCGATGGCGTTCACGGTCTGTGTCGCCGTGCTCGGCTCCCTTCTGCTGGCTCTCACATATGTGCCCGTGATCTCGTCGTACGCGCTGCGCCAGGCGGAGGAGAAGCCCTCACGGTGGTTGGAGGCCCTTCGTACGCGCTACCAGTCGTCGCTCGGCTGGGCACTCGCTAATCGCCGGATCGTGGTCGGTACCGCGGCCGGATTGCTCGTGGTTTCTCTCGCGTCCGTCCCGTTTCTCGGGACGGAGTTCATGCCAAAGCTCGACGAAGGCTCGATGCTGATCGAGACCAGGCGGCTCCCGAGTACCTCCCTCCCGCAGGGCATGAGCATCGCCGCCGAGATCGAAAGAACGCTGCGGCGATTCCCCGAGGTCAGGAGCATCGTGACCAAGATGGGCCGGCCGGAGCTTGCGACGGAAACCATGGGGCTGTTCGCGGGGGACGTGTATGTCATGTTCAAGCCCCGCAATGAGTGGAAGGCCAGGTCGCAGGAGGAGCTGATCGTACGGATGGATTCCGCGCTCAGCCAGATACCGGGCGTCGATTACAACTTTACCGCGCCGATGGCCATGCGTCTCGACGAGGCGATTTCGGGCGTGCGCACCGAGCTCGGCGTGAAGATCTTCGGGGATAGCCTGGAGATACTCGAGCGAAAGGCCGTGGAGATCCGCAACGCCATTGAGTCCGTTCCGGGCGCAGCCGACGTCTCGGTGGATGTAAGCGCCGGGGCCATGCAGATCGAGCTTGCGCTCGACCGGGGGGCGCTCGCCCGTTACGGGCTCAACGTGGCGGACATGCGCGACGCCGTGCAGGCGGCCATCGGAGGCGTGGAGGCGACCGAGGTGATCGATGGCCGCAAGCGTTTTCCGATCGTCGTGCGCCTGGCCGAGGAATATCGCGGAACCCCGGACGCCATCGGCCGGCTATTGGTCACGACTCCATCGGGCGGAAAGGTGACGCTCTCGCAGGTAGCGACCGTCCGGGTGGTGCAGGGCCCGGAACGCGTCAACCACGAGAACGGGGAGCGGATGGTGATCGTGCAGTCGAACGTACGCGGCCGCGACCTCGGCGGCTTCGCTGCCGAAGTGCAGCGGACAGTGGCGGAGAAGGTGGAGCTCCCGCGCGGATACTACGTAACGTACGGAGGACAGTTCGAGAACCAGGAGCGGGCGATGAAACGTCTCACGTTGATCGTGCCGCTGGTACTGTTGCTGATCGTGGGGCTGCTCTACGCAAGCTTCGGGAATGGGCGCCAGGCGCTGCTCGTCATGTTGAACGTGCCGTTCGCGCTGGTCGGCGGAATCGCGGCGCTCTGGCTCAGGGGAATGAACCTGAACCTCAGCGCCGCTGTCGGCTTCATCGCGTTGTTCGGTGTTGCCGTCCTGAACGGCGTGGTGCTCGTTTCCTATATCAATCATCTGCGGAATCGCGGCCGGCCGCTCGACGAAGCCGTGCGCGAAGGCTCGGACGACCGCCTGCGATCGAATCTGCTGACCGCGCTGGTTGCCGCGTTCGGGTTCATTCCCATGGCTATCTCGACGAGTCCTGGATCGGAAGTCCAGCGGCCGCTCGCTACAGTCGTCATTGGCGGGCTGCTGAGCTCGACGTTCCTGACGCTGTACGTCCTGCCGGTGCTGTATGAATGGCTGGAGGAGCGGTGGCCCGGGTGGGCCGCTACGTTCCACCACCAGGTCAAGCGCCGGCGTCGGTCAAGGAATGCTCGTCCATCCGAACTGGCAGGGGTGGCCGACCAAGGATCCGCCGCAGAGTAGTGGTGCCGAACGGAGCGTGGGCGTATATGCCGATTCGTTGGTGGAAATCAGCGGTACTCGCAGGTTCGCATGTGCTCGTGTTTACGGCCGCCGCGTGTGACACCGGCGCCAGCCGTGCCGGCACGGATGCGGTGGGCAGGCTGGCGACGTATCGCGGAACGGCACTTCCCACGCCGATTGCGAAGCCCGCGCTCGCGCTCGAGGACCTTGATGGGCGGCCGTTCGATTTCCGGGGCCGCACCGAAGGGTATCTCACATTGCTCTTCTTCGGCTATACGTCCTGTCCCGACGTCTGTCCGGTGCACATCGCGAATCTGGGCGCGGTGCTGCGCGCGATGCCCGCGGAGACGCGCGACCGTATCAGGGTTGTATTTGTAACGGTGGACCCGGAACGCGACACGCCGGCTCGCGTGCGGTCATGGCTCCGCGAATTGAACGGGGGGCTCGACAGCAACTTCATCGGCCTTACCGGCTCCGTTGCGGAGATCGAAGCTGCGCAAGCTGCCGTGGGTGTTCCCGCCGCCGTACAAGAGCGTCGCGCGCGCACGACCAGGGCGGCCACTGCCAGGCCCGGAGAATACGCGGTGGGGCATGCCGCGCAGGTCTTCGCCTTCACTACCGACAACATGGCCCACCTCGCGTATCCGTTCGGTACGCGGCAGGTGGACTGGGCGCGCGACCTTCCCGCGCTGGTCAACGAGAGCTGGGGGGCGCGCTGACCGCCGCCGATCTTCAGTGGTGGTGCTCGGCGCGCGGCGTCAGTTGGAGCTGGGATTGGCAGCCATACCCGGGCGTGTGGATCTTTGTGGGCAGCCTCGCCGCGGGCTATTGGCGGGTTACGCGGGCGCAGACGTCTGCCGCGCGCCGACTCGCGGGCATCACCGGTCTGCTGTGCGTGTGGGTTGCGCTCGACTGGCCGGTCGGCGCGCTCGGGACCGGCTATCTTGCGAGCGTTCACGCTGTGCAGTTTCTCCTGCTCGGGATGGTCGCGCCACCGCTTCTGCTCCTGGGCGTACCGGCGTCAGCGCTGGAGGCGCTCGCCCGGAAGCGAGCGCTGCATGGGCTGGTATCTGTGCTGACGAATCCTCTGCCCACGATGGTTGCCTTCACCACCGTCATGGTCGCCACCCACACGCCTGCCGTCGTGGACGGCTTGATGGTTTCGCAGCTCGGCGCATTCGTTCTCGACTTCGCGTGGCTGGCCTCGGGGCTCGCGTTCTGGTGGCCGGTCGTGTGCTCCGTTCCAGAGCGGCCGCGGTTCGGGCCGCCGCTGCACATGCTCTATCTTTTTTTGGGAACCATCGCCCACCAATTCATAGGAATGTGGCTGATGCTCGCAGAGTTTCCGGTCTATCGCGTCTACGAGCTCGCGCCTCCTTTCTCCGGTCTGTCGCCGCGCACCGACCAGCAGATCGCCGCCGGCGTGTTCATCCTCTTCGGTGGATTACTCGTCATCGCCGCGATCACGGTCGTTTTCTTCCGCTGGCAGGGATCTGGTGCGGAGATAGAGGAATACCCTCGGCGTCGCCTGTAGGGCGACGTTCGCAGCGCATTCGTGACCGCGACCGGCGTACTTCCAGAGTGCACTACAACCGCGGGCCCGGTGCCGACCGAGCCCGATCGGGTCCGCCCGCGCTAATCTCCTCCCGTTGAAAGCGAGCGCACGTACGTGGCAACAGCGCGGATCTGCTGCTCGTCGAGCATGCCGGCAAAAGGCGGCATCGCAGCGGGGTGCTGCTTCGGGTTTGGTACGCCGGTCCGGATGGTGTTCACTATGAACTCCAGGCTGCCGTCGCCGTGAATCCAGGTCTGGTCGCCAAGATTCGGCGCCAGCTGAGTGCCGACGCCGTTCGGCCCATGGCAGGTGAAACAGACCCCGCCGGCGGCACGGCCGTTGAAGATCTCACCGCCCAAGGCCACGAGGCCTGCTGAGTCGGTAGGAACCTGGGCCCCGGTGCCTGCCGGGAGCTGCGGTGACTGCGTCGTAGGAGGTGAGCCGACGGCAACGGTGTCCCGCGGGTGGTCCGGTGCGCCACCGCAACCAACCGCTGCCGCCATCGCGAATACGGTGAGCGACAGTTGAAGGCCAGCGGCGTACAAGCGCATCGACAACCGGGATTCCGCCTGCTGGACTTCCCTGCAAAATGTGTTGGCCATGACCTCACTCCTCCTGCGGGGTTTTGATGGACCGGCATGTCGCGGGCCAATCACCTAACCCGCGACCAACAGCTACCGCTTACGCGCTTAGCCCGTGCCGCGGATCGGCCTTAACCCATTCATCACGACTATCAGGGACGCGCCCATGTCGGCGGCGATGGCCATCCAGAGCGTCGCCAGGCCGGTGACAGCCAGCACGAGGAAAACAGCCTTGGTTACGATTGCAAACCACACGTTCTGCCGGATGATCCGCCGCGTGCGATGGGAGAGCGTGATGGCCGTCGCCAGGCGTGACAGGTCATCTCCCATAAGCGCGATGTCCGCGGTCTCGAGCGCGACATCGGTGCCGGCGGCGCCCATGGCAATCCCCACCGACGCGGCTGCCAGCGCCGGCGCGTCGTTCACGCCGTCGCCGACAAACGCTACGCGCTCCCCGCTATTCTCCAGGCGGCGCACGATTTCGACCTTCTGGTCCGGCAGCAGTTGAGAGTGCACTTCGTCTATTCCCAGAGCCGACGCGACGGCTTCTGCCGTACCCCGGTTGTCGCCGGTCAACATCACGACACGCTGCACGCCCGCGGCGCGGAGCTGCGCGAGCGCTTCCTTCGCATGTGGCCGAACCTCGTCCGCGATCGCGACTACGCCGATCACAGCCTGCTCGGTGATAACGAAGACCCCTGTTTGACCACGCGCTTCGAACCCGGCCGCGATGCCGGTTGCCTCGGCTTTCGGAACTTTCAGATCGTCCAGCAGCCGCTCGTTCCCGATGTAGACCGTCGTTCCGTCGATGCTGGCACGCGCTCCGCGACCGACGAGCGCCGAAAACCGGGTGGCGGCCGGCACTTCGATGGCGTTTCGGCGTGCATGATCGAGAATCGCCTGAGCCAGCGGATGCTCCGATCCGCTCTCGACGCCGGCTGCAAGGCGAATGACATCGTCGCTGCTCGCGCGGCCGATCGGCGCCACGCTGATGACGGCCGGGGCACCGTGAGTCAGCGTGCCTGTCTTGTCGAAGCACACGACCGTTGCAGCACCAGCGGCCTCGAGATGTGCTCCACCTTTGATGAGCACGCCGCGGCGGGCGGCTCCGGCCAGCCCGCTGACGATCGAAACCGGAGTGGAGATTACGAGTGCGCATGGGCAGGCGACCACGAGCATGGCGAGCGCTCTATATATCCACACCTCCCACGGACCAATGCCGAGCAGTGGCGGGAAGATAGCGACGACCGCCGCTGCGGCGACCACGGCGGGTGTGTACACCCGCGCAAACCGGTCCACGAAGCGCTGGGTCGGCGCCTTCGACGCCTGGGCCTCCTCCACTGCGTGTACGATCCGCGCCAGCGTCGTGTCGCTCGCGGGCCTCGTTGAACGTACGTGAAGCAGTCCTTGGGCATTGAGCGTTCCTGCGAATACATCCGCGCCGGCCGCTTTTTCAACGGGCATCGACTCGCCCGTTATCGGAGCCTGGTTGACGCTTGACTCGCCAGACAGCACGACGCCATCCACGGCGATCTTCTCTCCTGGTCTAACGACGATCACTTCGCCGATTTGAACGGCGACCGCAGGAACACGCACCTCCGCGCCGGCGCGAATCACCGTGGCCTCCGCGGGGGAGAGATCCATGAGCGCTTTGATCGCGTTCCGCGCGCGGTCCATCGAGTATGCCTCCAGCATTTCCGCTACGGCGAACAGGAACAACGTCGCGGCGGCTTCCGCCTGCTCGCCGATGAGCCATGCACCTATCGCGGCGATCGACATGAGGAAGTTCATGTCGAGAGAGCGCATTCGCGCTGCGTGCATCCCGCGAGGTATGACGTACCAGCCACCCGCTACCGTCGCGATGGCGAGGAGCCCAAGACGGAATGACGCGCCGAGCCCCAGCATGTCCGCCCCCAGGGCGGAAGCCAGCGCGAGCCCGGCGACTGCGGTCAGCATCACGCGGCCGTGCCGCTGCCGGAAAGACGGCTCACGTTCCGTTTTCGTCGCGGGCCCTGCCGCGATCCCGGCCTCCCGCAGTGGATGGTAGCCAGCCTGTTCGATGGCCTCGGCGAGATCGTCGAGCCCGATCTTACTGGGCGCGTATTCGACCTGGACGCGTCCACCAACGACGTCGACCCTCACGTCGTGGACACCCTCCAGGCGTTTCAGGGAGTCCTCGATCGGACGCGCACAGCTTGCGCAATCCATTCCGCGCACCGCGATCCGACACGTGTCCAGGCCGGTGGTCCTAGCGGCGGGCCCGGGCGGTCTTGCCGTTGGGGAGATCAAAATGCAAGGGGAGGAATGTTTTCAATTTCCAGCGTGTCACCGTAGCCGGCGTGAGTGCGCACATCGCCCCGCCCTCCGGAGCCTGCGAGCCACAGGGCGGGGCCGCTATTGGGGTGTCGGCGTGTTCCGCAGGCTGGCATCCGATCCGGTGCCGGTCGTGAGAATAGCGGCGCTGCGCGGCTCGCGGGGCATCAGTCGGAGCGCGCGGCGTACCGCGCCGACGCTGCACCTGGCCTTGAATGACTCTTCGGCGGAGGTGCGCGCGCAGGCGATCTACATGCTCGCTGCCTATGGCGACGATGCGAGTCTGTCTATTCCGCATTTCATCGCGAGGCTGTCGGATTCTGTCGCCGTAGTACGCAGCGCGCTGCAGGCCGTAGGGCTGCCGTGACCGGGTTTCACCGCCACGGCCGCGGCTTCCGGCGAGAAGCCCGGAGGCGGCCGTCACCGGCGTTTGTAACCGAGCAGGCGCAGCGCATTGGCGATCACGATCAGCGTGCTCCCCTCGTGCGCGACGACCGCGGGGCCGATTCCGATCGCGCCAGTGGCCGTCGCGAAGAGGAGCAGGCCGATTACCCCCAGCGACACGTACACGTTTTGCCGGATGACTGCTCTTGCTCTCCGGCTCAGCCCGACCGCGAACGGCAGGCGGCCCAGATCGTCGCCCATGAGCGCGACGTCGGCGGTCTCGAGAGCGGCCGCTGTGCCCGCTCCTCCCATGGCGATCCCGACGGTGGCATGGGCCAGCGCGGGCGCATCGTTGACGCCATCCCCAACCATTGCAACGTTTCCCTGTGCAGCGAGCTCGCGGACAGCCGTGACTTTGTCCTCCGGCAGCAGTCCCGCGCGCACGTCGTCAATGCCGACCGCGCGGGCAATCGCGTTTGCGACGCCGGCGTTGTCACCAGTAAGCATCACGATGCGATTGATCCCGGCAAGGCGCAAATCATCGAGCGTTTGCCGTACCTCAGCGCGCGGCTCGTCGGCTAGGCCCAGCACGCCGAGCCACCCGCCGCCTGCGGCATTGCCTGTCGCTGGCGCACGCCGCACGACCATCGTCGTCCGTCCGGATTCTTCGAGCTGAGCGACGGCATTGCGCAGCAGGGTCGGCACCTCTGCGCCGGATTCCTCGAACATGAGGAGCCGGCCAACTTCGACCAACTCACCGCCCACACTCGATCGGATACCGCGGCCGGTCACCGCTTGCAGTTCACCCGCATCCGGGACATCGAGCGAGCGCTCCTCCGCCGCGCGAAGCACGGCCTTCGCGAGCGGGTGTTGCGATTGCCGCTCCACGGAGGCCGCGGTCGCGAGCAGATCCGCCTCGCTCGTCCCGCCGAACGGAACGATGTCGGTCACTGCGGGCTCGCCCTTGGTGATAGTACCCGTTTTGTCGAGCGCCAGCACCTTCACGCCTCCCAGGGTCTCAAGGTAAGCTCCGCCTTTTATCAGCACGCCGTTCCGGGCCGCTTGCGCGATTCCAGCGAGCACCGCGGCGGGCGTTCCGAGCGCGAGCGCGCATGGCGAGGCGGCGACCAGGACGGCCATCGCGCGATAGAAGGACTCCGACCAGGACCAGTAGCCAAGGACCGAAGGTACGACGATCAGCAGTGCGTCGCCGATCAGGACCAGAGGAACGAAGTACCGCTCGAACCTGTCGGTGAACTGCTGCGTCGGCGCCTTTTGCGTCTGCGCTTCGGAGACGAGCTTGATGACACGGTCGAGGGTGCGGTCTCCGACGGCGGCCGTGACTTCGATGACCAGCGCCCCTTCGCCGTTGACCGAGCCCGCGAACACGTCGTCCCCTTTGACCTTGTCCACGGGGATGCTCTCGCCGGTGATCGGCGCCTGATTCACGCCGGAGCGGCCCTCTTGCACGAACCCGTCCACGGGGATGCGTTCGGCAGGCTTCACGACTACCCGATCGCCCGTCCGAACTTCCGCGACCGGGATCTCCCGTTCTCGTCCATCGCGCCGTACCACGGCTGTCCTGGGCGCCAACTCGGCCAGAGCCTTGATGGCGTTGCGGGCACGCCCGAGCGCATAGTGCTCGAGTGCGTGCCCGAGACTGAACAGGAATAGAAGGAGCGCGCCCTCGAACCACGCACCGAGCGCCGCCGCACCGACGGCAGCGACCACCATCAGCAGGTCTATGTTGAACCGGAACCGCCGCCGGCGCAGGTCCTTTATGAAGTGGCTTACGTTGTCGCGCGCGCCGAAGAAGTACGCCGCCGCGTAAACTGCGATCGGCAGCCATGATCCCGGTTGCGCCGCGCCGGCCGCAAGCCATCCCGCGCCAAGCAGCGCTCCCGCGATGAGACTCCACGCCAGCTCGCGGTTACGCTCATACCATCCCGGGCCTGCGGTGGACTTCTGGAGGTGGCGTTCGATCGCCGCCACGTTGGTTATGGTCCGGTCGTATTCGACTCGCGCTACCTGGCCCGCGAAGTTGACCGAAGCTGCGGTGACGCCGCGGATATCCCGCAGCTCCGCTTCGATTCGCGCGCCTTCGTCCTCCGCGCCGACCGCCCGAAACGGCAAAACCGTGTGAGCGAAGCGGTCGGAAACGCTCGCGCCCGCGCTCTCCGCCGCCGCAGTTATCTGGGCGAGGGTGAGCACCTCGGGGTCGTAGTGCAGGCAAAGTTGCGCCTCCGAAGCCGGGACCGTCGGCGGAGCATCGCCGGGCGCCAAGACATCCTGCGAGGTGCTCCGGTCTCCGGAGATGATGTGTACCCCTATTACCCCCGGTTGCTCTTCCAGGAGGTTGATGAGCCGCCCAACACACGCGTCCCGCGTCTCCCCGACATCCGGCAGGAGAACGGGCAGATCGAGTTTGATGACCGTGCCTTGGACGACCTGGGCCGTCCGCGGTGCGGGCCTGGAAGGGGAGGAACCGGATTCGGCCATGGCTACCGCGGGTCTTCGCGTGGTTGAAACGTGCGAACCCTCACGGTTTTGCTGATCGGCCATATGAAAATTCTGCCGTCTCCGCGCCTTCCCGTATGCGCGGCTGCCGCGATGGAGTCCGCCACGTGGTCCGCGAGCGACCGGTCCACCACGGCGATTTCGAGCTTTACCTTTGGGGAAAATTCGCCGAGATCTACGTTCCCATGACGATCCTCCGGAGCGGCTCGCCCGGCCCCGGCCGCCGCGTCAGCGTCAGTTTCCGCGGCTCCGGCGAGATGGAGCCCGTAAGCCGAGCCGCGGCACTCGGTGATCGTCAGCCCTTCCAGGCCGGGAATTTCTGCCAACGCCAGCGTTACCGGCTCCAGCTTGAACGGCTGAATTATCGCCTCGACCATCCAAAGCTCCTCGTG
>CALMKE010000158.1 GCA_937867645.1 uncultured Gemmatimonadota bacterium | reverse complement strand
GATCAGGCGTCATTCGGGACGTGCCCTGATTGCGGCTCTTCGCTGGAGTACGCGGAGGGGTGCGCCAAGTGCCACGTCTGCGGTTTCAGCGAGTGCGGGTGACCGTTTTTTTATTTTCCCAGGTATAATGGTTATGGCTACGAATCCACCGAAGGGCCCAGGACGTCGAGGAGCGGTGACAGGTCGATCCCAGACTTTTAACCCGAAGACTCAGGCGTGGGTAAAGCGAGATACAGGGACGGGCAAGTTCATGGATCAGAAGGCCGATCCAAAGCCCTTCAAGGGCGTCCGCAAAGAGAAATAGTCTCTCTGCGCACCGTTGAAGTATCGACCAAAATCGTTCGCTCGTTCTTTACGATTTGGATGTCGCAAGCAACCTTGTGATTTCGCGCTGTCCGCGCGGGCTAGATTTTTTTCACGAGTGCCCGAGAAGCGGTCGCTCATACTACGACAGCAACTAGGACTTTGGGGGCCTGTGGCGACGGCGTCTCGGACCGTTATTACAGCTGGGGTCGGATCCACCACAGGGCGGATTGAAGTCGGTGACGCGTTCGAGCTCGTGGCCTTGTTGCCCGACGATAGCGTTGACCTCGTTATAACAAGCCCGCCCTACTGGGGCCTTCGCACCTATGACGCAGAGCATGACTGGGACATTCTCGAGAAATGGCACTCGCTGAATGCCGTTGGAAGCATTCCCCCATATGGTTGGTATGCTGCAAACGGCGGAGTGCTGGGACTTGAACCACTCCCGGAGTGGTACATATCTCATCTGGTCGAGTTCTTTCAGCTCTCCAAGCGAGTCCTGAAGCCTTCCGGGAGCTTGTGGGTGAACCTTGGCGACACTTACTTCGCTCGGTGGGCGAGCATTCGCGACGGCGGTCGGCAGGGCCTTGGCGGGCATCCGCGAGAAAGGCGCCGCGTACCAATGGGAGACTACCGTCAGGAGAAGCAATTGCTGCTCATCCCAGCGCGTTTTGCTATCGCAATGCAGGCCACCCGGTGGATTTTGCGCAACGATCTTATCTGGTATAAGCCGAACGTGCCGCCGCGCCCGGAACGTGACCGTCTTCGGCTGGCGCACGAACATTTTTTCCACTTTGTTCACCGGCCAAAACAAGGACGAGCGGCCTACTACTATGACCGAGATCAGGCCGAGCGGGCGGGCAATGACGTCGTGATATGCAACGTGAGATCAGGCCAGGACAGCCACACGGCTACGTTTCCAGAGGAGTTGATTCGCCCTCGTATTCTGAGCTCCTGTCCCCCCGGCGGAATGGTACTGGACCCTTTTGCGGGCACAGGACGAGCTGTGAGCATGGCGGTTCGCCATTCTCGAAGCGCGATAGGATTTGAGATTACGCCGAAATACGCCGAATCGGCTGAAAGAGAGCTCGCGCGGGCTCTGAATACTGAATGACGCCTGATATCGCTGAGGGTAATTTCGTCAGCGAATGGTTCGGGCATCGTATTTATCCAAACGTTACCTCCACCGCGCGTAGCCTCGCTGATCAAGTTGCGCAGCAGTGTCCATTTCTTTCCGCTGCCAAGGCGAGTCCCCAGGAATGCGTGAAACGCCCGGCGTCGAAGGGCGTCTGCACGATCAGTTCGCGTAGCAACGGACCAAGGCAGGACTGGGTTGTGTGTCCCTACCGGCTGGTCGAGCCTACTTTGCTGCGCATCATTGCGGCGCGGCTTTATGGGCTCGGGCAAGATTTTGGATTGTATGCTGCACCTACACTCGCGGCGGAAGACACTCGAACGGCGATCGTAGACCGGCCCAAGGGTGGTGAGCGGGTATTTGTCTATTTCGATTTGAAGCTCGGCGGGGAGATATCTCTATCTGCGACGGAGAGCTCGCCGGAGATGGCGTTCGATGTTACTGTCGTCGAACTACAACGAACAAACGGGTCGATAACCCTTGGAAAGTTTGCGCTTATCGAGGCGCAGACGATGGACTTTCACGGTACATACGCCCACGCCGTAGAAAATCTCAGCCAAGCCCTTCGTCTTCATGGTGCAGATTTTCCTGCCGCATTGCGGGAGAATCCACAATGGGCCGCGGAGCGGATTGAAGGGCCAAACATCGCCAATGTTTTCAAACGAACGTTCTACCAATTGATGTTTAAGTTCAGCTTCGGCGCTAATCCTTCGTGCGCAGGGACCGCTCTTGCTCTTCCTCTTTCCGTTTGGGATAGCTGGCAACCATTTCTCAGTTCCCCGGAGTTGGCGAGTGCGAGTGATGGCACGCTACGTTTGGCGGTCCCCGGCGAAGAGATTGTGGTTGATCCAACGGCGTGGATCTATGTGTTCGACTTCAATTCCTCGGCGAGCGTTACGCCTAACCCCGTGGAAGTAATGATGACCATTGGCGCGACAACCGACGCGCTTTCACACTTCGCTCTGAAGGAAGCGCCTCGCGTTGCAAGCGTTCAACTGATGTCTGAGTCCGGCATGTACGCAAGCCTCAGCCGTCGCCTTCGGAGTTACTGGCCGGATCATCCAATGGCGCGTACCTGATAGGCGGTCGAGTGAGCCTGTGGCAGCGCCTCAAGCGCGCCGGGGCTCAGTAAGGCCGCGCGATTGCCCTTCGGGGCGGTCGCGCGTATCGTTTTGTGTAAGCAAGTGTACGAAGTAGTAGTTCGCGAGCGAACGTTGCTCGCTCCACGCCGGGAGCTCAGACGTCGCACGCAGAAGGCACGACCTCAGGTTACTGCTCGCGCGCCAACCGGCGTTGGCGGATCCCGGCGGCGTTGGGCGTCATGCTCGCGCTCATTCCCGTGGCCGTCGCCGCGCAGAACGATGAGATCGCCCACACCCCGGTAGACACGGCCGCCATCGGCGCTACGGTAAGCGTCGAGCACGTCGAGGGCATTGATCCGTGGATAGTGGCCTCCGCGCATCGGACGTTCGTGCCGCGCTGGGGAGCGGCATCGGCCCGGATCACCGGCGCCAGGCGGTACGGCTCTACGGGGCTGCAGGCGGAGGTGGACGCGCATCCACGGGTGGGACGCGTGGGCTATCTCTACCTCGCGGCGGCCCTCTCGCCGCACGAGCAAGTGTTCATCCCCGTCCGTGCCGCGCTCGAGCTGTTCAGCTCGCCGACGCGGGCAATCGAGCTGTCCGCGGGCGCCCGGCTGTTTCACGTTGCCTCGAGCTCGGTCATCGTGTACACCGGGAGCATCGGCGGATACCGCGGAAATTACTGGTACGCGTTCCGACCATACGTGGTGAAGGAAAGCGGGGCGCTGTCCACGACCGGACAGCTCTCGCTGCGCCGGTACTGGGCAGGCCGCTACGACTACGTCGGGATGTACGTCTCGGCAACGCGCGGGACGAGCCCGGTCGCGGACGATCCGACGCGAATCCGCCGCGATCCCGACCTCACGAGCTTCTCCGGGCGCGTCGAGCGATTGCGCCCGTTCCGGAGCGGCCGCTTGCGCGTCGGGTACGGACTGGGCGTTGAGAGCGAAGAAGTCGCTCCGTCGATGCGAAGGCTGCACCTCGTCGGAAGCTTTCGCGTGGAGCGCCTGCTGCGGTGAAAAAGAAGAAGGAGCCCGAGCGGCGCGCGAACACGGCAGTCGAGCGCCGCGTCATCTCCAAGGTTCCGACGTCGAAGGAAGCGTGGTTCCGCGACGAGGTAATTGTGGTGGAGGACGATCGCGCGCTCGCGGACATGATCGCGTATGCGCTGGAATCCAGCGGCCGGATGGTGACGGTGTACTACGACGGAGCCCAGGCCTTGCGGGAAATGGTGGCGCTGCCGGAGACGGGTGCGCGCCGTGTGGTATTGCTCTCGATCGATCTCGCCGGCATCGACGGGCACACGCTCCACGAACGGATGCAGTCGCTCAGACCGGGAGCCTTTCTCGTCGCCTTCCTCAGCACGAGGGCGAGCGAGACCGATCAGATCAGGGCGCTTCGGGCGGGGGCGGTGGATTACATCGTCAAGCCGGTCAGCATCCACGTGCTGATGGAGAAGATCGCCGTGTGGCTCGCTCTGGCCAGTGGCTGACGCGTGACGCTGTTCGCCGCGCTGCTGGTGATAGTGGGACTCCAGGCGGTTTTTGTCATCCTGACGATCGCGCTGCTGTTCGTCACACGTCTGCGTACTAGCCGCTCACTGGCGCGCGGCAGTGACGCCGATGCGATACTCGCCGTGCCGCTGCAGCGCATCATGCTCGGTGACGACGATGGGGAGGCCCTGGCGGCGGCATTCCTCCAGCTCCGCCCCGAAGTCGCTGCGCGCGAGATGCTGGTGATCGGAGGCGCGCGGCTGTCCCCGGAGCAGCGAGCGAGCCTGGCGGAGAAAGTGAGACGGTCCCCATGGGTGCGCCTCGCTCTCGCGGATGGTGCGTCCAGGTATTGGTGGAAGCGGCTGAAAGCGGCAAGGCTGCTCGTCATGGTCTGCGACCGCGGCGATGAGGAGCTGGTTGCCCGCCTGGTTACCGACAAGCACGCGGCGGTGGCGAGCGCCGCGACCGGCGCAATTGCCGGCTGTGCCAGCGAACGGTTCGTGCGCGCAATCGTTGCCTACTTGCCGATGCGCCCGCCCGCCGTGCGGTTGCAGCAGGCCCGCGCGCTGCGCAGCCATGCCGAAATCGCGACCGATGAGGTCGTCCCACGGCTTGCAGGGGACGCATCGCCCGCCGAGCTGAGAGCGTGGATTCAGCTCGCGGAGGTGCTGGCCACGCCGCCTGCGCTCGAGGCGGTCATTCGTCACACCTCCCACTGGAGTGTCGAGATCCGCGCGAGCGCGGCTCGTGCGCTCCGCAATTGCTTCTCCCCCGCGGGCGCGGCCGCCGTGACGCGCATGTTGCGGGATGAGGACTGGCGGGTTCGAGCAGCGGCAGCGCGCGCAGCCGGAGCACTGAACGCCAACGAGTCGATCCCGCTCCTAACGGATGCAATGAAGGACGATGCCTGGTGGGTCAGGTTTCGCGCGGGTCTCGCCCTCGCCGATCTGTCGGACCCCGGCCGGTCGGCGCTGGAGGAGGTCCGCGCGTCGTCGGATCCGTTCGCGCGCGACATGGCGACGCTGGTCTCGGCGCTCTCTGATGGGAGTCGCCTCGAGCTGACGTCCGCCTGATGGACTTCGAGCAAGTCCGGCCGCTCCTCGTCCAGGCGCTGCTCTGGGTAGATCATGGGATGATCGCGTATTTCCTGGTCCTCAATTCCTTCTACGCGATCCTCCTGATCCTCGCGATACCGGAGATAATGGAGCATTGGAGGATATCGGACGACGACAATCTGGCGCTGTTGCGCGGCGCGGAGATTGTCCCGCCGATCTCCGTTCTCGTCCCGGCCTTCAACGAGCGGGCGACCATAGTTCCGAGCGTGCTGTCTTTTCTTACGCTGGAGTATCCGAACCACGAAGTGGTCGTCGTGAATGACGGATCCACGGACGACACGATGGAGTCGCTGATCGCCGCCTACGAGCTGTACGAGGCTCCCGCGGCGTATCCTGACGTAGTCCCCACGGCCGCTGTCCGCGGCTATTACCGGTCGCGGGTCTACTCCAAGCTCACGTGTATCGACAAGGACAACGGCGGCAAGGGCGATTCACTGAATGCAGGCGTCAATGCGGCGCGCTTTCCATACGTGCTCGCCGTGGACGCCGACACGCTCGTTGAGCGCGACGCGTTGCTCCGTCTTGCTCGCCCGTTCCTCCTCGGCGAGCCGGTGGCGGCTGTGGGCGCCACTGTCCGCGTCGCCAATGGCTCGACGGTCGTGCACGGGATAGTGACTGAGGCGCGGGTGGACTCGCGCTGGCTCCCAGGCATCCAAACGGTGGAGTACCTGCGCGCGTTCCTCTTCGGCCGGCTCGGATGGAACCGGCTGGGCGGGAGCCTCATCATCTCGGGCGCGTTCGGGCTGTTCAGCCGGGAACATCTCCAGGCGGTTGGCGGATACCACACTGCCAGCATGACCGAAGACCTGGACATCGTCATCCGCCTGCACAAGCACCTCCGAGATTCGGGCTCGCCGGAGTCGATCCAGTTCATTCCGGATCCAGTCGCGTGGACGGAGGTTCCGGTGACGCTGAGCGGACTGCATCTGCAGCGCGAGCGATGGCACCGGGGACTGATCTCGACGATGGTCCAGCACCGTGGCGTGTGCTTCAACCGGCGATACGGGCGGATGGGGTTCATAGCCTATCCCTTCTTCCTCTTCGGCGAGATGCTATCTCCGGTCGTTGAGCTTGCGGGGTACCTCGCTTTCGGCGTGACTCTTCTGATCGGCGCCGCGGACATGTCATTCGCCCTGCTGTTCCTCGCCGTGTCGGCCGGGTTCGGCCTGCTCTTGTCGCTTTGGGCCACAGTTCTGGAGGAGATCAGCTTTCGACGATACCCGGCGTGGCGGGACTTTGTCCTGCTACTTTGGTTTTCCGCGATAGAGGGCTTCGGCTACCGGCAGCTCACCCTCTGGTTCCGCCTGCAATCGTTCCGGAAATACGCGCGAAAGGATGTCCTGTGGGGCGAGATGGATCGCGAAGGGTTCGAGCGAGCAGCCTGAGTTCTCAGTTGACACACTCCCTGACCAGGGTGGTATTACAGACATGGACAAGAAAGCCATTGAAGCGCTCGCCAGGAAAAACGCCGCGAAGGCGGCGAATACGTCCGGCCGCAAAGGGTTTGGCAAGAAGTACGATCCGAACCTCAAGGACGAGCCCACCGACCAGGCGACGCTCAAGGAGCGGCAGGAGCACGAGCGGTTTTTCAAGGAGATGAGGAAGCGCGAGTTCTAGCGCGCGCGGAGCAACCGCGG
>CALMKE010000157.1 GCA_937867645.1 uncultured Gemmatimonadota bacterium | reverse complement strand
TGATCTGGGGCGACAACAAGCTGATTCTGTCATCGCTAAAAAGCGGAGCGCTACGACGGCAAATCGAGGACGCGGGCGGGCTCAAGCTGATTTACATAGACCCGCCCTTTGACGTCGGTGCGGATTTCAGCATGGACATCGAGATCGGAGGGGAGACGTTCCACAAGGAGCCGAATCTTCTCGAGCAGATCGCGTATCGGGATACGTGGGGCCGGGGGGCGGACTCATTTATCGCGATGATCTACGAGCGGCTTATCCTCATGCGTGATTTGATGCACGAGCAAGGGAGTATTTATGTGCATTGTGATCAGCGGGTGTCCGGACTCATGCGGGCGGCTCTCGATGAAGTATTCGGCACGAACTACTTCGTGAACGAGATCATCTGGCGACGGACCGGAACGCATGGGACATCGCGCGCCTACGGTGTGATTCACGACACGATCCTGTTTTATGGGAAGACCGATCGATACCTGTTTGAACCCCCGACGACAGATCTGCCGGACGAATATCTAGCCAGCCATTACACGCAGAAGGACCCTGATGGTCGCAGGTATCAGCTCGTCTCGGCTCACGGCGCGGGTGCAGGGCCTGAGCGCCGATTCAATGACCGAGTGATTTCGCCGCCTTCCGGCCGGCATTGGGCCTACTCCCAGACGCGCATCGACGAAATGATTGCGAGTGGGGCAATCGTGATGACGTCAACCGGAATGCCTCGGGTAAAGCGCTATGCCGATGAATCCGAGATACCGGTTTCGGCTCTGTGGACGGATTTGGCTGTAATCAATTCTCAAGCAGCAGAAAGGCTCGGTTACCCAACGCAGAAACCTGAATCGTTGCTCGAAAGAATCATTTCGGCGAGTAGCCGCGAAGGCGACCTCGTAGCTGATTTTTTCGTCGGCTCCGGCACCACAGCCGCGGTCGCTGAGAAACTCGGCCGTAAGTGGATCGGCACTGACCTTGGAAAGTTCGGCATCCACACCACGCGCAAACGGCTCATTCAAGTTCAGCGCGATCTAAAGGCAGCAGGCAAGCCGTTTAGGGCGTTTGAGGTGCTCAACCTCGGCCGCTACGAGCGACAAGCTTACCTCAACGTCGGCGGGCGGCTAACGGGGAAGAAGAAAGAGCAAGCGCTCGCCAAGAAAGAGCAGGAATTCCGCGACCTGATCCTCCGGGCCTACCGCGCCGAGTCCTTGCCGGAGAGCGGGTTCTTCCACGGCAAAACGGGCGGGCGCCTCGTCGTCGTCGGACCGATCAACCTCCCCGTCGGCCGGCTGTTCGTCGAGGAAGTCATCACCGAATCCCGCAAGCGCGGCGCGACCCGCGTGGACATCCTCGCCTTCGAGTTCGAGATGGGACTCTTTCCCGCGGTGCTCGACGAGGCGAAGAGCAAAGGCATCGACATCGCACCGAAGACCATTCCACCTGAGGTGTTCGACAAGCGCGCCGTCGAGAAGGGACAGGTCCGGTTCCACGACGTCGCCTACATAGAAGTCACGCCGCGCTACGCCTCCAACAACAAGCTGTCCCTTGCTGTAGAGCTCACGGACTTCTCGGTCTATTACACGCAGGGGCTCGTGGAATCCATCACTGCCGAGCTCAAGGCGGGGAAGAGCGAGGTCGTCTGCGAGCAGGGGCAGCTCGTCAAAGTGAGCAAGAACAAGGACGGGGTCGTCACCCAGGAAGTGCTGACCAAGCAATGGACGGACTGGGTGGATTACTGGGCCGTGGATTTCAACTACGAGAGCCGCAAGGAGATCATCCTTCAGCCCAAAAACTTCGGCACGGATGGCGCGCTTCCGGGAATCGCGGACGCGAGCGAATTCATCGAGTTCGAGGAGCGGTGGACGGGCAGCTACATCTTCGAAAATGAATGGCAGAGCTTTCGAACGCGGAAGGATCGATCGCTCGAGCTCGCGAGCATCCCGCACGTGTACGACAAGCCGGGCCGATACGTCGTTGCGGTCAAGGTGATCGATATCTTCGGCAACGACACGATGACCCTGGTCCCGGTGACGGTCGGTTAGCCACCATTCCGCGCGGGCCGCGGTCGCTCATTTGGGTGCGGGACTCCGATGAATCCGACGAATAGGAACATGGAGCGCGCGACCCGAATCTTCGCCCTCGGCGCGGCCCTCCTGATCCCGGCGTGCGCAACCTCGCCGACGCCCGCGCGCGACGGCTCGGCGCGGATCGATCCGGCGCTGGCGGTGGCCACGTTCGATTCGGCGTGGAGCATCATCAACCGCACGTATTACGACTCCACGTTCCGCGGAATCGACTGGCCCGGCGTGCGAAGCGAGCTGCGGCCGCGCGCGGCCGCTGCGCGCACGGTTGACCAGCTGCGCGCGGTCATCCGAGCGATGCTCTCGCGCATTGGAGAATCGCACTTCGGCCTGATTCCAGCAGAGCTCGTGGCGGCAGCGGGCGACCACAGCGGGGCGGATGCCGGCGCGTCGAGCGGTGATGTAGGAATCGAAATCAGGATCATCGATGGCGCCCCCGTGGTGTGGCGCGTGGACTCGGCCGGTCCGGCGTATGCCGCCGGCGTGCGCACCGGCTGGATCGTCGACTCCGTGGATGGATTCAGCATCGGGCCGGCCGTCCGCGAAGCGCTCGCCCTGTCTGCGCCGCGAGCGCGGCATGAAGCGCTGCGAATCGCCGGCGCGCGGCTGGCACAGCGCCTGGATGGGGATTCCGGCTCGACGGTCAGACTGGCGCTCTCGAATGCCGCGGGACAGCCCGTGCGGCTCGACCTGATGCGCCGGCGCGAGCCGGGCGTGACCTCCCGCTTCGGCAACCTGCCGCCGCTCAATGCGCGGCTGACCAGCTCGCGCATCCCGGCCGCCGCCGGCTGCGTAGGGTACGTGCGCTTCAACATCTGGCTGATCCCGATCAGCGCGGCATTCGACAGTACGATGCAGGAGCTGGCCGACTGTCGCGGAATGATTCTGGATCTGCGCGGCAATCCCGGAGGGATCGCGGGCCTCTCGATGGGGATCGCTGGCTACTTCGTTGACAGCATCGTTCCCCTGGGCGTGCTCAGGACACGGGGCAATGAGCTGCGCCTGGTGACCAACCCGCGCAGGGTATCGTTCTCCGGGCGGGCGGTGCGCGTCTACGACCGGCCGCTGGCGATCCTCGTAGACCGGCAATCGGTGAGCACCAGCGAGATTTTCGCGGCCGGGATGCAGTACCTGAAGCGCGCCCGCGTGTTCGGCGACACTACGTCCGGCCAGGCGCTCCCCGCGCTGATGGGGCTCCTCCCCAACGATGACGTGCTGATGCACGTATTCTCGGATTACACGCTCCCGGATGGAACCAGGCTCGAGGTCAGGGGTGTCATCCCGGACGCGGTCCTGCCCGTGACGCGCGCGGACCTGCTGGCCGGCCGTGACGCGGCGCTGCTGGCGGCGGCCCGGTGGATCGTGACTGGTGACTAGTGACCAGCCTGATTTACCCGCAACTTATCGCTGACGTTTTTTCCGCCCTTCCAACAACTAGCAACTAGTCAACATTCAGGAGATGACGATGCTGTCCGCCCCCTCCGCCATCCGCCGCCGCGCTTCGCTCGCCGCTGCCATGCTGGCGTTCCTTCCTTCGATCGCGTTCGCGCAGGCCACCGCGCTCCCGGCCGCCAGGGATCTCGTCGCGCGCCACGTCGCCGCCATCGGCGGACGCGAGGCGGTGCTTCGGTACCCGTCGTTCCGTGCCAAGGGCACGCTGGGAATGCCGGCCGCCGGCATCAACGCCGAGCTCGAGATCGCCGGCGCGCAGCCCAATCTCGTCCTGATGAAAATGACGATTCCCGGGATGGGGGAGATGTTCCAGGGATTCGACGGAACCAACGGCTGGTCGCTCGATCCCATGCAGGGGCCCCGCCTGATCGAGGGGCCCGAGCTGGCGCAGCTGGTGGACGAGGCCGAGTACGCATCGGTGCTCCGCGAATCGCCCAACATCGCTTCGATGGAGACGACCGAGATCGCGACGATCGGCGATCAGCGCTGCTACAAGGTGAAGGTCACCCGCAAGAGCGGCCGCGAGACGTTCGATTGCTACAGCGTGGATTCGGGGCTGCTCATCGGCGCCTTCGCCAAGCAGCAGACGCCCATGGGCGAGATCGAATCCGTGAGCGAGTTCTCGGATTACAAGGACTTCAACGGACTCAAGCAGCCGACGAAGGTCACGCAGACGATGATGAACCAGCAGCAGGTGATGACTTTCACGTCGTACGAGTACGGCCCGATCGACGCGGCTCTGTTTGCCCCGCCGCCGGCGATCGCGACGCTGATCCAGCAGAAGCCGAAGAACTGACGGGCGTGACCCCCGGGGGCGAGCGCGGCTCGCTCCCGGGTACCGGCGCTACTGAGCGGCCGCGCGCCGGTATAAGTTTTTCGGCAATGGAGCCCACCGCCGCGCGTTGAGCAAGCCAAGCCCCGCAGCAGCCATCTCGCCCGCGGTCCGCGCGCTCGTCACCGGGCTCGTGGATTACGCGGGCCTCTTTCCTCCCGCGCAGCTCGGCATGGCCGAGGCGATGCGGAATTACGCGGAATACCTCGACGGGCCGCATGCGTGGATGCTCGGACGATTCGTCGCGCCGGTGTCCCGGCTTTCCGAATTCGATGGCCTCTCGGGGAAGCTGCTGCCCGCCGGGGAGGGGTCGAAGCCGTGGCTCATCACCGCGCTCGCCGGCGACGATCTCGGGTCCGACGCGCAGCACGCGCTCAAGTTCAACTGCCGCCACTGGCACGGGTCGGACCTCGGACACGCGATCATCGACAGCATCGAGGCGCGGGTCGGCGCGGACGCCGATCCCGCCGCGACGCGGTCCGCGGTCCCCGATTTCTTCGCGCTGTACTGCGAGTCAGCCGCCTCCGGCGATCCCGCGGCGGTCGTGGATTTCGCGGAACGCGCGGGCGCGCGCGCGAAGATCCGCATGGGCGGAGTCACGCCTGCCGCCTTTCCCGCGCCGGAGGCCGTAATGGCGTTTCTCACCGGCTGCGCCGAGCGCGGACTGGCGTTCAAGGCGACCGCGGGCCTGCATCACCTGATCCGCTCGGACTACGCGCTCACGTACGACGCGGGGAGCGACCACGCGACGATGTACGGTTTTCTCAACGTTTTCCTGGCCGCGGCGGCGGTGCTGTCGGATTGGCCGGCCGACGCCGCGCGCGACATCCTTCTGGAGCCAGACTTGAAATCGTTCCGCTTCGACGAGGCCGGTGTCTCCTGGCGCGGCCGGACGCTGACCGCCGACGAGATCTCCCGCGCGCGGAAGCTCGCGACTTCGTACGGCTCGTGCTCGTTTCGCGAGCCGGTGGACGAGCTGCTGGCAGCGGGGCTGATCTGATGGCCGCGATCAACGAGACGCACGACCCCGCGCTCCGCTCGTGGGTGGAGACGGCCAACGACCCGGCGACCGATTTCCCGATCCAGAATCTTCCGTTCGGCGTCTTCTCGCGCGCGGGCGTGGAGCCGAGGGTGGGCGTGGCGATCGGGGATCAGATCCTGGACGTCAGCGCGTGCCTCGAGGCGAACCTGCTGGAGAGCGACGCGGCGTTCGCCGCCGCGGAAGCTTGCAGGTCAACGACTCTGAACGGACTGATGGCCGCCGACCGCCTGTCGGTCTCGGGCTTGAGACTGGAGCTCAGCCGGCTGCTGCGCGACGAGGAGTCAGGCGGACCCGGCGCGCGCGTCGGGTCGTCGCTGCTCGTGCCCATGACGGAAGCGCGGATGCACGTGCCCGCGGACATCGGCGACTATACGGACTTCTACGCCTCGATCGATCACGCGACGAACATCGGGAAGATGTTCCGGCCGGACAATCCGCTGTTGCCCAACTATCGGCACGTGCCGATCGGGTACCATGGGCGCGCGTCATCCATAGTCGCGAGCGGCGCGACGGTGCGGCGTCCGCTCGGCCAGACCAAGCCCGCCGACGCGGAGTCGCCGGTATTCGGCCCGTCCAAGCTGCTGGATTACGAGGCCGAGGTCGGTTTTTACATTGCGGGTGGCAACCGGCGCGGCGAGCCGATCCCGATCGCGCGCGCGGAGGAGCACATCTTCGGGTTCTGTCTCGTGAATGACTGGTCGGCGCGCGACATCCAGGCGTGGGAGTACCAGCCGCTCGGCCCGTTCCTCGCGAAGAATTTCGCGACGACGGTATCGCCGTGGGTGGTGACCTCGGAGGCCCTGGCGCCGTTTCGCGCGCCCGCACGGGCCCGCGGGGCCGACGAGCCCGCGCCACTGCCGTACCTGTCCTCCGCGGGCAACGAGGAAGAGGGAGGTTTGGCACTCACCCTCGACGTGCTGCTGCTCACGGAGCGCATGCGGGCGGAGGGCGCGGAGCCGTACCGGTTGAGTCGCGGAAGCCTGACCGACATGTACTGGACTCCGGCGCAGATGGTCGCGCACCACGCCAGCAACGGCTGCAATCTTCGTCCCGGTGACCTTCTTGCAAGCGGGACAGTCTCCGGAAGCAGCGAGGACTCGCGCGGCTGCCTGATGGAGCTGACGAGTCGCGGGGCGAAGCCGATCGCGCTGCCGAACGGGGAAGAGCGCCGATTCCTGCATGACGGCGACGAAGTCGTGTTGCGCGGCTGCTGCCGGCGAACCGGGTTTGTCAGCATCGGATTCGGAGATTGCCACGGAGTCGTGGAGCCGGCGGTGGAAAAAAGCTATTAGCTGTTGGCTATTGGCTGTTGGCTACTGCCCCCGAATGCCGAGTTCTTCCTGTCGTTCCGCCCAGCCAACAGCCAACAGCCAATAGCCAACAGCTGTCAGAGGAAGCGAACAATCTCGCTTGCGCGTTGTAGTACGTTGAGAGGACAGATCCACACTTCCGCACCAATGCCGAAAGAATTCTTCTACAAGGAAACGCTGGGAATCCGCATCACCGTTCGTCCCGTCTATCTGCGGGATCAATCGGACGTGTCGCGCAACCATTACGTCTTCGCCTACTTCGTGCGGATAGAGAACGTGGGGGAGCGGCCGGCGCAGCTGTTGTCGCGGAGATGGCTCATTCACGACTCGATCGGCGAAGACACCGAAGTGGTAGGCGACGGCGTCGTGGGGCAGCAGCCTCTCATCGCGCCAGGCCACGTCCACGAGTATCGCAGCTTCTGCGTCCTGAAATCGCCGGAAGGGTACATGGAGGGGCAGTACAACTTCATGTTGCCCGACGGTGGCGAGTTCTCGGCGGATATTCCCCGGTTTGTGTTGAGCGCGAGCTCGTCGAGCGGGCTACCGTCGTAACTGCGCTGCGTCCTGCGTCCTGCGTGCTGCGTCCTAGCCGATCACGGTGCGTGATGAGGCATTGTCAGCCCCACATGCAACGAGAGGGCAATGCTGTTAGCAAGTGTGCAAGGCGGAGCCTTCAGAGTTTCCTGATGCATGCCGGGACGCAGGACGCAGGACGCAGCACGCAGGGCCGTTAACCCGTGCGCCGAATAATCGACATCTCCACGCCGATAGTGACCGACGGCCTGGTTTACCCCGGCAACCCCGCGATCGAGATTCTTCCGCAGCAATCAATCGCAAAAGGCGGCTCGGCCAACGTCAGTTCCGTTTTTTTCGGATCTCACACCGGCACCCACGTCGATGCCGCGAAGCACTTCTTCGACGACGGGCAGCCGGTGGATGAGCTTCCGCTGGACAGGCTCGTCGGCCGCGCGACGGTGCTGGAGTTCGCCGACGACGTGATGCGGATCGGCGTGCAGGAGCTGGAGGGTCAGCCGATCGGCGGCGCCCGGCGGGTGTTGCTCAAGACGCGCAATTCCGCGCTGCTCGAGCAGGCCGAGTTCGCGAGGAACTACACGTTTCTCGCGCCGGATGGCGCGGAGCTACTGGCGGAGAAGGGTGTCGAGCTGGTGGGCATCGACTATCTATCAATCGAGCAGTTCCACTCGGGGCATCATCGCACGCACCGCACGCTCCTGGAGCGCCGGATCGTGATCGTGGAAGGTCTGCAGCTCGGAGGCGTGGCGCCCGGGGAATACGACTTCATCTGCCTGCCGCTCAGACTCGCGGGCATGGACGGTGCACCGGCACGGGCCGTGTTGCTGGAGCTGGAAACGAGGTAGGCGGGACGGTGTGGGCCTGAACGTGTAACCGGAGCTCAAATGCAGCTGGCGATGATCGGGCTCGGCAAGATGGGCGGAAACATGAGCGCGCGGCTGCTGCGCGCCGGGCATTCGGTCGTCGTGCACGACCGCGATCCCGCCACGATCGCCCAATACGTGAAGCTCGGCGGCGCGGGCGCGCGCGATCTCGCCGAAGTCGTCGGGCAGCTCGGCCCGCGCAGGATCGTATGGCTCATGATTCCCGCGGGCGCGCCCGTGGACGAGACGATCGAAGCGCTCAAGCCGCGGCTCGCGGCCGGCGACGTCATCGTAGACGGCGGCAACTCCAACTACCACGACACGAAGCGGCGCGCGGCCATGCTGGCGCGTGACGGGATCGAGCTGGTGGACTGCGGCACCAGCGGCGGGATATGGGGACTCGAGAACGGCTATTGCCTGATGGTCGGAGGGTCGGGCGACGCTTTCGCCTATTGCGAGGAGATTTTTCGCGCGCTGGCGCAGGAGGAGGGTTACGCGCACGTCGGTCCCGCGGGCGCCGGGCACTACGTGAAGATGGTGCACAACGGGATCGAGTACGGGCTGCTCCAGGCGTACGCGGAAGGGTACGAGATCCTGCACGCGTCGGAGTACGAGCTGGACCTGCGCCGCATCGCCGCGCTGTGGAACCGGGGAAGCGTCGTGCGATCGTGGCTGAACGAGCTGGCGGAGCGGGCGCTGCGCGAGCCCGCGACCGTCGAGGCGCTCGAGGGATTCGTTCCCGACAGCGGCGAAGGCCGCTGGACGGTGCAGGAGGCGGTGGACCTGGACGTCCCGGCGCCTGTCATCACCCTCGCGCTGCTCATGCGCCTCCGCTCGCGGCAGGACGACTCGTACGGCGCCAAGCTGATCGCCGCGCTGCGCAATGAGTTCGGCGGACACGCGGTGAAAAAGTGACTGGTGAGTGGTGACTGGTAACGACAAGACGCCGATAACGGTCGCCCCGGAAATCCAGCCGGCAGTCGTGCCGGAGCGGAAGCGTGAGCGCGCGGATCCGTGCACCATGATCGTCTTTGGCGCGTCCGGCGATCTCACGCGTCGCAAGCTGTTCCCGGCGCTGTACAGTCTCGCCGCGGCGAATCTGCTCGATGAAGGATTCGCGGTGCTCGGAGTCGCGCGGGAGAGCATGACCGATGAGGAGTATCGCGCCTTGATGCGGTCGGAGCTGCTCAAGTCCGACGGGTTCAAGTCGCTCGACGAGCGCGCGTGGAGCTGGCTGGCGAGCCGCACGTGGTACGCCAGCGCCGATTTCGTGGACCCGGCGACGTTTCCCGCGATCGCGAGCAAGCTCGCCGCCGTGGACGGAGCGCCGCCCGGCGAGGCGAACCACTTGTTCTACCTCGCGATCCCGCCCAGCGTGTTCCCGCCGACGGTGACCAACCTGGCCGCGTCCGGCCTGCTGCAGAGAACCGCTTCGGCCGCCGACCGGCCCTGGAGCCGCATCGTCGTGGAGAAGCCGTTCGGCCGCAGCCTCGACACGGCGCTGGAGCTCAACGCGCTGCTGCTCGACCGCGTCGGCGAGCACCAGGTGTACCGCATAGATCACTACCTGGGCAAGGAATCGGTGCAGAACATCCTCGTGTTCCGCTTCGCGAACTCGATCTTCGAGCCGCTGTGGAACCGGCAGTACATCTCCCACGTGCAGATCACGGCGGCGGAATCGCTGGGGGTGGAAACGCGCGGCAAGTATTACGAGGAGGCGGGCGTCGTGCGCGACATGTTCCAGAACCATCTGCTCCAGCTCCTCTCGCTGGCGGCCATGGAGCCGCCGATCGCGATCGAGGCGGACGCCGTGCGGGACGAGAAGGTAAAGGTTCTCCGCTCGATCAGGCCGATTGTAGCCGACGGTGAGGCCGCCGCCGTGCGCGCGCAGTACGTCGCTTCCAGCTCGCGTCCCGACGGGGTGGTTGGATATCGCTCGGAGCGGGGGGTGGAGCCGCAATCGGTGACGCCGACGTTCGCGGCCGTGCGCATCACCATAGACAACTGGCGGTGGAAGGGCGTGCCCTTCTTTCTCCGCTCGGGCAAGCGGATGAAGCGGCGGAAGTCGGAGATCGTAGTCCAGTTCAAGTCGCCGCCGCACATGATCTTCGGATCGGCGGGTAATGCGCGCGTGCCGCCGGGCAGGCTCACCATGCGCGTGCAGCCCCGGGAAGGGATCGCGCTGCGATTCCAGGTGAAGACTCCCGGCACCGTGCACGAGCTGACGCCGGGATTCGAGACGACGCCGGTCGAGATGGATTTCTGCTACGAGGAGGCGTTCGCGGAAGCGCCGAATCCGGCGTACGAGACCCTGCTGCTCGATACCATGCTGGGAGACGCTACGCTGTTCACGCGGAGCGACGAGGTCGAGATGGCATGGCGTGTGATGGATCCACTCATCCAACTGTGGTCGAACGAGCCCGCGGGCGGGATGCCGACATACGAAGCGGGGAGCTGGGGTCCGCGCGAGGCGGACGAGCTCATCACCAGGGAATTACCGGGAGCAAAGTGGCTGTGACTTCACATATCATCGGCGCGTTCATCTTCGCGCTGTGCACCGCCGGCTGTGACCGGCAGCAGGCGTCATCCACGACCGCGCCGGAGACGCCCGCCGCGCTGCACGCGGACAGCATCAAGGTGACGCTGCAGCAGCCGGCCCGCGAGCTGGTGACGACGGCGCGCAACTTCGACCGCGCCAACCAGCTCGACAGCGCGCGCATCGCATATCTCGAGGCGGCGAAGCAGGTGCCGGAGATCGCGGACTGGCTGTACCTGCGGGCCGCCGGAGTCACGCCCGACAGCGGCGCGAGAAAGGACCTGTACGAGAAGATCCGGACCGAAGTGGCGCGGGACCGGATCGCGATGAGCGAGGCGCTCGCGCGCGAGCGGACCGGCGACGTCGCCGGGGCGATTCCGGCCTACGAGCGCGCGGGCGCGCCCATCAGCGCGCTCCGGCTGCGACTCGCGCGCGCGAGCGACGACGCCGCGCGCCGATCGGTTCGCACCGGGCTGATGGCGCTCATCCGGTCCGGGGCGGGATCGGACGTCGCTCGCGAGGCGATCCAGATGGTGGATCGCACGTTCAGGGAGCGGACTGCGTCGGAGGAGCTGGCCATAGCGCGAACCGCCGCCCGGATCGGCATGACCGGACGCGCGGCCATCGGCTATGACAAGGCCGACAAGGCCGGGTTGCTGACGGCGAACGATCGCTTCTCCTACGGGCAGATGCTGGCGCGGCTCAATCGGGATTCGCAGGCCGCCGCGCAGTATGCCCGCATCACCGCGCCGGCATCGCTGGCCGCGCGCGCGCAGTATCAGCGCGCGCGCGCCCAGATCGCGATGCGGAACATCTCGGGTGCCCGGGCCACGCTGCGCGCCATCACCACGAAGTATCCCACCGACGCCACCTCCGCGGCCGCGCTCCTGTTGCTGGCGGATCTCGCGACGGACGAGAGCCGCGACGGCGACGCGCGCACCGCCCTGCGCGACGTGCTGCGCCGGTTCCCATCGTCATCCCAGGCGCCGATCGCGGTGTTTCGGGGCGCGATGATCTCGTTCATCCAGCGCGACTACAAGACAGCGGCGTCGGAGTTCGAGGCCGTCGCGAACCAGTACCCGAGGAGCAGCGACGCGACCGCCGCGAGGTACTGGGCGGGCCGCGCGCATTTCGCGCTCGGCGACACCGCCCGCGCTCGCGCGGGATGGCGCGCTCTCATGGCGGACGAGCCGTCGTCGTACTACACGGTTCTCGCGGCCAGGCGGCTGAACGCTCCGCTGTCGCTCGGGGATTCCGCGCGCGACACGATCCCCAAGGTGCAGGAGCTCGAGGACGGACTGCGCCGGATCGCGCTGCTGGGCGATCTCGGAATGGAGGTGGAGCAGCGGCACGAGTACAACAGGCTGTTCCGGGACGCGTCGAAGTCGCCCGAGCGCATGATCGCGACGGCGCACGCGTTTGCCGGCACCCCGGAAGCGTCGCGGGCGGTGGCGCTCGGCTGGCGGGTCATCAACGAGCACGGGCGCAGTCCGCTCCGGTACCAGCTGGTGCATCCGATCCTGCAGCGCGAGAAGATCGCCGCGGAGGCCAAGGAGAACGGACTCGACCCGGCGCTGGTCGCGGCGCTGATCAAGCAGGAGTCGAACTTCAACCCCCGCGCTACGTCACCCGTGGGCGCGCGGGGAATGATGCAGATCATGCCGCCGCTCGGCGCGCGGATGGCGCGGTCGCGGGGGATCGCCAACTGGGACCCCGGGATGCTGTACGATCCGGCGATCAGCATCGATTTCGGCACGCAGCACCTGGCGGAGGCGCTGCGGGACTACCCGCACATCGAGCAGGCTCTCGCGGCCTACAACGCCGGCGCCACACCGGTGGCGCGCTGGCGGACGAAGGCCGGCGCTTCGGACCCCGAGGTTTTTACGGAACGGATACCGTTCGTCGAGACTCGCGACTACGTCCGAGCCATCGTGCGAAACCGCGCATTCTATCGGGCGCTTTATCCCTGGTGAACGCGACCGCGTCCTCCAGCAGAGTGTAAACGACCGGCACCACGAGCAAAGTCAGCAGGGTGGACGTAATCAGACCGCCGATTACCGCCCGCGCCATCGGCGCGCGCTGCTCCGCCCCCGCGCCGAGCGCCAGCGCGAGCGGCAGCATTCCGAAGATCATTGCGACGGTAGTCATGATGATCGGGCGAAGCCGGATCCGGCCCGCGAGCAGCAGCGCTTCCATCCGGTCCTTCCCGAGCGCGCGCTGCTGATTGGCGAAGTCCACCAGCAGGATCCCGTTCTTGGTCACGAGCCCCATCAGCATCACGATGCCGATCATCGTCATGACGTTGAGATTGCCGCCGGTCACGAGCAGGGCGAGCGCGACTCCCAGGAAGCTGAGCGGAAGCGCCATGAGGATCGCCAGCGGCTGGAAGAACGAGCCGAACAGGGACGCGAGAATCAGGTAGATGAAGATGACGGCGAGGACCAGCGCTTCGCCGACGTATCCCTTGGTCTCGTTCAGGCTCTGCACGTCGCCGGTAAATACCGTGTGATAGCCGACCGGCAGGCCGAGCGAATCGATCGCCTCCGCGGCGGCGTCAGCCACGGTACCCATGGAGTTGCCGGGCAGCACGCCCGCGCTGATCGTCATCTGCCGCTCGAGCGCGCGCCGCTCGATCTGCTGCGGACCGAGTCCCGCGCGAATCTCCGCGACCTGCGACAGCGGCACGCTGGCGCCCCTGCCGGTGGACGGATCGATCGTGGAGCCGATCACCGGAATGTTCGCGACGTTGCCGGGAGTGGATCGCATCGAGTCCGGATAGATGACGATCACGTCGTGCGAGTATCCCTGCGGATCTTCCCAGCGCGTCGCCCGCTGGCCGGCGAACAGCGGCTGCAGCGTCGAGGCGATGCTGCCGATTCCCAGTCCGGCCGCCCACGCCTGTTGCCGGTCCACGTTCACGTCGAGCTGCGGGATCGCGCCTTCCTCGCTCGAGTTGGGCTCCGCCACGCCCGGCACCGCGCGCACCGCCTCCAGAACCTGCATCGCCGCGATTCGCAGCCGTGATTCCTCCGGCCCCTGCACCTGGATGCTGATCGGCTGGCGGTAGCCGCCGAAGATCGAGGGCGTGCCCGTGATGGACGGCTGGATTCCAGGGATCCTCCGGAGCGCGACGCGCAGCTCGTTCTGAAATTCCTCCTGCGACTTCGAGCGTTCCGACTTCGGCACCATCTTCACGTAGACCGAGCCATTGTTGGGTGATCCACGGAAGCCACCGCCGATCGTCATGTACGTGAGCGTCACCTCCGGCCGGCTGCGGAGAAACGCGTCCAACTCCTTCCCCTTGCTCAGCGTGTGCGAGAGCGACGACCCCGGCGGCGTGCGGAACCCGACGTTGAACTCACCGCCGTCCACTTCCGGCAGCCAGCTGAAGCCCAGGCGGGGGAGAATCAATCCCGCGACCACGATGGACGCGAGCGCGCCGGCCATGACGATGCCGCGGTTCATCAACGCCCAGCGCAACCTGGCCGGGTACCTGTCCGCCGTACGCTCGAACCAGTCGTCGAACGCGCCCGCGATCCGCCTGACGCCGCGCCGCTGTCCGGGCTCCTGCTTGTACGCGTCCGGATCCTTCCATACGCTGGACAGCATCGGGTCGAGCGTGAACGACACGAACAGCGAGACGAGCACGGCGAACGACACCGTCACGCCGAACTGGAAGAAGATCTTCCCGATCATTCCGCCCATGAACGCCACGGGGATGAAGACGGCAATGACGGCCATAGTCGTGGAAAGGACCGCAAGCCCGATCTCGCTGGTGGCCTCGCTTGCGGCGCGATGGTGGTCTTTGCCCATCTGCACGTGCCGCACGATGTTCTCGCGCACGACGATGGCGTCGTCGATCAGCAGGCCGATCGCGAGCGACAGCGCGAGCAGCGTCATGTTGTTGATCGTGAAGCCGAACACCCACATCACGAAGAACGCCGAGATGATGCTCACCGGCAGCGTCAGGCCGGTGATGACCGTGGAGCGCCACGAGTTCAGGAACAGGTAGATGATCGCGATCGTGAGGATCGCGCCCAGCATCAGCGTGATCTGCACGTCGTGCAGCGAGTCGCGGATCCGGTGCGAGTCGTCGCGGATCAGCCGGAGCTGGACGTCCTCGGGGAGCCGGCGCTGGAGCTCCTCCATCGCGACGCCCACCGAGTCGGATACGGCGACGGTGTTCGCTCCCGACAGCTTGATGATGTTGATCGCGACGGCGGCGGTGTCGTTCAGCAGCGCGGCGGACCGGGGAATCGCGATCCCGTCCACTACTCGCGCCAAGTCGCCGAGCCGGATCGGCACGCCGTCGCGGACCGCTACGACGACGTCGGCGAAATCGCGCGGGTCCACGATGCGTCCGGTGACGCGAATGGACCGCTCGCTCGCGCCCTGCTCCACGCGGCCCGCCGGCACCTCCTGGTTCTCGCGCTGAAGCGCCGCGGACACCTGCGCCGGCGCGATCCCGTAGGAGCGAATCGCTTCGGGGTCGAGCTCGATCCTGATCTGGCGCGTCGCCCCGCCCACGACGCTGACGTCACCCACGCCGGGCACGGCGCCAAGCCGCGTCGCCACGATCTGCTCGGCCATGCTGGTCATCTCGCGGAGCGGGCGCTCCGCGCTCTGCAGGCCGAGCGAGATGATCGGCCGCGAGTTCGGATCGAACCGGTTCACGATCGGCTCTTCGATGTCGGGCGGCAGGGCGCGGCGGATCCGGGCGATCTTGGACTGCACGTCCTGCTGCGCGGTCAGCACGTTCACGCCGAGCTCGAGCTGCACCCGCACGAGCGCGCTGCCGTTCATGGAAGTCGAGGTGATCTCCTTCGCGCCCTCGACGGTGTTGAGCGACTCCTCGATGGGGCGCGCTACGTCCCGCTCCATCACCTGCGGCGACGCGCCGGGATAGGTGACCTGCACGATCACCACCGGATACGTCACGTCCGGATATTCGTCGATGCCAAGCCGCTGATAGCCGACGATGCCGAGGATCACCAGCGTCGCCATCATCATCGTGGCGAACACCGGCCTCCGGATGGAGACGTCGGCGAGAATCATGGTTATCTCGGCCTGGGAGCGCGGGCGGGAGTCGCGGCGCCCCGCTGCGGCGTGTCGCCGCCGATAATCTCTACCTTCATCCCGCGTCCGATCGTGCCGACGTTACCCACGATGACGCGGTCGCCCTCGGCGAGTCCGGTCAGCACCTGCGCCAGGCCAGCGGATTCGTTGATCACGCCGACCGTTACCGTGGGCTGCTCCACAACACCGCCGGCGATCCTGTACACGAACGACTCGCCCGACGCCTGCTGCCGGATGGCGGGGATCGGGACCGTCAGCGCGTCGCTGATGGTGCGCGATACGACCGTGCCGCTGGCGAACGTGCCGCCCCTGAGCGCGCCACTCGCGTTTGGCACCTGAACGTACACCGTCAGCGCCCGGGTCGCGGGATCGATCGTCGGGCTGAAGCGGGAGACGCGCCCCTCGAACTGCTTCCCGCCCGCTTCGAACCGGACGCGCTGTCCGACCGTGATGCTGGACGCGCGCCGTTCGGGAACCGCGGCGGCCAGCTCGAGCACGTCGTTGCGCACGAGCGTGAACAGCTGCGCGCCGCGCGACACGTGTTCGCCCGGCTCGACGAGCCTCGCCTGCACCGTGCCCGAAGTGGGAGCGAGCACCCGGGTGTCGCGCACGCCGAGCCGCATGGATCGGAGCCGCGCGTCGGCGGCCGCCTTGCGCGCACGCGCCGTAACCACCGCCTGCTGGGCCGCGCGCAGGTCGCGCTCGGGCACCGCGCCCAGCCGATACAGCTCGCGCGTCTGCTCGAGGTTCCACTCCGCGGTGGACACCTCGCCCTGCGCCGCGACCTGGTCGGCGCGCGCGCTCTGCTCGCCGCCCTGCTGGTCCAGCGATTCGAACACCGCCAGCACCTGCCCGGTGCGCACTGGATTGCCCTCTCGCACGTACACCGCGGTGAGGGCGCCCTCCAGCCGCGAGCGGACTTCGATGGTCTGGATCGGCCGCAGCGTGCCGGTGATCGGGACTCCTTCCTCGACGGCGGCCCGGCGGGCAACCGCGACGTCGGTCGGCCCGAGCGTTACCGCTCGCTGCGGGCGGCCGCCGGCGGGAGGCCCGCCCGCCGTTCGCGCGGCGGCGGGAGTCGTCGTATCGGCGTCGCCTCTGGAGCACGCGGCGAGCGCGATGAGCGCCAGGACCAGCGCGCGCGCGTCAGTTCGGAGCACGAACTCCCTCGGGTTCGGGGATCGGAGCGCCCAGCGCTCTCGATAGCGATGCGGCGGCGAGATAAAGATCGTAAATGGCGCGGGCTTCGGTCATCTGCGCGGTGACCAGGGCGAGCTGCGCGTCCGACACCTCGAGCTGCGTCCCGAGCCCGCGGGCAAAGCGCAGCGACGCGAGCCGGAACGCTTCGTCGGCCTCGCTCACTGTCTGCCTGCGCGCGGAGTACAGAGACTTGGCCCGCTCGAGATTCTCCCGCGCGCTCGCGACCTCGATTCGCACCCGCTCGCGCTCCCGCGCGAGGTCGAGCTCGGCCAGCCGCGCCTGGGCGCGCGCCAGCTCGATGTTACCCTTCGCGCGGAATCCGTCGAACACCGGCAGGCTCACCGTGAATGCCATGGACCTGTCCGGGAACCACCCGCCGTTCTGCAACGTGCACACGCGGCCCGGCGTACTGCCGGCTGGACAGGTCACCGGCTCCAGCCGCCCGCGACCCGGCGGGAATCCGCTGACCGGAAAAGCGAGATAGCCGAGCTGCGCGCTGAAGCCGACGCTCGGGAGAAGATCCGCGCGGGCGGCGGTGACGGCGTCGCGCCGCGCTGCCGCCAGCAGCTCCGCGGACCGCACGGCCGCGCGCTCGGCGGTCGCGCTGGCTCCTTCCGCCTGCGCGACCATCTGCTGTACCAGCGCGCTGTCGATCACGGTCACGAGCTTGACCGGCCGGTCGAGCGGCGCGTTGATCAACCGCTTGAGCTCGAGCTGCGCCAGCTCGGCGTCGCCGCGTGCCTGAATGACGTTGGGCTCGATGTTGGCCTGCTCGACGCGCGCGCGGAGCACGTCGTACCGCGCAGCGCGGCCCGCGCGCTGGAACTGCTCGGCCTGTGTCACCCGCTCGCCGGCGAGGGCGTAGGCCGAAGTCTGGATGTCCAGGGTTCGCGAGGCGAACAGCGCCTGCAGGTAGGCGCGCTGCACGTCGAGCACGACATCGGCGCGGTCCTCGGTCTCGTCGAGACGCGCGGACTTGCGCAGCCGCGTGGCTGCGCGCCTGCCCGCCGTGAGCCGGCCACCCTGAAAGAGCGCTTGGGAGATGCTGGCGTTGGTGTTGTAGGTGTTGGGTTGGTTGAAGATGGACCCGACGGCCTGCGCGCGCGCACTCTCAATGACATGAGTCTGCGTCGCGTTGATTCTGAGCTGCGGCAGCGCGGCAGCCCGGGCAACGGTTACCTGCGCGTCGGCGACGTCTATCCGGAGCGCGGCGGCGCGCGCTTCGTCGCCCGTCGCGAGCGCGGACGCGATGGCGGCGTCGAGCGTGAGGGGAAGACTATCGGCGCCGACCGCGGTCGTCTGCGCGGTGAGCGAGGCGAACGCGGGCGATAGCAGCGCGGCCAGCAATCGGAATGTCCGGGCTGGCCGCAATACGAGACGGTCCATGGAAGGCATCACCCCACAATACTTGGGACGCCCTGAAAACGTTGAGACTACTGCGCTTCTTCGGATTCCCGCGTCTGCTTCTTCCGCGCCAGGTATTTGTCCTGCAGCCAGGTGGCGGGCATGATGAAGAGCGGGGTCAGGACGATTCCGAGCAGCGTGTTGATCCAGATCAGCGCGATGTAGAACGCGATCAGTCCGAACGAGACCCAGAGCGTGCCGAGGGGACCGTGAGTTTCCATCCGGTAAAGATAAGCGGGGCCAGTGATCGGCAACTAGTGAGCCGTACTCGCTCCTGCAGATTTGGTGCGCGTGACCGCGATTCGGGCGCAGAGGTCGCCAGTCGCGGCTACGGGCGCGCGGGAGCGTACGTGCGGGGAAGGGAGATCTGCGGGCGCGCGCCCTAAGACGCCGCTTTGGCGACCCCTGCGCGCCGAACGCGGTCACCGACCATGGTGGAGGAGGCTGACGAACCTCCGGACGTCAGCCGACACGCGACGAACAATGCCCGATGCCTGGTGTCCAACGGATAACTTTCAAATCGCATGAATTCTTCGCGCCGGCTGCTCTGGATTCTGACACTGGTACCGGCCCTGTCGGTTGCGCGGGGGCAGGAGCCGCAGCCCGAGGGCGTGCGACTCGCGCTGACGTATGCGCCGGGGACGCGGCCCGCGGTACTGGTGCTGCCGGTGGAGGGCGCTGAAGGAGATTCGGTGCGCGCGATTCTGCAGCGCGACCTCGATTTCGACGATCGCGTGACGCTGATAGCGCTCGACGGCGCGGCCGCGCGGGCACTCGTACCGAGAGGCGGGGCCGAGCTCGACTTCGACCGCCTGGCGCCATTCGGCGCCGCCGCGATAATCGAGGCCAGGCTCACGCCGGCGGGGCTGACCGTGCGCGTGCACGACGCGGCTGCACGCAAGCTCGCGCGCTCCGCCGACTTCACGCTGCCGGTGGACATCTATGGCGCCGGTTGGAGAATGGCGCTGCACGGCGTGAGCGATGCGGTCGGCCTCTGGATCTTCGGCACGCGCGGGGCCGCGCAAAGTCGCGTGCTCTTTACGGGCGGTGATGGACAGGTCTGGGTGACCGACAGCGACGGCGCCGGCGCGCGACGCCTCACTTCGGCGGACCTCGCGCTCTCGCCGGCGTGGCGTCCCGACGGAAGCGGCTTCGCGTTCGCAGGCGTGAGCCGCGGACGGTGGCGGCTCGGCGTGTCGGGTCTGGCCGCGGGCTCCACGCGCTGGCTGGGCTCGATCCCGACGCGCGGAATCACCATTACTCCGGCGTTCTCGCCGGACGGCCGGTCGGTGGTGTACGCCCACGGCGATGAAGGCGGCACGAACCTCTGGAGCGCCAGCGGCTCGGAAAACGGCGCGCCGCGGCGGCTCACGCCGGCTCGCTCGGGAGACAACACGAGCCCGTCGTTCGATCCAACCGGCAGGCGGATCGTGTTCACCTCGGGCCGCGCCGGCCGGCCGGACCTGTACATCATGGATGCCGACGGCACGAACGCGCAGCCGCTCACGACGTCGAGCCTGGCCAGCCGCAGCGACAACGGCTCTCCCGACTGGTCGCCCGACGGGCTCCGCGTCGCGTATCAATCGCAGATCGGGGGATCGTTCCAGATCGTCAGCCTCGCTCTGCGCGACCGCTCGAGCAAACAGCACACGAGCGACGGCGAGAACGAGGATCCCTCGTGGTCGCCCGATTCACGCCACGTCGTTTTTTCGTCCACGCGAACCGGCGTGCGACAGCTGTGGATCGTGGACACCGAATCAGGCCGGCTCCGGCAGCTCACTCGTTCCGCTGGCGCGCGGCTGCCCGACTGGTCCCCGATACTTTCCCGCTAACTTCCGACAGCGCACCCACCACCGGTGACTACCATGAAGACAGCAACGCTGGTCATTTGCGCGGTATTCGGACTCACTGTCGCGGGCTGCGGCAAGAAGATCAAACCACTCGCGCCCGCGCCGGTGAGCACGGCTCAGGCGGATTCGATCGAGCGCGCGCGGCAGCAGGCCGTGGACGACAGCCTGCGCGCGCTGCGCGAGCGGGAGCTGGAGCGCCAGCGACAGGCCGCCGCGCTGGCCGAGGCGCGGGAAGCGGAAGCGATCGCGCTGATCACCGGAACCGTGTACTTCGACTACGACCAGTCCGCGCTGTCGGCCGAAGCACGCGCCACCCTCGACGCGAAAGTGCCCGCGCTCCAGGCTCGCCCCGCGTTCCGGATCAAGATCACCGGCCACACCGACGAGCGGGGTTCGTCGGAATACAACCTCGCGCTTGGATTACGCCGCGCCGCCGAGCTGAAGGCTTACCTGGTCGCCAACGGCATAGACGCCGCCCGAATAGACATCTCGAGCATGGGCGAGGAAAGGCCAGCAGCGCAGGGCTCGAACGAGGCCGCGTGGGCGCTCAACCGGCGCGCCGAGTTTGTGCAGGTGACGGGCGAGCAGTGATCGTGGCGCGATAGCGGACGAGTATCCCCCTTCGGCGCTACGCGAGCAAACCGCGCTCGCTAAGACGCGCCTGTGGGGGACACTCGTCCGCTATCGCCTCACCATTACTTGATCGGCGTCCAGAACGTCGCCTTCACCGCCGTGGGCGGGCGGTACTACGACTTCGGCGAGCTGCCCGCGCCGTGGGGGCAGCAATGTTGACACCCGGCGCCCGTCGGGCCGTAGGGTAACCGCCTACCGTACGCGCCGCGACTCTGATTATTCCACGCGTTCAAACCCTCTGACCAGAGCTTCCGTCTAACCGTGCACAAGGACATGGAAAGCGCTGCAATGGCCACAGCCGCGATGCCACAGGACATCGGCATGACAGTCGAAGCAGCCGACATATCGGCGGCGGCGGCAGGCGATCGCGTGGCTTTCGAGCGGGTGTACCGGCGGAACGGCGCCAGAGTTTACTCGCTGTGTCTGCGGATGACGGGGAGCGCGACGAGGGCCGAGGAGCTGACGCAGGACGTGTTCGTGCGGGTGTGGGAGAAGCTGCCGCTGTTCCGCTTCGAGAGCGCGTTTACGACCTGGATGCATGCGCTGGCTGTGAACGTGGTGCTGAGCGCGCGGAAGACCGAGGCGCTGGATTTCGGGAGGCGAGCGGAGCAGGGCGGCGACGGCGACGACGAGACCGAGACCTGGGACGTGGCCGCGGGGCCCGACAAGGTCACTTTCAGCGGAGAGAGGATCGATCTGGAGCGCGCCATCGCGAAGCTGCCGGCCGGAGCGCGAAGGGTGTTCGTTCTGCACGACGTAGAGGGTTACAGGCACGAGGAGCTCGCGGGGATGCTCGGCATCACCACGGGCGGCAGCAAGGCGCAGCTGCACAGGGCGCGGCTACTTCTGAGAAAGGCGTTGATGTCATGACTGAAAACGAGCTGACTGACAGGGAGATCGAGGCGATCCGGGCCGCCGCGGCGAAGCTGCCGCTGGTAGAGCCGTCGCGCGATCTGTGGCCGGGAATCGAGGCGCGGCTGGGCGCGCAGATGGTGGACATCGACAGCCGCCCCCGCGCACGCTCTCGCGGAATCGTGGTGAGCGCCCGCATGCTGGCGATCGCGGCGGCGGTGCTGATGATGGCGACGGCGGGCACCACCTATATGGTGCTGCGCGACCGGATGACGGGCGGTGGGACGGCGGTGGCGGCGGATCGAGGCCCGCGCGCCGGCCAGGCTGGATTGGTGACTCCCGCGTCGCTCACGGTGGGCGGCGAGTTCGGCGCCTATACGGAGGAGATCGACGACCTGCAGGAAGCGATCGCCGAGCGCAGGTCCAGGCTGGATCCGGCGACGATCGCGGTCATCGAGCGCAATCTCCGGGTGATCGACGCCGCGATCGAAGAGAGCAGGCGCGCGCTGGCGAAGGATCCGAACAGCGAGTTGCTCGCGGCGCTGCTCAGTGAAGCCTTGGCAAGCAAGGTTCGACTTCTGAGGCAGGCGGCACTGCTGCCCCCACTTACATGACGGGTACCAACGTGAAGGCCCACATCCGCTGGACGGTTCTCGCCGCCGCGCTCGCTGCTCCGACGCTGGCTTCGGCGCAATCCGAACGGCAACGCATCGATACAATCGTGCCGCTCAACGCGAACGGCACCGTGGATCTCTCGCTCATCTCGGGAACGATCGAGGTCTCGGCCTGGTCGCGCGATCAGGTGAAGATCGAGGCCACCACGCAGCGCGGGAACCTGCGGTTCACGGCGTCGCGGTCGCGGGTGGGATTGAGCGTGGACCACGAGAACCAGCGGGGCAGGTACCGCTCGTCGGGCAAGACCATCTATAAGGTTGTGGTCCCCCGCGGCACGCGTCTCATCGCCGAGACCGTTTCCGGGCCGATCACGATCAAGGGAACCGGCGGCGAGGTGGACGCGGAGAGCGTGAGCGGGACCATCGAGGTGGAGGATGCGCGGTCGCTGTCGTTCGAGAGCGTCTCCGGCGGAGTCCGCGCGAAGACCGTTCGCGGCGGTGCGTCCGGCGAGTCCGTGAGCGGGCACGTGATCCTGGAGGACGTTTCCGGCGACGTCGAGGCGGAATCGGTCAGCGGGCCCATCCGTCTCTCGGGCATCACCGCGAAGTTCGTCCGGGCCGGGACGGTCAGCGGACCGATCCAGTTCTCCGGCGCCGTCGATCCGGCCGGCAAGTACGAGTTCGAGTCGCACTCGGGCACGATCCGGCTGGCGCTTCCGGCCAATACCGGCGCGCGGCTGAGCCTGGAGACGTTCAGCGGCTCGTTCCAGAGTGACTTCCCCGTCACGCTCGGCGGGAACGACGGGCCCGGATCCGGGCGGTCGGGCGAGGCGCGCATCGGCCGGGGCAACGCGAGAATCGAAGCACAGACTTTCAGCGGCAGCATTCTCATCATCCGCGGCGAAAACCGCGAATAACCGGGGCATCTCCATGAAGACAAGGATTCTTGCGGCACTGGCACTCGCGGTACTGGCTCCAGCCGCGCTCGAAGCGCAGTCCGGACTCGGACGCGATCAGGAAGTCTGGACCTGGAGCGGGTCGCTCGCGGCGGGGCAGTGGGCGCGGGCGCACAACGTCAACGGCGCGGTGAAGTTCGAGGCGAGCGAGGACAGCCAGATTCACATCCGCGCGGAGAAGAGAGTGGGACGGCGCGGCGAGATCGAGGACGTGTCTTTCGCTCTCGTTCGCACCCCGAACGGCTTGACGATCTGCGTTCTCCGGCACGACATCGATACGTGCGAGGAGGACGGGATCCGCTCCGGCCGGACGCGCAATTACGACAACGACGTCAGCGCGGATCTCACGGTCCAGGTGCCGCGTGGCGCGCACGTCAGCGCGAACACGGTGAACGGCGGCGTACGGGTCGAAGGCACCAGCGGGGAAGTGAAAGCCGGTACGGTGAATGGCGGCGTCAGCGTAGTCACGTCCGGCGGCCCGGTGTCGGCCAACACGGTCAACGGCTCGGTGCGCGCGGAGATCGGCACGGCCACGCGGGAGCCCATGCGCTTCCGCACCGTCAACGGCTCGGTCGAGATCGCGCTCCCGGCGGAGACGGCGGCGGACGTGGACATCTCGACGGTGAACGGGAGCATCAACACGGAGTTCCCCATGACCATCACCGGGCGCTGGGGTCCGAAGAACGCGCGCGGGACGATCAACGGCGGCGGGGAGTCGATCTCGATCAGCACGGTGAACGGGAGCGTGCGGCTCCGGCGGTCCTGACAACCGGCCGGGGCGTCGCGGGGTCGGGCCATACGATTCGGTCCCGCGGGGGCTGGCCAGGTCGGCCAGCCCCTTTTTCGTGCCCAAAAACATTTCTCTGGCGGCCCTTGTGTAAACGATTACATTCGCCAGCGTACCAAAGCACTCCGGCGCTGGATCCCTCGCCGCGGAGAGAATGGTCACGATCAAGGACGTCGCGCGTGAAGCAGGAGTCTCGGTAGCGACCGTTTCCCGCGTCCTCAACGGAAGCGGGCCGGTGAGCGCGCAGACGGGCGAGCGGATTCGGGAGGTCGCGGGGCGGCTCCGGTACGTCCCTCATGGCGGCGCGCGCAGCCTCATTACCCGAAAGACCCACACCCTCGGCGTACTCCTCCCCGATCTGTACGGCGAGTTCTTCTCCGAGGTCATTCGCGGGATGGACGACACGGCGCAGCGCCAGGGTTTCCATCTACTGATCAGCCGCGCCCACGCCGACAAGCACGGCATCGAGACCGCGATGCGCGCGATGCGCGGCAGAGTGGATGGCGTGGTTGCCATGTCGCCCGACCTCGACGCCGAGTCGCTGCTCAACGTGCCTTCCATGCTGCCGGTGGTCGTGCTCTGTTCGGCTCCGCGCGGCGACTCGGCCGATTGCCTGACGATAGACAACTATGCGGGCTCCAAGGCGATGGTCGGACACCTGATCTCGCTCGGACACAAGCGGATCGCAATCATCACGGGCGCCGCGCGCAACTATGACGCGGCCGAGCGGATGCGCGGCTACCGGTCCGCGTTGCGCCAGGCGGCGATAGCGGCGGACGGGGCGCTCGCGGTACAGGGCGGGTTTACCGAATCCGGCGGATACGCGGCGGCGCTACAGCTGCTCGCGGTCACGCCGCGGCCCACCGCGATCTTCGCGGCCAACGACTCGATGGCGATCGGAGCGCTCAGCGCGCTCCGTGAGTCAGGCGTGCGCGTCCCCGAGGACATGGCCATCGCGGGGTTCGACGACATTCCACTCGCGCGCTACATGGATCCGCCGCTGTCCACGGTGCGGGTGCCGACGTACGAGCTCGGCGCGCGCGCGGTGGAGATCCTCCTGCACGGCATAAGAAACCAGAACCACCACGCCCGCCATCGGGAACGTGTCTCGACCGAGCTCGTGGTCCGGCGGTCGTGCGGCGCCGTGCCGGGAAGGTCTCCGCAAAGATGAGGGGCACGACCGCGCTCGGACGTACGTGCACGTGAACACCAGTACTGCCAGTTACGCGTTCTTCACCGCAGCATCTACATCTGGAGGTCACATGAGCAGCAGCAAGTTCACGATACAGCGCTTGTGCCGGGTATTCGGTACGGCGATCGCACTCCTTGTTCTCGCGGGGGTCGGAGTCTCCGCGCAAACGTCGACCGGCGCAGTTCGCGGCTACGTTACCGACGCGGCCGGAGCTCCCGTCGCGGGCGCGCAGGTAGTCGCGCGGCTCGCGGCCACGAACGAGATGCGATCCGCCACCTCGAACGCGGCCGGCTTCTTCTACTTGCCCGGCCTTCGCCCGGGCTCGTACGAGATCACGGTACGCCGCATAGGCCTCGAGCCGCGGAAGCGCGATTTGCAGCTTCCGATCGGACAGACGATCGACCTGAATTTCGTCACGGTCGCCACCGCGGCACAGCTCGCCACCGTCGAGGTAACGTCGCCGCGCAGCCAGGAGACGCGGACATCGGAGGTCGGCACGAACATCTCGCGCGAGCAGATCGACAACCTGCCGAACTTCGAGCGTAACGTGCTCGATCTGGCGAAGCTCGTTCCCGGAGTCAGCGCGCAGGCTGTGAACAACACGGACAAGTTCTTCGCGGCCGGCGGCCAGCCGGCGGAGGCGGTGAACGTATTCGTGGACGGGGCCAGCTACAAGAATGACGTGCTGCGTGGCGGGGTCGTCGGGCAGGATGCCAGCAAGGGGAATCCGCTTCCGCAGGGCGCGATCCAGGAGTTCCGCGTTCTGACACAGAATTACAAGGCGGAGTATCAGAAGGCGGCGAGCGCCGTGATCATCGCGACGACGCGCAGCGGAACGAACGAGTTCGAGGCCGAGGCGTTCGCGTACGGGGTCGGCAAGTCGTACGTGGCGCGCGACGAGTTTGCGGTGCGCAACGACCGCGCTCGGCCGAACTATAAACGGCTGCAGGCCGGCGGTAGCGTCGGCGGTCCGATCGTGCGAGACAAGCTGTTCTATTTCGGCACGTACGAGCTGAATTTCCGGGACGAGCCGGCGTACATCACTCTGGGCGGCGACACCGCGTTCGCTCCGGCGGCGCTGGTGTCGGATCTCCGGGCCCGCACCGGCCTGCAGGCGCAGCAGTTTCGCGAGCACCTCGGGCTGGCGAAGCTCACCTTCAATCCGAACGAGCGGAACACGATCGACGGAAGCTTCACCTTCAGGAAAGACGACGATTTTCGCGGGTTTGGTGGCCAGACGTCCTTCGAGGCAGCGGAGAACGTTGCGATCGACACCTACACCGGTGTGGCGAACTGGAAGCACGTGCGCGGACCATGGCTCAACGAAGCGCAGCTGAATACGCAGTTCTTCACTTGGAACCCGACTGGCCGCAATTACGACATGATCGGGAAGAACTATTTCGGCCTGCTCCGGATCGGCGGAAAGGACACCGAGCAGAACTTCCGGCAGAACCGGATCTCGCTTCGCAACGACGTGACGCGCGGCGGGTTCCAGCTCGCGGGCGACCACGTCTTCAAGGGCGGGGCGAACATCGATTTCCTGTCGTACCGCGGGATCAAGGATTTCACCGGGAACCCGGTGTTCAACTTCCGGCGTACGCCGGAGAACTGGGCGACGCCATTCGAAGCGTTCATCGGGTTTGGCGATCCCAAGATCGAGACGGACAACAAGCAATTCGGCCTCTTCCTCCAGGATGATTGGTCGATCGGTAAGCGCCTGCTGCTGAACCTGGGCGTCCGTTGGGACGGCGAGACGAACGGCATCAACAACGATTACGTGACGCCGGCTCCGCTTGCCGACTCGCTGCGCCGCGCGTACCAGATGAACGCCCTCACAGTGGACAGACCTCTGCCGGCCGGCGGAGTAGAGGTGGTGAACGTCATCCAGCAGCTGGGCGGGATCGAGAATTACGTCACCACCGGTACGGACACTCGCCCGATGTTCAAGAAGGCCTTCCAACCCAGGCTCGGCGCGTCGTACGACATCTCGGGGGACGGGTCGACCGTAGTTTTCGGCGGAGCCGGTCTGTATTTCGACCGAAACTACTGGAACACGCTCTTCGATGAGCAGTTCAGACGGCAGTTCACCACGATCCGATTCGAGTTCCGGCCGGACTGCGCGCCGGGCGCTACCAACTGCCTGGCGTGGGATCCGAAGTATTACGATCCGGCGGCGCTGCGCGCGCAGGGAGTGGCGACGGGAAGGCCGGAAGTCTTCCTCGTGAAGAACGACATGGTGCCACCACGCACCATGCAGATGTCTTTCGGCTTGCGGCATGACATCGGACGGCAGCGCGTGACTCTCAGCTACAACGGGTTGCGCGGACGGAACTACATGAACTTCGTGCGGGCCAGTCCCTGGGGCGGCGGCTCGGCGTTGCCGTACAACACGGTGTTTGTGGCGGACGATCGGGTGAAGACATGGTACGACGCAGTGCAGTTTCAGGTACAGCGGCCGCTGAGCGTGGCTTCGAGGTGGGGCGGCGGCCTGTCTTACACGCTCGCCAAGTCGCAGGAGCAGGGACAGAGCCAGGATATCTTCTGGGGCTTCGACGACAGATATCCTACGGTCGGGGACCGGCCCAAGATGCGCGCGCCGAACGATCAGCGACATGCGATCGTGGGCAACGCCATCGTCCGTCTGCCGAAGGACTTCCTCTTCAGCACCATCGTCAACCTGGCGTCCGGCATCGCGGTGAACGCGGAGGATGCGAGCGCCGGGTACGGGCCGGGGCAGAGAAAGACTTATGTGTTCCAGACGCCGACTCGGCCGTTCCTCGGAATCGGGCACGTCTTCGGATACCAGAACATGGACGTGCGACTCGAGAAGGGCTTCCAGCTGGCGCGGGGCTCGAGCACCGGTCTCCTGGTGGACGTGTTCAACGTGTTCAACAGCGACAACTTCGGCTGCTTCAACACGCAGCTCAGGCCCGATGGCCCGTATCCGGAGTACGGCAAGCCGAACTGCGCCGGTCTCGGACGACGGTTGCAGGTCGGGCTCCGGTACGGCTACAGGTAACTGTCGGGGAGACATTTGGATGAAGTAACTGGAAAGTCGGCGCCGGCCGCGCGTTTTGCGGCCGGCGCCGATTTCGTTTTGCAAACGATCCCCGAGGTGGAATCTTGATGCGCATGTTCCGACCAACGCGCCTTGCCGTTTCCGTTTTCCTTCTCTCCGTAGTCGCGTGCGCGCCGCGCGCGCCGATGCAAAGTGGACGCGTCGAAGCGCCGCCCGCGGCGATCACGCCGCGCCAGACGGCCTTTCTCGACACGCTCCAGCGGCGGACCTTCAACTGGTTCTGGGAGCGGACG
>CALMKE010000156.1 GCA_937867645.1 uncultured Gemmatimonadota bacterium | reverse complement strand
GTGAAGGAGCTGCCGATAGAGCCGTGGAGGAAAGCGATCGGATTCACGCTGGCGTCGGCGGTAACGGCGGGCCTGGCGACGCTGCTGTCTCAGCGCGGCGCGGCGGCGGGGTGGGAGAAAGTGACGGGGGAGCCGCCGATCAGGAAGTTGAAAGTCAGGAGTTAACTGCCAACGGCAGGTTCGGGTAACAGGTTATTCGTTGTAGGTCGCGGGTCAACGAATCGGTCAACGGTGAACGGTGAAGGGTCATTGGTTCACGGTGTGACCAAGAAACCGGAAACCATTGGCCCGGTACCAATCACCAGTCAGTTAACCGGAAACCCCAAACCTGTGACCTGTTACCCGAACCCGCAGTTGTAGTTCTAATCGCGAACATCCTCGCGTCCCAACGCGGCTCTCACGGCCTCTCGCATCGCCACGATTGCGTTCTCTCTCGCGGCTGATACGTCCGACCGGACATGGATCTCCACTCCCTCGGTAACCTCTACCCGCCGCCATGACCTGGCCGGGTCGTCGTCGTGCGCGACGGCCTCGGCGGTGCCGGCGCCGAGCGCGGGCGCGAGGGACGTCGCGATCCTGCGCTCGAGCGCGTCGCCGGTGACGCCGGAGAATTCCTGCTTGATCGCCTGGAGGCTCTGCCCCTCGCGCTGCCGGATCTTGATCGCGAGCAGCTGCAGCAGGTGCCGGTAGTTGTACGTCGCGGCGGTGCCCGAGCCGTCGGGACGATCCATCAGCCCGCCCGCGACGTAGAACCGTACCGCGCGCGCGGTAGGGGCGGCGCGCGCCGACGCATTGGTGGGACGCAAGCCGGCGGCGTCCACCAGCGCGGTCACATGCGCTGCGAGGCCTCGGGCGTTCCAGGGAGCGTGGCGGGAGTGGGCGCGGAGGAGAGCGACTGGCGACTCAGCCATGCGGAAACGATAACATTAAAATCCTCGGCACGCTCATCGTGGGGCAGGTCTCCCGCGGGTGACAGAACAGTGAGCTCGATCGCGGGCTGAATTGAGCGATAGCGCGTCGCTTCGTCCAGAGGCGCTTCCGTACTGTCGCTCCCCCACACCAGTAGCGTCGGCTGCATCAGCCGCCGTACCGCGCGTGACACGTCGATGTTGAGCTGTCCGGCGAACTCGGCCGCGAGCGCGTGGCGCGCGCCGCGCTGATGCGTGGTCGTGTGCGCGACCCGCACGAGCTCCGAAGTCACCATGGTGTTGTCCGAATATTTCTTGCGCAGGTGCGTGCGCAGCGCGCGCATCGAGACCATCGCGTTGAACGCGGCGGTGCCGAGCACGGGCGAATCTAGCGCGAGCCGGCCGGCGTCGAGCGCGATGCTGCCGGTCTCGGTGAGCCGCACGAGCCCCGACGGCGCGATGATCACGAGCCCGGGGAACCGCTGCGGGTCGCGCGCGCCGAGCACGAGCGCGTACGCGGCGGACAGCGACGAAGCGACGAGCACGCACGGCGTGCCGATGACCTGCGCGGCGAAGTCGGAGATCAGCGAGATGTACAGCCGCGCCGAGTAGCGCGTCGCGGGCCGGTCCGAGCGCCCGAAGCCGAGCAGGTCGATCGTGTAGACCGTGTTGGTGCGCGCGAAATAGTCCACGTTGTTCCGCCACTCGTACGACCACGCCGACGGATAGATGCCGTGGACGAAGAGCATCGCCGGCCCGCTGCCGCGCCTGGTGAACGCGATCCGCCGGCCGCGCCAGCTGAAGCCGCCTTCCTCGCCCCCGATGAGATTGGTGAGGCGGTCCACGCCCTGGCGCGCGAAGGCGTTGAACAGCGCGGCTGCGCCGACGATCGCACCGCCTGACAGCAGCAGCTTCTTGAGTTTGGCGTTGCCGTCTTCTTCCATGTTCGGTTCCGAGTTAGTTCTGCTTGGCCTGCGTCGAACGACTGTTCCCGTGCGTGGGAAGCAACGAGGGTGGTGGCTTCGGAGAGCTAGTAGCGCGCCCGCTCTTGCGAGCGGGCACCCGCGCTACACGCTCTCCTCCAGCCACCACCCTCGTTGCTTCCTCAGACATTCGCGCGGCCGAAGCCTTTTAACGACGTGCGGCTCTCCCCTTGGCGCGACGCTGGCTCGCCGACTTGCCGGCGCCCCTGCCGCCGCCCGCGGCGCGCCCGCGGCTGGCTTTCGAACCGCGGCCACCAGCTGTGGATGCCCGGCCGGTCGCGCGGCCCGCGGTCTTGCGACCGGCAGGCTTGCGGGCTGAGCCCTTTTTCGCCGAGCCGCGGGCCGCCGACTTCTTCGCTCCGCGCCCGCCTGCCGCGGCGCGCTTGGACTTGGCCCCGCGGCTTCCGCCGGAGGCCCTGGACCCGCCGCGCGCGGATGCCTTCTTCGCGCTCGTCGAGCCGGAACGGGCCGCGGTCTTCCTGCCACCCGACTTCGCGGCCGCCTTTTTCGCGGCCGGCTTCTTCGCGGCCGGCTTCTTCGCGGCCGGCTTCTTCGCGGCGGCCGCCTTGGGGGCGGTACCGCCGCTCGGGCGCGACGTCTTGCCGGCGCCGCCGGTGTTGGCGCGCGAGGCGGTCGCGCCGCTCGTGCCGGCGCGGACACTCGCTCCGGATGCCGGCGCCATTCCCGTGGCCGCGCCGGTGTTCTGGGCCGCGCCCGGTGTCGAGGGCGTGCCGGTCAGCCCGGTGAGATCGCCGGTCTCGAAGATGCTCGGCTCGATCGGAGCCGCCGGCTTGACGCTCTTGGGCCGGCCGCGGCGACGAGGCGCCGTCACTGCGAAGAGATCGGCTTCCTCATCCTCGTCGTCGCTGACGTCCGGCGTGACGCCGGGCTCCTCGTCATCGTCGTCGTGGTCCTCGGCGCTGTCCCACAGGCTCTCGGTGTGGTCCTTGTTCAGCGCCCAACCGCCGCCGTCTTCGTCTTCATCGTCGTCGTACGACGCGCGTCCACCGCCGCCGTAGCTGGGCACGTCCTCGCTGTCTTCGTCTCGATCGGCGAAGCTGAAACCCCGCTCGAGTCCATCTCTCCCCGGCATGACGCCTCCTTTCAGTGAAGCTGCTGAATCGCAATCAAAGCGATGGAGCGAGCCACCGTCGTCTGCACGACCTGTGCCCCCTCCGGCAACGCGCGGTACCGCTCCGCGCCACGACTTCGGAATACAACAGGCATGTCGCCGCGTCAAGCGGCCCGGCTAATCCGCGAACTCCACCACCACCGGATTCCGGATGATCCCGGCCTCGTGTCCGCGATCCAGGAGAACCTGAACCGCTTCCCTGCCGGTCGCACCATAATCGAGTGTCCATTGGTTTACATACATCCCGACGAACTCGTCGGCGGTGCCGCGATCCAGCCCCCGGGCGTACTGCATCGCGTGGTCCAGCGCGCCCGCCCTGTGCTCCAAAGCGTACGCAATGCTTTCGCGCAGGTGGCGGGAGACGGTTCGGATCAGATCGGGACCGAGATCCTTGCGCACGACGTTTCCGCCCAACGGGAGCGGGAGCCCGGTCTCGCGAAACCACCACTCGCCCATGTCGGCAATCAGCCGGAGTCCCCGGGTCTCGTACGTGAGCTGCCCCTCGTGGATGATCATCCCCGCGTCCACGTCGCCCGCCAGCACCGCGTCCTCGACCTTGTCGAAGGCCATGTGGACGGGTTCGACCTTCGGCTGAAACAGACGCAGCGCGAGGGTGGCGGTCGTCAGCGGTCCGGGGGTTGCGACGCGCCTGCCGGCCAGCTCCTCCGCGGTGAATACGCGCTTCCCCACGAGCCGCGGCCCGTACTGGTCGCCCATCGAGCAGCCGTGCGGCAGCAGCGCGTACCTGTCGGCGATGTGCGCGTACGCGTGGATCGAGACGGCCGTCACTTCCAGCTCGCCGCGCATCGCGCGCTGGTTGAGCGTCTCGATGTCCTGCAGCTCGTGCACGTACCTGATGCCGCCGGTGTCGATCAGTCC
>CALMKE010000155.1 GCA_937867645.1 uncultured Gemmatimonadota bacterium | reverse complement strand
GCTGGCGCGGCTCGCGGGAAGCCGGTGAGCGACGAACGCGGCGCAGATGGCGACCGCGGTCCCGCGGTCGACGAGGGGATCGAGGGGCTGGCGTCGTTTCTGCAGCAGGTCCGCTCCGGCGTGGAGGGCGGCATGGATCCGCTCGCGGCCGCGAGCGGGGCACTGGGAGCGCTCCCCGATTCGCTCCAGGTTGCGTTCCGGGCGATCGTGCAGCGCCTGCGCGGTGAGTACCGCGAGGACGAGTGGGGATTCGACGAGCAGTTCGCCGAGGCGGTGTTCCCGCTGTTCGAGTTCCTCTACGAGATCTGGTGGCGGGTGGAGGCCGAGGGCCTCGCCAACGTGCCGGCCCACGGCCGCGCCCTGCTGGTTGCGAACCACGCGGGATCGCTGTTTCCGTTCGACGCCTCGATGATGACCCTGGCGCTGATGAAGCAGCATCCGCTGCCGCGCTGGCCGCGTTTCATGGTCCTGGACTGGGCGTTCATCCTGCCGTTTCTCTCCACGTTCATGCGGCGCGTAGGGGGGATCCCCGCGAGCCCCACAAACGCCGAGGCGCTCCTGCGCCGCGACGAGCTGGTGATGGTGTTCCCGGAGGGAATCAAGGGGACGGGCAAACCGTTCTCGGAGCGCTACCGGCTGCAGCGCTTCGGACGTGGTGGATTCGTGGAGGTCGCCCTCCGAACGCGGGCCCCGATCGTCCCCGTTGCCGTCGTGGGGTCCGAGGAGATCTACCCCAAGGTCGCCGACGCGCCCGCGCTGGCGCGCGCTCTGGGCGCCCCCTTCGTGCCGATCACGCCGACCTTTCCGTGGCTGGGGCCGCTCGGGCTGGTCCCGCTCCCGTCCAAGTGGCGGATCGAGTTCTGCGAGCCCATCACCCTGGACGAGCATCCGCCGGAGGCAGCGGGGGACCGCGCGCTCGTGTTCGACCTCTCCGAGCGGGTGCGGGAGACGATCCAGGCGAAGGTCTACGAGAACCTCGTCAAACGGGGTGGCGCCTTTCTCTGACGGGTCTAGACTGCCCGCGGGAGATGGCTGCAACTGTCACGAGGGGTTCGGAGTCGGTCACGGCGGCGGAGTTCCGCGACGTTCTCGACCGCACGATGCACGAGCTCGACGCGGACGAGCGCGCCGGCTCGATCCTCCGCGCGGCGGGTATCTCGCTGCGCCTCGAGCTGACGGACCTCGACCTCGTGGTGCGGATGCGGGCCAGCGACGACCCTCGGCATCACCTCAGCTGGGGATTCGACGATCGGGGAGGCCGTGCCCGGTTGGAGCTGCGAATGGACTCCGCCACCGCGAACGCGTACCTGCAGGGTAAGGAGAGCCTGGCGATCGCAATCGCCAGAGGGCGGGTTCGCTGTACGGGCGAGTCGCGGGTGGCGTTGCTGTTCCTCCCGGTCCTGCGCCTTGTGGTCGAGCCCTATCGCCGCCTCGTGCGCGAACGCTATCCGCACCTCGCGCTGTCCTGAGCTTGACGGGTTGAAACAAAGGACGACGGGGTCGCGATGCCCCGTCGTCCGCGGGCTCTACGGCCCGCTGGGTCGGCCTTCGGTGCCTGCAAACCATCGGCACCTCGCGGACTCCGCGCCGGCCGACGCCCCAGTCGCCGAGGGGCGGGCGAGCGGCGCGGGGCCCACTGCGGCCTCTTGCCTATCTGATGTGGCGGAGGCTACGCCTGCCGGCCGCGGGAGTCAACGGCAATTCCCCGGCGGCAGGTCACACACGCGAGCCGCGCTTCGTGAGAGGATCGGGCGGCGTGCCTGACGAGGAGATCTCACTCAGCGAGGCGGCGCGGATCTCCGGGGTCTCGGCCTCGACGCTCCAGCGTTGGGCGGGCGCCCGGGTGGTGCCCGTCAAGCGCGGCCGCTGGACCCGCGCCGCCGCGGCGCAGGCTCGCGTGGTGGCGCGCATGCGGGAGCGCGGCCACTCCCTGAACGCCCTGCGCCGCGCCGCGCGCGACGGCCGTCTGGCCTTCGGCTACGTCGAGGATCTGATCCCGCGCAGCGAGCGCGCGTACACCAGGGCGCAGGCCGCCGAGCTTTCGGGCCTGGAGGAAGAGCTGATCGAGCGCATCATGTCGCTGCTGGGCACGCCGACGGCGCTCGAGGGCACCCTGACCGAGCAGGACGTGGAAGCGATGAAGCGGATCGCCGAGGTGCTGGACGCCGGGTTCCCGCTCGTTGCCGTCCTGCAGCTCGTCCGCGTCTATGCGCAATCGGTGCGCAAGATCGCCGAGGCCGAGGTGCGCCTGTTCCACCTCTATGTACATGAGCCGCTGATTCGCGACGGCGTGGACGCGCTGCAGATGGCCGCCGACATGGAGGGCCTCGTCGAAGCCTACTCCGAGAACGCGGTCGTGCGTCCTGCGGGGATGGCGCCTGCGCGCGGCCGCGAAGCGGTGCGATCCGCCGTAGCTTCGTGGATCGACGCCGCGCCCGTGAAAAGGCTGGCGTACACCACGGAAGACCTCTCCGTTTTCGGTGACACTGTTTTCCAGGTGGCCTCCTTTACGGGGACGGTGCAGCCGAAGGGAAGCGCAGACACGGACATCCAGGGGAGCTGCGCTCTCTTGTGGGTACACGACTCGCCCGAAGGCTGGAAAATCGAGCGGTCGCTGTGCAACAGCGGGCCTGCTCCGGCCCAGCGGTAGCTTTGGCGGCCGCAGGATGGTACGGAGCGCGAGGTGGCACACGGCCTCCACGGCCTCGAACACTCCTATCAGTAGTAGTTGACGGCTGAGGGCAAGAGCGGTCTTTTTTGCGCGGTCACCTCTCACAAAAGGGGCCCGCATGAAAGCGCTAGCCGTCATACTCGCTGTGGCGTCACTCATACCGAGCGTCGCGCATGGGCAAGCCGATTCCAGTGCGGTAAAACAGCTTGAGGCACTTCGGCTCTGCCAGGGCCCCGGCTCGCAGACCCTCCGCAACGAAGAAGGGCTGCGGGTGGAGAAAGCCAAAGAAAACTTCGAGTCGCTCGGCTTTGGAGGCGGTTACGGCGCCGTCTTCAGCTTCGGCGACGCGAGAGTGCAGGAGGCCGAGTTAGTCGGCGGCGTGGTGCGAGTTCAGAAGGACGACGACGTCCAGTTCGGGCCGATCCTTGAGCTGCACAAATTCATCAAGCCGCTTAAGTCCGAGCAGCTCGTCAAGGTGGGAAATGAATGGGTGTTGGCGGCGGAGATGCCCGGCGGCTGTGTGCCGACCGGCGCGGTGGTCAAGAAGGTCCCACTCATCAGCATGGGGCCGTTCGTCACGTTGCGTCTGGGTTCGGATGAGATCGTCGAATCCTTCGGAGGCGGACTGGTCTTCGGGTTCAGGGAGGCGGAAAACGACACGAGCCTGAACCTCGGACTCGCCCTCGTGTGGGATCCGCGCGTGCAGGTGCTTGGCGACGGCATCAAGCCTAACGAGCCGCTGCCGAACGGCGAGACGGAGATTCGCTATCGCACGACGAACAAGGTGGGCATACTGGCGATGTTCTCGGTCGGCTGGTGACACTGCTCCGCCCGCGCCGGGGAAGATTGTTTTGCCCTTCAACAGGCATCTGACCGGATTCTGACCCCCGGCTGACCGCCTTTACATATAGGTAGCGTTGCGGCACCCGTTTCCTTGCGAAAACGGGGCCTGGCGTAGACGTTTTGCGCCGGCATCCGCCCAGCTTCCAACCCAGCCCTCGGAGAAGATCGCACCGATGAGTAGGATCTTGCCCGCATTGTTGCCTGCCGCCTCCTTGTTCTTCGCCACGAGCACCGCGTTCGCCCAGCGTGCGCCGAGCAACCCGCCTGTCATCTTCACTCCAAGCGGCACCGAGGTCGTGCCCTGGACGGTCGCCCGGGAAAACCTTGTCCGAGCGTTGCAAGGTGCGCGGCTCCCGCGTCCGACTGCGAATCGTCTGCGGAACGAGTACCGCGATTACGCCCGGCGAGTTCGTGTCAATCCGCAACATGTTTCGTTTTCGGACAGCCGCGAAGCAGGCGCTCGTCGTGTCGTGAGGTTTGCGGAGGGGGACCTCGTCCTGATCGACATGTGGCTGGACAAGGTCTGGGGCGCGGGCATCCCACTACGCGCATCCAGTGCGTCTGGTCGAAGGAGCAGGACGCAGCGCTACGATGACACCACGGAGTATTTCCGATTCTACTTCTCGTCGCGATCCGACGCCGAGGCGCTTCTGCAAGCGTGGCACGACGCGCGACTTTCCGCCGCAAGAGCCGACCCATCGGCGGACGATCCGGAAGCGGAATTTGCGCGGCGTGCCGCAGTCTGGCGCGCGCGCAACCCGTCGCCGCCCCTATCTGAAGCGGCCAACCGGCATCGCCTCCTTGCGGAAGACGCCACGCGCGCCAGGGACTATGACCGCGCGATAGAAGGATTTGAGGCCGCGCTGGAAACGGACCCAACCTGGCCGTCGGGCAACTTCAACCTCGCGCTACTGTACGAGGCCGTAGAGGATTGGAGCGAGGCAGCCCGCTACATGCGGCGCTTCCTTCTGCTGGAACCGGATGGTCGCGAAGCGACTGCTGCCAAAGAGAAAATCATCCTCTGGGACGAACGAGCTCGCCGCGCGGGCGGTCAGCCGTGATGCCGGCCGCCACCACGCTGATTGGACGCACACGGAGGTTCGCCGCGTACGGTTGTCTCGTGTTCGCGGCGGCGTGTGTCGCTTCCGTGAGCTACCAGCGCGCTGTGTTTGTGCCGGCGCCGAGCCCCGCGGTGTCGTGGCCCGTCGCTGAGCGGAATCTCACGGACGCGCTTACCCGCGCGACGGGCGCCAACCAGGACGGACGGGCGACTCCTCGGGGCATCGAGCTGCCACGCGACTCGAGCGGACGGAGCTCGGTCGTACCGTTCGTGGACGCGAAGCCGCTCTTGGAAGACGTCGGCCGCTTTATGCCGGGTGCGTGGCAGGCGTTGATACCCAAGACCGATCGCGCACGCACGCTATCGGAGACGGAGATCACGAGCGCGAACCCAGTGGCGCTCTCGAGCGCGTACCACGCCGTCTGGTTCAGAAACAAGACCGATGCTGAGGCGTTCCTGCAAGCGTGGCATGACGCCGTGATCGCGCGGCGCGCGCTCCCCGATCCCGAGACGGAATTCGCGCGGCAGGCCGCGTTGTGGCGAGCGCGGAACCCGAAGCCGCGGCTCTCGGATGCGGCCAACCGGCATCGTTTGCTCGCGGAGGACGCCACTCGAGCCAGGAACTACGTTCGTGCGATCCGGGAATTCGAGGCCGCGCTCGAGACGGACCCGACGTGGCCGTCGGGCAACTTCAATCTCGCGCTGCTGTACGAAGCGGTGGAGGATTGGGGCGAAGCCGTGCGCTACATGCGCCGGTTCCTGTTGCTCGAGCCGGACAGTCGCGAAGCCGCGGCGGCGCGCGAGAAAATCGTGTTGTGGGAAGACCGGGCGCGGGGAGGGCGCGAGTGATGAGACACGAGCGTGATTTGCTGGTCCTCACCCTCGCGGGACTGCTGCTCGTCGATCTGGCCGCGGCCCCTGGCGCGGGCGCGCAGCGGAGTCCGGCCCGGCGCTTGGCATTTGCGCCGGCGACCAATGCGGTGCTCTCGTGGCCGGCAGCCGAGCGTGAGCTCCTGGCGCATTTGCGGCGCGCCAAGGTTCACCGCTACGTGTCGAGCGGCGTCCCTAATGACGGGTTGCGAGCTCGAAGAATTCGATCGACGCCGGCAGAGATCTCCTTTTCGGACACACTCAGTCCAGGCGTGCGTCGCATCGTCTCGCTGCGCGACGGCGACATGGCTCTCGTCAGCAAAGGCTCCATCTGGATCGCCGAAGTGTCGGTTGCTACGGATCGCAGGCCGGGTGAGGTGTGCAAGCCGTCCGACTACTGCGGCTTTTACTTCGCATCGAGGGCAGAGGCGGAGGCGTTCCTGCAAGCGTTGCACGACGCGCGAGTCGCGGCGCGTTCCGAGCCGGCCCCGGCAGCGGACCCCGAAGCGGAATTCGCTGCCCGCGCGGCAGCGTGGCGCGCGCGCGACCAGAAGCCGCGGCTCTCGGCGGTGGCCGACGAGCATCGCGTGCTCGCCGAAGGAGCCATTCGTGCCCGGGAGTACTTCCGCGCTATCGACGAGTTCGAAGCCGCCCTTCAGGCAGATCCCACGTGGCCGTCCGGCAACTTCAATCTCGCGTTGCTGTACGAATCCGTCGAGGATTGGAAAGAGGCCGCGCGCTACATGCGCCGCTTTCTCCTGCTCGAGCCCGACAGTCGCGAAGCCACACCGGCTCGCGAGAAGATCATACTCTGGGAAGACAACGCGCGGCGAGCGCTTGCAACTCCCGAATGACCCTCATCCGCCAGCTTCAGCACAGGAATAGAACATGAAAGTCGCCATCATTCTCCTCGTTGTCACCTGCGCATTCTCCGTGACCGTGAGCGCACAACCACCAGTCAGCACGGGCGGTGGGTGGGCGTTCACGTGCAAAAACGGTGTGCCGGTCTATGACGGTTCGGGTACCCCGCCGACGGCCGGCGGCAGCTGCAAGACGACCGCGAGCAGTTCCAGTTCATCCGGCTCGCAAAGCGAGGTGCTCCAAAGCGCGTTCAACGCCGGCGTCGCGGTGAATCAGTGGCTTGCCAACATCGAGCGTCAGGGGAGAGAGCGACGCGCGGCCAGGGAACGGGCGCGAGTGGCCGCGGAGATCGCGCGGCGCGACCAGTTCGTTCGCGACTCGATCGCCGCCGCGGCCGCGCGGGAAGCGACGTGGCAGCGCCTGAGCTCGCAGCTCCGCCTCTCAGCGGAGCCGCAACTGGAAATCCGGCTCGGTTCGCCCTCGGCCGAAATCGGGTTTCGCTTCGACGGAGACACCGGGCAGACGGATCTTTCAAATAGCCAGTTGATGGCGCGCGATCAGACCAGCTGCACCTTCATGGCGTGCGGCGAGAAGACCACGATGCCAGACCTCGGCGACCCGATGGTCGTTGACCTGCGTCATCTGCGGCGGGCAGCGCACCTGTTGCGGCGGACCGAGTACGCGCCGGGCGACGAGCGCGAATCGGCGCTCGACGTCGCCATGGAGATCATCGACGGCGGCGGACCGGAGTTCGACGTCCCGCCCGACGCTCCGGAGCTGCCGAGCGATGCCGCGCGGGAAGTCGGCGCCGCGGTCGCCGAGCGGAAGGCCGCCACTGCCGAGCGCGTTCAGCGGGCAGCCGCGGTGGACTCTGTTGCACAACAGAGTGAGTTCCTGTCCGACGTCGAGGAGCTCGCGCGTAATGACCAGACGCTCAGCGACGTGGAGCGGGCGCAGCTGTTGGGCGAGCTCGCGCGGCAGCGTCGCGCGATCGACAGCGCACTTGCGCAGGCGCGACAGGATCATCAGCGCGCGGAAGAGAGCGAGCGGCAAGCGGTCGCGCGCACACGGTCCACGCTGTACCGGGTCACTCGCTTTCAGGGTCGGGAGCCAGCGCCGTCCACGCGGCGCTCGCGTGGGGCGCCACGGTGGAATCTGGCGTCGGCGAGCGAGCTCACCGTCGAGATAAGAGGTGAGGTGAGCGTTTACGCGGCCGAGCCGCTCGTAGACAACCCCGATCCGCGACTGCCGCCTCCGATCGAGATGACTGTGCGCCAACGCCTCACGCCGGATGTGCGCTACGTCACCGGGCCAACGGGCGTGATGCACGCTTCGGCGCGCGATAATCATCGCCTGGAAGTCCGTTCGGGCACCGACGTTGCCGTTGCCGAGGTTCCTTTGGCGACTGACGCTCCGGCTGAAAGGAAGGCCGTATCGCTTTCGCTTAACAGCGGCAGTCTGAGGTGGTGGAGCGCTGTTCTGGACATCGACCCGGCGCGATCGCGTCTCCTGGAAACGCTCCGCGCGGTCCCGCCGAGTGACCGGCGGGCCGCTTATGACTTTTTGCTCGGTGTTTTCAAGCTCAAGACCATCGAAGTGCGCACGCCGAGTGGCACAGTCCTGACAATACGAGGCAGCGACGTCGAGTTCATCGCGTCGCCGGGCATGCCTGATGTAGTGCGCGTGAATTCTGGCGTTCTGGTGATAGAGCGCGCTGGATCGAGCGAAAAGATGATCGTGGTCGGAGGGGAGACGGCGACCATCGGCGACCGTGGGGTGAGCGTACAGCGCCATTCCGCGCCCTGACCGGCAAATCTGTCCAGGTTGTCTAAATGAACATTCGCTCAATCGCAGCCGCTTTCCTGCTACTGCCCGCCGCGCTCGGCGCGCAATCAACAGCTTTCACCTACGGCGGAATCGGAGTTCAGATAGACGCGAGCACAGGCGTCCCCGTCGTCGTAGCGGTCTCGCCGGACGGGCCCGCGGCGCAGGCGGGGATCACGGCCGGCGACCAGATCGTGGCGATAGACGGAAAAGCCACGACCGGCTGGACGCAGCAGGCCGTTGCCGACGCGGTGCGCGGACCGAACGCGTCCACGGTCACGATCACCGTCGATCGTACGGGAAGCAGCCCGCGAACGCTGACCCTCACGCGAGCAGAGATTCGCACGCGCCCGGTCAGCTGGATCAACGCGCGGCGCGCTGTCTGGTATTACCTCAATACTGCC
>CALMKE010000154.1 GCA_937867645.1 uncultured Gemmatimonadota bacterium | reverse complement strand
ACGCCCGACTCGATCATCTCGTGGTAGAGGTCGTTGCCCTCGCGGGTGCGCTCGCCGACGCCGGCGAACACCGAATAGCCGCCATGCGCCTTGGCGATGTTGTTGATCAGCTCCATGATCAGCACGGTCTTGCCGACGCCGGCGCCGCCGAACAGGCCGATCTTGCCGCCCTTGGCGTAGGGCGCCAGCAGGTCGACGACCTTGATGCCGGTGACGAGGATCTGCGCCTCGGTCGACTGCTCGGCGTAGCTCGGCGCCGGCTGGTGGATGGCGCGGCGCGTCTCGGCCGGCACCGGGCCCGCCTCGTCGACCGGCTCGCCGATGACGTTGATGATGCGCCCGAGCGTGCCGTCGCCCACCGGGACCGAGATGGCCTGGCCGGTGTCGGACACCTCCTGGCCGCGCACGAGGCCTTCCGTGGAGTCCATCGCCACCGTGCGCACCGAGTTCTCGCCCAGGTGCTGGGCGACCTCGAGCACCAGGCGGTTGCCGTTGTTGTCGGTCTCGAGCGCGTTCAGGATCGCCGGCAGGTGGCCGTCGAACTGGACGTCGACGACGGCGCCCGTCACCTGGGTGATGCGGCCGACGACGCCACCGACATTGGTCTTGGCCGTGCTGGTCTTTGCCATCGTTCTACCTCTTGAGATTTCTTGTTCCGGGCATTCGTGCCGACGTTACGGGACCTCGGCGAGATCGAGGCGCCGGCGGGGGTCGCCGTGCTCTCGCGCGTCGTGCGGGAAGGCGTCTACGGCATGGCAGGCCGCTTCATCGTGGCCGAAGATCCCGCCACGGCGGCTGAACTGCGCGACATCCTCGACCATTTCTACTTCCTCGAACCCGATTGACTCGAGGTGAAGTGCCAGGTCGTCCGGCCGCCTTACATCGCCTTTTCGCAGCTCGAGCCGTGCAGCTGCGAGTGTGCGCGGAAGCCGGGTCTTTTCCATCACTGCACGCGCGGTCGTGAGCAGGATGCGGATCCCTGACTCGCCGCCCCTGGCTATGCGTTCCAGGGTCTCCACACGCTCGCCGGCAATTTCTGCATGCGGTTCTGACTCCCCGAACGCCTCGCGGGGGGGATAGAAAGCAACTCCGCTCCCTCCGATTGACTCCAGGTCGGCGAGCCAGCGCTCTGCATCACCTACATGGGGAGCAAGAACTACAAAGAACCGGGTCGGAAGCCGCCGGGCGAGGGCGGCCAGGAACAGCGCATCGCTGGACCCAAAAAGCCCGCCAAGGTGTATCAGATTTCCCTGAGCCGGGATTGCGTCAACGATGTTCCCGAACTCGGGTAACAGCTCCAGCTCATCCAGCAGTTGCGGTAAGGCCATCCGAGCAAGCTAAGTGACTACAGTTTTTGCAGGTAGCCAACCGGAGGTCCGGAGCTTAGACTGGAGTCGTGGGAACTTGTGCAGCGGGTCGCTGCGGGAGGTAAAAATGGCGCGCAAGGCATTCTTCCTGATCACCGGAATTTCCGCAGTATTGGTTGCAACCCCTCTGCAGGCTGGTGCACAGCAAGGTGCGCCGAGGGTCCGAGTCACTTCCCAACCCTACAATGCCTTCGGCACTATCGAGCCGACTGTGTCGCTTAGCGAGCCGGCGTACGTCCTGGCCGTTGGGATCGACCGCGATGGCCGCGTGACAGTGCTGAGTCCTGCGAGTCCCGACGATCTCATTCGTTTTGAAGCCGCGAAGTCGCTTCGGCTCCCTGAATTCTTTTCGGGATTTTCCCGTGCACGAACGGGCTACTATGACGGCTATTCCGCCCGCTATGCGTCGTACATCAGCAGCGTAACGGAAGATTATTCGGCTGGCTCCGTCCTCGTCATCGCTTCCAGGACGCCATTTAATTTCGCGGCGATCTCCGATGGACCCTTCTGGAACGAGGAAGCCATCCGGGAGCTCGTTCGCTATCGCGATCCATCCAGCGCCGTATACACGCTCGGCCGCGCTGTCACCGCCAAAGGCCAGAGTTTTGGGCATGACTACCTGAGATTCGGTGCAGACCGATATCAGGTAGCCACCGCCAATCCATGTCTGGGCATTTCCGCGTACGGTTACTCACCTTATGGGTATTCCAGCAACTGGACGTACGGCCTGGGTGGTTATGGTTACACGATTGTTCAGCCAACAGCGTCACAGCCTGGATATCAGATAGTGCGTTATGGAACGGACGCGTGCGGCCGGGTTCGCTATATCGTCTTGCCACTCCGCGTGCTTCCTCCGCGGGACTCCGCACAGGTCGATTCCGCGAACATTCCCAAGCCTGCGCTCAAGACGTCCGCTCCCGGCACATATACCGGTGAAGCTGCGCGGGAAATTTTTGAAGTACTGGCGCGACGGAACGGCTCCGACACGTATGTCGGGATGCCAGTGAGTCCGATTCTCAAGGACAAGGAAGACGGTCCGCTCGGGCGCCCCGTCAGCCGCGAAACGTCAACGCAGCGAGCCGAGACTTTTGAAAAAGTCAGAAGCGCGAGCGCAACGCCAATCGAGCGTGCTCCGGTTCTCCGTCAGGCGCCTCAGCGCCAGGCTGCCCCGACTTCGCAGCCGATCGTTCGCAGTGATCCGGTTGTGCGCAGTGCGCCGCCCATTCAGCGCGAAGCAAAGCCGGCGGAAGTGATGTCGAGGCCGAAGGACAACTAAAAGAGCGATGGCGCCAGAAAAAGAGGACTGCGGAAGCAGTCCTCTTTTTTTTCGATG
>CALMKE010000153.1 GCA_937867645.1 uncultured Gemmatimonadota bacterium | reverse complement strand
CGCGCGGACAACTACACCATTGCTCTTTTCGTCGCTACGCGGGTGGACTCGGTGGGACCCGCGGCGACGCTCCTCCGAACCCGGGTGCAGGCCACGGGGCACGACATCTCGGTGAGCTCGCACCCGGTGCAGTGCAGCTCCACGGGGTACCTGGAGCGGGAAATCGCGAACGCGGTCCAACAGTTCGCCAGATAGCTCGCGCCATCCTCGGGGGAAAAAAAACAGCCCGACCTTTCGGTCGGGCTGTTTCGCGTGCGTACTGCGCCGCGCCTAGTTCTGGCTGTTGCAGCCAGCGTTGGCGGGATCGTTCGGGTTCCGAAGCGGCTGCGAGCTGACAGGCGGAATGTTGGTGTTCGTCTGCCTCTCGTCCGTCGGATAGAAGAAACGGGCAGGAATGATCGGGGCGCCCAGCGCAGGCGTCAGATCAGGTATGCACGTCCGCTTCCAGTCGTTCCACACTTCCAGGCTCTGGAAGAGCGAGACGTACTTCTCCAGCATGATTTCCTGAAGCAGCGCGGCTCCGGTGAGCGTCACCGAGGCCAGACCATGATGCGTCCTGACCTCGTTCAGCTTGGCCAATGCCGTGACCGCATCTCCGGTCTTGTAAGCGGCCTCAGCCCAGATCAGAGCGTTCTCATCGTACGTCACGATTGGCTGCGGCGAAGCCGCGCCACCGGGGCCACCGCGTGCCGCGGAAAGCTCGGCCAGCTCGCCGGTGTAGCCTTCGCCAGGCGCCGCGCCCAACACCTCGCCGGTTGACCCTGGAATGAAATATTCATCCACACGTGGATCACCGCGGGACTTCATCAGCTCGACGAGGTACTCGCCGGGCGAGATGTATTCCGTCCGCTGGATCTGGGTGAACTGATACCACAGGTTCTGCTCACCAGCGGTGCCGGCGTGCACGGTCGTGTAGTCGTTCGCGTGGGAGGAAATTCCCAGCGCCGCTTCGGCTTTCGCCTTGGCGTACGCCGACGCGTCAACTTCGGCGACGTGCATGTAGTAGCGGGCCTTCAGCGTATGCGCGAGCTGAATCCACTTGGTCGCGTTGCCGCTGTAAACCAGGTCTTTGGTGCCAGGACCGGCGCCCGCGCCGCTCGCCAGATTCGCGATCGCGGCATCGAGCAGCGTCTGAAGGGCCGCATAGACTTCGAG
>CALMKE010000152.1 GCA_937867645.1 uncultured Gemmatimonadota bacterium | reverse complement strand
CAGCCGGTCGCCATCTCGCACGCGATCGAGCAGGGGCCGTGGAAGAACTGGCCGAAAGAATGGAAGAAGGTCGAGTACAGCGGCTGGCGCGCGCTCGAGTCCATGCTCGCGGAGATCGTCGGCGGAAAGCGCGTAGCGATGGAATATTCCGCCGGCGACGCTGTGCCTTATCTCGATCGCGTGCCGGCGGGCGTCATCGAGATGGTGCGCGCAGCCGGAGCAACGGTCGAGTCTTCGGCCGATCTCGTCACGCGCTTCTACGCGGTCTGGAACGAGGAGCAGCTCGCCTCACACCGGCGGGCCGCGGAGACGATCGCGAAAATCGCGCACGCGGCGTTCGAGCTGGCCGGGCAGCGCTCGAAATCCGGCGCCGCCATGAAGGAGTACGAGCTGCACCGGTGGATCCTCGACGAGTTCGCCAAGGCGAAGCTGGAGACCGATCACGGTCCGATCGTCGCCATCGGGCCGAACGCGGCGAACCCGCATTACGAGCCGACGGCGAGCGAGTCGGCGCCGATCGAGCGCGGAGCGATTCTCCTGATCGATCTCTGGGCGCGCGAAGCGGGCGGAGTTTATGCGGACCAGACATGGATGGGCTCGCTGGGCGAGCCGGATGCGCGCAGCGTTCAGGTGTGGGAGGCGATCCGCGACGCTCGCGACGCGGCCGTCGCGCTGCTGCGTGAGCGGCTGAAGAAATCCGCGCCGGTGCGGGGCGGAGAAGTGGACGACGCCGCCCGGGCAGTCATCGAGCAGCGTGGCTTCGGAGCGCAGTTCATTCACCGCACGGGACACTCGATAGATCCGCGCGACCTGCACGGCTCCGGGCCGCACCTGGACAACCTCGAGACGCGGGAGGAGCGCACGCTGCTGCCCGGAGTCGGTTTCTCGATCGAGCCGGGGATCTACCTGCGGGGGGATGTGGGGATGCGGACGGAGGTCAACGCCTTCATGGCGCCGGAGCTCGTCGTAACGCCGCGCCAGATTCAGCGGGATCTGATCATCGTGTGACCGCCGGCTCGGCCGCGGCCGACCAGATCGCCGGGTCCTCGTCGCCGAGCCCGTACAGGGCAAACTTTCTGACTCCGAGCCGCCTCGCGTCACGGAGGATGCCGGCGATCAACTCGGCGTCATTCACCCAGATCTCGCCGCGGCCCGGCGCGCGCGCCCGCAGCGTCGCGCTCGATTCGTCGCGCGTGAGCTCCACGCCCCAGTCACGCGCGATCGTCACGGCCTCGCGGTACGACACGCGCATGCGCGCCTCTCCGGAGCGCCAGATGTAGCCGGAGACCGGAACCAGCAGCATCACGCGGTGAGCGCCGATCTCCGCGGCGCGCGCGCCGATCAGGCGGGACATCCTGTCCCGCGGCGTGACCGGTCCGGGGGTCGCCGGCTCCAGCTCCATTCGCAGCGCGAGAAAGTCGGTCGCCGCCCCGAGGTGGCGCCCGGGGTAGGCCGCGGTGTCCGCGACGGGGACGACGATTCCCACAGAATTTATGCCGCTCGACCGCACGGAGTCCGCGGTCACGCTCACCAGCGCGACGAGCGCGTCTACGTCGCGCGGACCCAGCAGTCGCAGATCCAACAGCACACCCTCGTAGCTGTCCGCCCGCGCCAGGGCCGCCGCCTGGCCCGCGAAGCGCAGCCGTCCCTCGGGTTGCGCCATGAGCGCCCTGAGGACATCGGGTCTGTACCCGGACCGCGTCCAATTCGTCACGATGAGGTGGTGCCGATCGAAGTGCCTGTCGCCGGGTTCGCACTGCAACTGCAGCACGAACGTCACGGTATCGGGAGCCGCGCACGCGCGCGCGACGGTACGGACCGGCACAGGGACATCGGCTGTCAGCTTCCAGGGCGACTCGCCCGGAAACGAGATGACCGACCATTCTTCCGGCGGACGCGGCGATGATCGAAGGAGCGCACACCCGAGCGGGGCCAGCAGCAGCGCGATCGCGAGCGCCGTTCGAGCCCGGGCGCGCGGCCCCGCGCGCGCGGAAAGATGCGACCGCCCCGGTATTGTTTGTGCGTTAGCGTTATTCAATGGCACTCGAACGCTCTGTCTCCCGTCTTTCCCCCGTCGCGGCCGCTCTTTTCGCACTGACCCTGCAGGCATGCTCGCGTGGGGAGGAGCCCGCGTACGCCAAGGCGCCCAATGGCGGCGGACCGCGTATCGCTGTAATCGACGTCCCGGCAGAACCCTACAAGCCGGTTCCCGTCGCCAACGGAGTCCGCCTCGCCGGCAGAGTGTTGTTCGCTGGAACCAGGCTCGCGGACTCCGTCGCCACGCCCGCGCGGGACCAGAGCGTGTGCGGAACGTCCGTGACGGTGCCCACATTGGTGCTGCAGGACAGCGCGCTCGCTGACGTCGTCGTCTGGCTCGCCGACATCCGCACCGGTCGTCCGCTTCCCGCCGCGAAACGCTTCGAGCTCGTCGCGGAGAAGTGCAGATTCACGCCCTCGGTGCAGGCAGTGGTGGCGGGCGGCACGCTGAACGTCAGGAACGACGACGCCGTGATTTACCGGAACTTCGCGGTGGACACGCGTACCGGAGAGACGGTGACCGACCTCCCGTTCACCGACGCGGGGCAGGTGATACCGCTCGACAGGCAGCTCGCCGCTCCGGCGCTGCTGGAGATCAAGTCCACGTCGCATCCGTGGATGCGCGCCTGGGTCGCGGCGTTCGATCATCCGTACTTCGCCGTGACCGGCAGGGCCGGCAGCTTCGCTTTCGACGGCGTTCCACAGGGCTCGTATACTCTGAAGGCGTGGCATCCCGCGCTCGGCGTGACCAGCCATCCCGTGACCATCGGACCGGCGGGCGCGACGGTGACGCTCAGGTTCGGGAATCGAGGTGCTCCCGTGAATCCCGCTACGGACGCGCAATGACGCGGTCGAGCGCCATCGCGGCGAACAGAAGCGCGAGGTAGAGCAGCGAGAATCGGTACAGCCACCACGCGTGTACCTGCCACGCCGCAGTCGCCCGCAACTTCAGGATGGCGCCGAGGAAAATCCCGTCGAGAACGAGCGCGCTCGCCAGGTAGATCAGGCCCAGCGTCCCGAACGCCACCGGCAGGACCGTCACGGGGATGAGGATGAACATGTACCAGAGCATCTGGTTCATGGTCTCGCGCTCGCCCCACACCAGCGGAGCCATCGGAACGCCGGCGTTGCCGTAGTCCTTCTGCTTCAGCAGTGCCAGCGCCCAGAAGTGCGGCGGCGTCCAGTAAAAAACGATGGCGAAGAGATACAGGGCGGTGAGATCCACTCCATTGGTGACGGCGGCCCATCCCACGAGCGGCGGGAAAGCTCCGGCCGCTCCGCCGATCACGATGTTCTGCGGGCTCGAGCGCTTCAGCCAGCGCGTGTAGATGAAGACGTAGAAATAGAATCCCGCGAGCGCGAGCACCGCGGTCAGGACATTCGCGAGCAGCGCGAGGAGGAACGTCGCCGCGGTGGCGAGCGCGACGCCGAACGCGAGCACGGCGCGCGGCGACATCCTGCCGCTCGGAATCGGCCGCAGCTTCGTTCGCGCCATCGTGTTGTCTATGTCGCGGTCGAAATACATGTTGACCGCGTTCGCGCCGCCCGCCATCAGGTATCCGCCGATCACCACGATCACGATCAGCAGCAGCGACGGCCGGCCCGCGACGTACATCGGGGCCACCGTCGTCACGAGCAGCAGGCTGATGATCCGCGGCTTGGTGAGCGCGAGCAGGTCTCGCCCGAACGGGCCTCCCGACGGCGCGGCCGCGGATGGCATTATCTCGCCGGCCGCCGCGTCACCGCCGCGAAGACGAAGACGACGAGCCACACGAGAGTGCCCAGCGCCTGATGCAGCACGCGCAGATGCAGCGGGAGTCCTGTTTCCACCATGGCTGCCGCGACGAGGATCTGCGAGAGCACGGTAAAGAAAGCGATCTTCGCCCAGAGATTCGTGGCGGCGGGCTCCCCGCGCTTGCGCAGCGCGAGCACCATCCCGAACAGATGAAACAGCAGGAGGAAAGCCAGAATGCGGTGACTCAGCTGGACGAACAGCGGCTCGCCGCCCAGCGATACGCGCCGGCAGAGGGGAAATCCGACGCACGACACTGCCGCACCGGCGATGTTGGCGGTAAGTCCGCCCATGACCACGGCAACGAACGCCATGACGGCCGCAACGCTCGCACCGCGAATCGTCTTCCGCGAAGTCGGGGCGGACGGGGCCGAGGACAGCGTTGCGCTGCGCACGGCGGCGAGCGCCAGCGCGGCGATGAGGAACATCGCCAACCCGAGGTGAATCACCACCGCTGCGGCATGCAGGTCGAGCTTGACCGTCACCGCGCCTAGGAGCGCCGCGGCCACGACCAGCAGCGCCGCCGAGACCGCCGGTCGAAGCACTCCCCCGCGGCCTCCGACGCCGGGAGACTCCCGCTGCCGCCACGCAACGAACAGAAGCGCGAGCACGGCGAGCGTGAGCGTCGCCGCCACGTACCGGTGCGTCACCTCGATGATGAGGTCCATCCGCTCCAGCGGCGGAAACCAGTACCCGTGGCACTTGGGCCAGTGATCGCCGCACCCCATGCCGGAGCCGGTGATGCGCACCACCGCGCCGAGCACCGCCTGGAGATAAGCGAGCGCGACGGCCGCGTACGAGAGCCGCTTCATTCCGGCAGAGCGAACCAGGTGGCTATCAGCAGTCCGGCCAGCACCAGCGCGGGCAACACCGCCCACCCCATCTCCAGCTCGCGCGATGACGGCGGCGTCATCTCCGCAGACGATGAGCGACGATCCGGGCCCCAGCGCATTCCGCCGCGGCGCGGGCGTTTTCTGCGATCGTCCGGATAAGCGCCGGACGCGGGGCCGGTCCACACCGACCAGATCAGCGCGCCGTGCGCGGCGACACAGGAAATGGTCGCGATCCAGAACACGATGCGCGCGAGGCCGGGAGTCATGGCAGGGAAGGTACTCGCCACACGCGTGCCTTTGCACTACCGTTTGTCGCCATGAATTCGACCCGCAGCGAAAGCTCCGACCTTCCGCGCACGATCGGGCTCTGGTCCGCGGTAGCGATCCTCGTCGGCTCGGTGATCGGATCCGGGATCTTCCGGTCGCCGGCCGCGATTGCGGACCGTGTCCCCAGCGCTACTGGAATGATGCTGGTGTGGCTTGCCGGCGGCGCGTTCGCCATGTGCGGCGCGCTCACCGTCGCGGAGCTGTCCGCCGCGTTCCCGCGAAGCGGCGGACCGTACGTTTACCTGAGGGAAGCGTGGGGCAGGCTCCCCGCCTTCCTATATGGCTGGGCCGAGCTCACGATCATCCGGGCCGCGGCGCTCGGCGCGATCGCGACGACATTCGCCGAGTATTTCATGCGCGCCCTCGGCAACGATCCGAGCGTGGCGCCCTACTCCGATCAGGTGCACTACGTAGCCGCGGGCGCGATTCTGCTCGTCGGCACGCTGAACTACTGCGGCGTTCGCTGGGGCACGCTCCTCCAGAACACCACGACGATCGCGAAGTATGGCGCGCTGCTCGTCATCATCGGGCTGGCCTTCGCCATCGCGCTCGGCGGTGACGCCGTCGTCGCTGCCGCGTCGCCCGCGCCGGCGGCTTCCGCCGGCGACACCGTCACCATCGCCGCATTCGGCCTGGCGCTGGTGTCGGTCCTGTGGGCGTACGACGGCTGGGCGGATCTGAGCAAGGTGTCGGGCGAAGTGAAAGACCCGCAGCGAGTCCTGCCCCGCGCGATCATCATCGGGACGGTTGCGGTCATAGCCGTGTACCTGCTCGCGAATCTCGCGTATCTGTCGGTTCTGTCCGTCGAGGGAATGCGCTCGTCGCGGCTCGTTGCGGCCGACGTCGCGTCCAAGGCCATGGGTCCGGCCGGTCTCGCGTTCGTCGTCGGCGCGGTGATGATCTCCACCTTCGGAACGCTCAA
>CALMKE010000151.1 GCA_937867645.1 uncultured Gemmatimonadota bacterium | reverse complement strand
GCGTCCAAGGCCATGGGTCCGGCCGGTCTCGCGTTCGTCGTCGGCGCGGTGATGATCTCCACCTTCGGAACGCTCAATGGCTCTCTCCTCACCGGTCCGCGCGTGCTGTTCGGGATGGCGGAACACGGGTCGGTGTTCAGCCGGCTCGGCCGGGTGCACCCGCGGTTCCAGACGCCGCACGTGGCGATCGCTACCGCGACCCTGCTAGGGGCCGGCTTCGTTCTGGTCGGTACGTTCGAGAACCTGGCCGATGCGTTCGTGACCGCGATCGTGCCGTTTTACGCCTGGGCCGTGGCGGGGATCTACATTTTGCGGCGACGGGCCGGATACGCCCCGCCGTTTCGGGTGCCGGGTTACCCGGTCGTTCCGGCGTTGTTTATAATCGCGACCATCTACTTGCTGGGCAACGCGTTGCTCGATCCGGGGAGCCGGCTGGCCACTCTCGCGGTCTTCGGCGGGATTCTGCTCGGTATCCCCGTGTATGCGGTGACGGGAAAGTCGAAAGCAGGCAGTGGTGACCCTACCGGTACAATTTCGTGATTGCGACACCCGCTGTGCGGAAAGTAGTATTTAGCGCGTCAGTGGCCGAGCAGGCCGCGCGGTAGCATCCGCTATGGTGAAAATTTCGATCGGCTGCTTCCGAAACCCCCCAACCCATGGTGTACTAATGAAACGTTTCGCGTTGAGGTTGTTGTCCGGCTTACTCTTTTTCGCGCCCGCGATAGCCCTCGGGCAGGGAGTAACGACCTCGGTACTGACGGGGCGCATCACCGACGCGTCGGGTGCACCTTTGGCCGACGTGCAGGTGATCGTTACCAACCCGTCCACTGGCGCCCGCGCCGGCGCAACCACCCGTTCGGATGGCCGGTACGTGATTACGGCGCTCCGGCCGGGCGGACCGTACCAGGTCCAGGCGCGCCGGATCGGATACGCCCCGGAAGAGAGGACAGGCATCAACCTGGCGCTCGGCGAGTCGCAGGAGGTGAACTTCGCCCTGCAGGCCCAGGCCGCTCAGCTCGCGGGCGTGCAAGTGACCGCCCGGCGCAGCGAGAACATCGGCAGCGGGGTTTCTACGGTGGTCGATCAGGCGGCTATCGCGAACTCGCCCACGCTCAACCGCGAGATCGTGGATCTGGCGCGCCTGCTCCCGCAGGCCTTCGTGTCCAACGAAGATGACGACGGTGCGGCGATCTCAATCGCCGGCCAGAACGCGGAGTACAACGGCCTCTTTATTGACGGCGTCGTCAACAACGACGTGTTCGGACTCTCGGCGCAGGGAACCAACGGCGGCCAGACCGGGTCCTCGCCGATCAGCTTCGATGCGTTGGAGCAGCTGCAGATCGCGGTTTCGCCATTCGACGTGACGACGAGCGGATTCACGGGCGGCGCGATCAACGCCATCACGCGCAGCGGGTCGAACCAACTGAGCGGCTCGCTTTACTATCAGGTGCGGAACGCCAGTCTGTCCGGCAAGTCCCCGGGCCCCGACGATCTGTTCGACGCCACGAATCCCCGGGAGAAGCTGCCGGACTTCAGCGTCAAGCGGTACGGCTTCCGCCTCGGCGGGCCGATCATGCGGGACCGTCTGTTCTTCTTCGTAAACGGCGAGCTGTTCCGCGCGGAGAACCCGCGTCCGTTCACGCTTACCGACTACCGCGGTAATTCGCAGTCGCGGCTGGAGGAAATCCGGACGATCCTCATGGAGGAAACCGGATACGATGCCGGAACCTTCGGCACCAAGGCTTCCACGCTGGACGATAACAAGCTCCTCGGGAAGCTGGATTGGAACATTTCCGACGATCACCGCCTGTCATTCCGCCACAGCTACTCGCAATCCGACAACGTGGACGCGTTCGCCAGCGGGACGACCCGGATCAACTATGCCAACAACTCCGAAGTCTTTCCCAACACGACAAATTCCACGGCGCTCGAAGTCAACAGCCGTTTCGGGGCCCGGTACGCCAATCGCTTCCTGCTCGGCGCGACCTTCGTGCGTGACGACCGCGACTATGCGGGGGACCCGTTCCCGTTCGTGACGATTCGCGACGGCTCTGGTTCCATCAGTCTCGGGTCGGAGCAGTTCTCCACCGCGAACATCCTGAATCAGGACGTGTTCAGCCTGACGAATACGTTCAACATCTTTGCGGACAAGCACCTGCTGACGTTCGGGACGCACAACGAGTTCTACGATATCGCGAACCTGTTCATCCGGCAGAACTTCGGCGTGTACACCTATAACAGCACCGACGACTTCCTGCGGTCAGTTTGCGCCGCCGGCACCGGATCCTCGGCGTACTGCACCGCGCTGAGGGCAGCGGGGACCGTTGCCTCCGCGCGGCCGGGATCCTACGCGCGCGGCTACTCGCTGGTAGACAACGTCATCGGCGACGAATCGAACGCGATAGGCGCCTTCAAGGCGTACCAGCTCGGCATGTACGCCCAGGACGAAGTTCGGGTGAACGACCGTTTGAAGGTGACGGTGGGCCTGCGCGTGGACGTGCCGAAGATCACCACCAAGCCGCGGTTTGCCTCGGATGTGTTTACGACCACGATACCGAATGTGGAGGCGGCCGGGCACGATCTCGAAGGGGCTGCTCCTGGCGAGACGCCGAAAGCGATGCCGTATTTCGCTCCACGGCTTGGATTCACCTATGACCTGGCCGACGGGAGCGCGGCACGTCTTCGCGGCGGGCTGGGCGTATTCACCGGGCGCGTGCCCTTCGTTTACCCCGGGGCAATGTACCTGAACAACGGAGTGAGCACGGGATTCGTCAGCCGGTCGGGAGGCACCTTGCCCGACGGCAGACCGGTTCCGTTCCGTCCGGATCCGAACGACGGATTGACCGCGACTGATTTTGGACTTCCGGCGAGCCCCACGGGCGAGCTGGACATCTTCACTTCGAAGTTCCGCTACCCGCGGGTATTCCGGACATCGCTTGGACTCGACCTGCCGCTCCCTCTCGGATTTACGGGAACGTTCGAGACACAGTACACCAAGAACCTGGACAACATCATCGTCGAGAACGTCAACTACAAAGCCCAGAACAGCACCCTCAACGGGCCCGATCGCCGGCCGGTTTATTTCTACGGCTATAACACGCGCTTCAACAGCATCGACGTAAATCAGACGTTGATCGACCAGCGGTACAGCAACGGCATCTACAAGGTCGGCTCGACGTCGGAGGGCTACGCCTACGACGTGACTGCGAGCGTCCAGCGCGAGTTCTTCAATCGCTCGCTGAGCGCGCGCGCCTCGTACACCTACGGCGACGCCTACTCGTTGAACGACGCGACGTCCGACCAGATTTCTTCGACGCACCGCTTCAACGAAAACGTGAAGGGCCTGAACAATCTCGAGCTAGCCCGCTCCGACTGGTCCATAGGTCATCGTTTCCTGGGCCAGCTCAGCTACCGGCGGGAGTTCTTCGGACGACTGGGAACCACGATCACCAGCATTTACACGGGTGAGTCCGGCCGGCCGTACTCCTTCATCATCGGCAACAACTTCGGCTTTACCGGTGAAGGGTCGGGCACTTCGCCCCTCGCCTTCATCCCGAACGCCGCCTCCGATCTGCGTTTTGTGCCGTTCACCGTGAGCGGCGTGACGTACTCCGCCGATCAGCAGGCGGCTGCCTTCGAGCAGTTCATCGCCGGCGACAGCTACCTGAGCGGGCTCAGAGGTGCTTACGCGGAACGGAATGGCAAGCGCACGCCGTTCGAGCACGTCATCGATCTGAAGCTGGCGCAGGAGATTTTCGCCAACGTCGGCGGGCGCCGGAACGCGGTCGAGCTGACTCTCGACATCTTCAACTTCACGAATCTCATCAACAACGAATGGGGGCTGCGGTACAACCCGGGCTTCCGCACGGTGGATCTGCTGCGCTTCGAGCGGTTCGCCAGTGCTACGGACCTCACGCCCAGCTACACCTTCCGTTTCCCGAGCTTCAACGGCGGGAAGGGAGTCACCGACATGGATCAGTTCTGGAGAGACGAGATCCTGGATTTCGGTACGTACGGGTCGCGCTGGCAGATGCAGTTCGGGGTGCGGTACTCGTTCTAACCGCGCTCCTTTTCTGGCGGGAAACGAAGCGGGCACGGCGACCAGCCGTGCCCGCTTCGATTTTTTTGGCTGCCGCCTTGGAGGGCCGCTGCATTGGCTGGCCGCCCCTGCCACTCCCGACTAGAAGATGGTCAGGTTGATATAGCGGCGCGGGTTCCGTTGGAAGTCGAGAGTCAGTGAATCGACGCGCGTCACCAGCCGCCGTACATCGTTGTACAGGGCGGGATCGGTAAGAAGCTTGCCGGCCGTGCCCTCCCCGCTGTCGAGCTTGGCGAGAGTGGAGTTGAGTTGCTCGGACGTTCTGCTCAGCTCGGCGGAGAGCTCAACCACGTTGGCGCTCGCAGCCTGCATGTTTCTCAGGGTGGAATCCACCTTGGCAGGGTCCACTGCGGCTGCCGCGCGCCTAAGAGACACCATCGTGGCGTCCAACTGTCGTGATTGTGCAGCGACAATGGCGCTTAATTGATTCACCAGCCGGTTCGTGCCGGCCAACGTCGCCCGCAGTTCCGCCAGTCCGCGGCCGCGCACCAACTCCCGCTCGAACTCCCGAGTGATGGACTGGACCGAACCGGCGATCGAATCTGCCTTGGCGGCGAGCCGGTCCACGCTCGGGGGACTCGGGCCCGCCGGCAGCGTGTCGCCCTCGGCATGCGTCACCGGGTTCGGGCGCGCGGGCGTCAAGGCCACCGCTTTGTCGCCGAAGAACCCGGCCGGAACGACCGTCGCGATGCTCCCTTTCGGCACTCGGTATCCGCCCGTTATGCGCAGCGAGGCCACCACTGCGCCCGTGGGAATGAACTCGACCTTGTCGACGTACCCGGCGTTCACTCCGGACAGCAGCACCGGCTGCCCGCGCTTGAGTCCCTCGCCCCAGGGAAACTTCGCGTACAGCGGATACCCACGTTCGAGCCCGCCCTGGGAGAGCCACACCGTGCCGGCGATGGCCACGATGAGCCCGATGGTGACGATGATGCCAACGAGAACCTCGTCCCGTCGTTTCATCGGTTGGTTTGCAATGTCATCGTATGGCCTTGGAAAGAGCTGTTGGCTGTTGGCTATTGGCTCTTAGCTTAGCCAACAGCCAACAGCCAACAGCCAACAGCTTTCTCAAATGAGATACCTGGCCAGCACCATCGCCGTAAGAGCGTCGAGCATGAGAATGGCGACTGAAGTTACGACGACCGCGCTGGCGGTGCTGCGGCCCACTCCCTCCGCCCCGCTCTCCGCGAAATATCCCTCGAACGCGCAGAAAAACGCGATGGCGGTCCCGAACAGCGTCGCCTTGAGCAGGCTGTAGAAAATCTGGAACGGCGCGAAAGACAGACGCAAACCCTCGGCGAAGTCCGCGCTGCTGACGCCCACGCTCGTGGCCGCGGACATGGCCGTGAGAATCCCGATCGAGTTGGCGAATATGGTGAGCAGCGGGACCATGATTACCGCCGCAATCAGCCGCGGCACGACCAGGAACGCCACCGGATCGTACGCCAGCGTCTCCAGCGCGTCGATCTGCTCGGTCACGCGCATGGTTCCAAGCTCCGCGGTGATGCGCGCGCCGACACGTCCGGTGAGCACGAGGGCAGTGAGCAGCGGGCCCAGCTCGAGAACCAGCGACTGCCGGGTGATCAGGCCCACGACGCTGAGCTCCACCCCGGGCAGCAGCTGGAACCGGGTCTGTATCGCGGTGACGGCGCCGATGAACGCGGCCACCGCGGCGACGAGCGGCAGCGAGTCCACGCCCATCTTCCGCATCTGGCCGATGATCTCGGGGCCGTATGTGCGAGGGGCGCCCATCGCCCGGCCGATGTCGTGCACGAAGTACCCGCGCGCGCCTATCCCCGCGAAAACAGTCCCGACGGCCTCGATCAAGTTCTCACCCGCAGGAAGAGGTACGAGCCCACGACGCCGAACAGAATGCTGGGGATCCACGCGGCCAGGTCCGCCGGCAGCAGGCCCTTGGACCCGATGGCCTTGGTCAGCTGGATCAGCACCAGGAAGATCATGGTGGTCGCCAGGCTGATTCCTATTCCGTAGGCGGCGCCGCCGCGCTGAGTGCTCGTGGCGAGCGGCGCGCCGAACAAGAGGATCACGATGCACGTAACCGGCACGGCGATCTTCAGCATCCGCTCCACGCGCAGCTGATTCACGTCCGCGCCGGAGCGCTCCATGGCGCGGATGAACCGCCCCAGCTCCCCGAAGCGCATCTCTTCCGGCGCCTTCGGCGAGTCGGTCAGCTCGACCGGCCGTTGGTTGAAGTACCGCGCGCGCGCCGAGTCGAAGGTGAAGGTGATGTTCCTCGACGTATCCGGGATCACGTGCATCACGCCCTGCTTCAACAGCCAGCCGCGATCCGGCTGGTACGACGCGCTGGTGGCGGACAGCACGTAGCTCGGGTACTCCGGGCCCGCGCCCTTGCGCTCGATGTCTATGCCGTGCACGGTCCGCTCGCTCACCCGCAGCGCTCCGATCTTGTACACCCGGCCCTGCTCCGCGGAGTAGGCGAAGTTGAACCGCTCGTTGCCGCCGCTGAACTGCGTGGCCCGAAGCAGCTCCTGCCGCTTCCTGTTGGCGAACGGCGCCAGCTCGCCGAGCACGAGGCCGGCGAACGTCGCGAGAATGGCCCCGAAGAAGATCGGGGCGATCACGCGGTAAAAGCTGATTCCCGAAGCCTTGGCGGCCGTGATCTCGGAGTGGCGCGTCAGCGCCCCGATCGAGAACACGGTGGCGAACAGCACCGCGGCGGGCAGGATGAGAAAGATGGAGTCGGGCAGCCAGAACACGTAGCTCAGCAGGAGGTCGCCCTGCGTGAGCTCCCGGTTGAGGTAGGTGTCGAGGTTGTCCGTGAGATCGAACACGATCAGCAGCAGGGGGAACCCGAGCGCCGTGGTCATGAAGATCTTCCAGAACTCGCTGAACACGTACCGGTCCAGCGGAAGCACGCGTACCCTCATGGCGTGGACCGCCGCCGCTCGAGGTGGACGCCGAGCCGGTACAGATGCCTGGCGGCCCAGGCGCGGAACGAGTCGAGCATCTCCCGCGCGTCGCCACCGCGGGAGGTCGCCGATTCGGTGCCGAGTTTGGCTAGCAACGCGAGCCCCGCCGCGCCGAACAGCATGTTCGCTCCCCACATTGCGAGCGCCGGAGGAACGATCCCCCGGTTGCCCAGGGATTGGCCGCCGATGAGGGCGACGTAATACAACCCGAAGACCGCGATGCTCACCCCGATCGTCAGTCCCACTCCTCCCCGTGGGAAGCGGAGCGCGATCGGCGCACCGAGCAGCACGAACACCACGCACGCGACGGCGAGGGCGAACTTCTTGTGAATCTCCACGGAGTAGAGGTTCATCTTCCGCGATGCTTCCAGCATGGTGATGCGCGAGCTCTCCAGCAGCGCCGGCAGCATGCCGAGCGTCTCTGTCGATACCTGCTGCACGCGCTCGACGGCGGTGGGTCCGGCGGCTTTTCGGCGGACGATTCCAGCCGGCTTCGGCTGGCCGGCGGTGTCGGGCGGGAGCTCCAGTGCGGCCGAAGCGAGGCCGAGGGAGGGCGCGACCTGCCCCGGGGGCGTGCCGCCCTTCGTATCCAAGCTGCCCAGGCCGAGCGACGCCAGCATCGCGCAATACGCCCCGGCGAACGACCAGCCGCCGGGCGAGCCTCGCTTCGTCTCGCGCACCTCCCGGCTCAGCTGCACGTTCGCGCTCTTCGCGTCCTTCAGGCGGGCCGCGAACTCGGCCTGCGCGTCGGTGTAGTTCTTCTGGGCGTTTCGCCTCGTCTGCTCCATCTCGCAGACGGTCATTTCACGCTCGCCCTTGTATGCTCCAGCCTCGCTCTCCCGGAATTGATTTCCCACACCGCGCACGCGAACCAGGTCGACCTTGAAGAAGAGCCGCTGCAGCTGCGTCGGCTCCGCTACGGGCACGTCCTGCAGCGTGCCGTCGTACAGCGTCATGAGCAGGTCCGACTGATCGCTCGACATCGCCATGTTGCCGCTGTCCGCGTAGATCGTGCGGCGGCGTCCCACGTCGCCGAAATCGTAGATCGTGATCTCGCGCATGCGGTTCGAGTTCTTGTCGATGTGGCCGGCGCGCAGGTAGAACTTTCCGGGGCTGAGCTCGTTGATGACCTGTTCCCTGAGCGCGAACGTCGGCTTCTTCTGCGCGATGTCGCGGTGCAGCACGGCCAGCCGGTGGTTGGTGCGCGGCATGATCTGATCGTTGAACACGACCATCCCGAGCGTGATCACCGACGCGGCGAGAACGACGGGGGTCATGACGCGCCGCAGCCCCACGCCGCTCGACTTGAGCGCGGTGATCTCGTTGTCGGCCGCTAATCGGCTGAACGCATACAGCGTGGAGATAAGGACCGCCATCGGCAGCGTCATCGCGAAGATGAACGGCACCGTCAGCCCCACGAACTCGCCGATGACCGACCACGGCAGCCCTTTGCCCGCGAGATCGCCGAACCGCTTGGCGACGTAGTTCAGGAGCAGCATGGACGTCAACGCCGAAATGGCGAAGGTGAGCGGTCCGACGTGCTCCTTGAGTACGTAGCGGTGAAGTATCTTCACGGCGTGAAATATACGGGTGGGCTGGTCGCGCTCATCGCGGCGGTCTCGCTCGCGGCGGCGGGCGAAGTTGCCGTGACATCCGACACGTCCCGTGGTCGGGTTGTTCCCGATACGATTCCGCCGGCGCGACGGGACACGATCCCGCCGCAGCGAGACACGTCCGGCAGGACACGGCCGGACAGCGCGCGTCCGCCGCGCGACAGCGTCCCCCGCCTGGGAGTGCGCCTGCGGATCGGCCCCGACTCGCTGCCGTTCCGGTTGCCTACCGTACGCTCGCTCAGCGAGCGCGAGTCCTTCCGGCTGGCGCAGGAGCAGATCGCCGCCGCGCGCGCGACGGCCTTCCAGCAGAACGTCCGCAGCATCATCGAGTCCACCTGGGGACAGGTGCAGGCGCGCACCTTCGCCACGCAGGCGCGCGGAGCCGTCTTTCCGGACGAGCTCCCGCCCAGGCCCCCGGCCGGCGTGGCCGAGCGCGCGGCCACGCTGCTCGGCGACTACACCGACTTGACGGTGAACCTCGACGGGCGCGTCGAGTTCCGCGCGGAGCGCACCGTCAACGAGCGCTGCTCGGCCGTCGGCGGGTTCGATCCCATCATCGGCTGCCGCACGGGCTTCGAGCCGCTGTTCGATTTCCAGGCGTCGCTCAAGTCCGGCGGCGTGGTCGCGAACCGGATTCACGTTAACGTGGATTACGACTCGCAGCGCGAGTTCGACGCCTCCAACAACATCTCGATTTACTACCAGGGCAGGGGAAAGGATCTCCTCGAGCGGCTCGAGATCGGCAACGTCACGTTTCAGCCGCCCCGCTCGCGCTTCATCACCGCCGGAATCCCGAGCAACAACACCGGCCTGCAGGCGATCACCCGGCTCGGTCCCATGCGTCTCAAGGCGATAACGGCGCAACAGAAGGGAAACATCGTGGGCGACCGGGTGTTCACCGTCGGCGACCGCACGCTGCAGGAGGTGGACCGGAGCATCGAGGATTACCAGTTCGAGCCGCGGCGCTTCTTCTTCACGGTGGATCCGCGGCTCATCCGCCGGTATCCCAACATCGACATCATCGACTCGCGGGCGATGGCCAACGCCGCAGCGGCGCTGCCGGACACCCTGCGCCCCACGCGGCTGTTCGTGTATCGCATCCTCCTCGGAGCGCAGCCTGCGACTCCGAGCGGGCCGCAGTTCCGGCTGCTGGGCGATCCGCGCTCGCGCCGCGGGCAGGTGTACGAGTACCTGCGCGAGGGGATCGACTATTATGCCGATCCGTCGCTCCTCTGGATCGCTCTCGTGCGTCCGCTGTCCATCGACCGCGAGCGGCTCGTCGTGGCGTACCGCGTGCGCGTGAACGGGCGCGACACGACTCACGTGACGACGGGCGGTACGCCGGACCTCGAGTTCGTTCCCGAGCGCGAGCAGTTCGCCAATCTGTTGTGGGACCCGCAGGTGGCGCCGGGCGATCCCGCGTTCAACCGCGAGATCCGCAGCGTGTATCGCGTCGGCGGATCGGGAATCGTGCGCCCTTCCGTCAGCCTGAAGATCGTCACCAGCGCGGGCACCGATCACGAGAAGCCGTTCGGCGGAGGCGCGCAGACGTTCCTCGAGACGTTCGGATTGGCGCAGGCCACCAACAGCTCGACGTTCGACTTCGAGAACCGGCTCTGGCCGCGCCCGTCGGATCCGAATCTGCAGGTCGGATTCTCGCCCTCCTCCGCGACGATGATCAACGATCACTTCCTCGTATTTCCTTCGGTCCGTCCGTTCGGGTCCGATGGTCTGGCCGTCGCGGGCAATCCGTCCAATGACGCGATCTACTCGACGCCCGCCGAGCATCTGAACACGGCCCAGCGACCGCGCGCGCTGTATCACCTGAGAATCCGCTATCAGGCGGAAGGCGGCGGCGACGCGGGCGGGCTCATGCTCGGCTCCGTGCAGCTGCGCCCGAGCTCGGAGCGGCTCTACGTGGACGGGATTCTGCTCACGCGCGGCGTGGACTACTCGGTGGACTACGATCTGGGACGCGTAACCTTCGCGCGTCCGGACACGCTGTTTCCGCGCCCGCGGCAGGTGAGCGTGCAGTACGAGGAGAATCCTCTCTTCGCGGGCACTCCCACGTCGATCACCGGCGCGGCGGCGGAATTTCTGCTGGAGCGTGGGCAGATCAGCTTCACCGCGATATCGCAGTCGCAGAAGACGACGTTCAACCGGCCCCCGCTCGGCTTCGAGCCGGCCGCGTCGCTGGTGGCGGGCGTGAGCGGCGTGTTCGACTTCGAGGCCGATCCGCTGACGAGACTGGTGTCGCGCCTCCCCTACGGCCGCACGTCCGTGCCATCGCGCGTGAGCGTGTCGGGCGAGCTGGCAATGAGCCGCCCGCGCCCGAATTCCGCGGGCCAGGCGTACATCGAGTCGTTCGAGGGCGAGGGCGGCATCCAGGTACCGCTCACCGATGGGACGTGGTACTACAGCAGCCAGCCGGCGCTCGGCACGGCGCTCGCGCTTCGCGCGGGAAGCGACGTCCTGTCGATCGATCGCGCCACGACGATGGCGTGGCAGAGCACGGGACTCGACGCCGCCGGACGGCCGGTGCAATACACCATCCGGCAGATCGATCCCCAGACCGAGCTGTACGGCGCCGGCGTCGCCGGCCCGGAAACGCTGCTCTGGCTAACGCTGTATCCACGCTCGGTGGGGGGGCTGTACAACACGGAGCGGCGCGAGTTCCAATGGCGCACGCCGGTCACGGTTCCCGGCCGGAGGTGGCGCTCCATCAGAACCGTGCTCGGTCCGTCCGGCGTGGATCTCACGCGGGTGGAGAATCTGGAGTTCTGGGCGCAGATCGACACGTCTCCCGAAGGCCGCGCGCGCAACCCGCTGCTCGTTTTCGACTTCGGCGACGTGTCCGAGAATACGCTCGTGTTCTCCCCCGACACGCTGCGGCTCGCGAGCGGAAGCGCGGCCGACAGCAGTTACTCCGGGCGGTCCATGCGCGGTTTCGACCGGCTGGACAGCGAGCGCGACCCGTTCTCGCGCGCGTTCAACGTGACGAGCGACGATACCGGCCTCCCGGGCGACAGGGTGGAGCGCCTCACCGTGGTGAGGGAGGGCAGGACGGACATCGCGGTCTCCGCGCATACGCTGTGCGCCGGCGGATCGCGCTTCTCCCAGCTCCTCGGCGACTCGCGCGCCAACTGCACCGTGGCCAACAACCGGCTGGACGAGGAGGACATCGACTTCGACAACGTCCTGAATCTCACGCAGGCCGAGCGCGACCAGGAGCGCTGGCGCAGATACGTCGTCGATCTCTCCAATCCGGAGTCGTACAACCGCGTGGGCGGTTGCGCGCCCGCGCCGCGCACGATCGCCGTGGCTCAGAGCACGCAGCCGGTGTGCTGGGTGCTCGTGCGCGTGCCTTTCCGCTCGCCCCAGGACTCGCTTGGCGGGGCGCTGCTCCGTCGCGTGCGCTCGTTGCGCGTCACGATGATCTCGGGTGCCGGCGCCGCGGACGAGGAGTTCATTCGCGTGCCGCTGGCGCGCCTGCGACTCACCGGCGCGCCGTGGCTCAAGCGTGACGACCGGCCGCTGCTCGGCATCGGCGGAGAGCTGCCGGCGCCCGGCGGCTACGTCATCGCCGGCGTGATCGGCACGCAGGACAGGAACCGGGCCGGCGGTATCGACTACGAGTCGCCGCCCGGCGTCATCGACGAGCCCGACACCAAGACGGTGGCTCTGTCGGCGTCGCGCGTGCAGATCAACGAGCGCTCGCTCAGGCTGACCGCCGGCGGCATCGAGCAGTACCAGCGGGCGGAAGCGTATTACCGCTTTCCCGAGGGGCAGAAGAATTTCATGGGATACAAGCAGCTCCGGCTGTGGGCGCGAGGGATAAACAGCGGCTGGGGCGCCGACGGCGAGCTGCACTTCTACGTGAAGGTCGGGCGCGATCCGAACAACTTCTACATGTACCGCACGACCCTCAACGGCGGGGTCACGCGCGCCGCCTGGCTGCCGGAGATACGCGTGGATTTCCGGAAGTTCTTCTCGCTCCGCGCGCAGATCCAGAACTCGTTCCTGGCCGGCACGCGACCCAACACGTGCACCGGCCTGGACTCGGTCCTGATAGCCAGCACTCCGACTTCCCCGGGCGCGTCGTCGCAGGGCCGGTACGCGGCCTGCGCCGACGGGTACGTCGTCTTCACGACCGCTCCGGGATCGAGCGCGCCGAACCTCGCGTCGGTGCAGGAGCTGGCGGTAGGTATGGTCCGCGTCGCCGCCGGCGGCGGCAGCCAACCGATCGCTCCGGCTGACACGCTCGAGCTCTGGGTGAACGACATCCGTCTGGCGGACGTCGTGGACGAGATGGGGCTCGCGGGCCAGTTCGCCGCGACCGTCGTCGCGAGCGACTTCGGCGACGTGCGGCTCAACTTCAGCAGGCGCGATCCCCACTTCCGGCAGCTCGCCGAGCAGCCGGAGTATCTCACGGACAACGCCGTCGACGTCGCGGCCGCCTTCCGCCTCGAAAAGCTTCTGCCCCGTTCGCTGGGACTGTCGATCCCGGTGACGCTGAACTACACGTCCATCGCGAGCGACCCGCTCTTCCTCTCGCAGTCGGACGTTCAGGCGGACGCGGTGGACGGACTGCGCGCCCCGCGGTCCTCGGCGGCTTCGTACACGATCAGCGTCCGCCGCACGGTACCGCTCGAAGGGCACTTTCTCGCGCCGCTGCTGAACAATCTGGTGCTGAATAGCAGTTATACGTCCGCCTCCGCGCGGAGCGAGTTCCAGGAGGGCGGGGCGCGAAACTTCATGCTCGGCGGAGAGTTCAACGTCACGCGCGCGCTGCTGCCGAAGCTTTCGCGCTGGTCACCGGCGGAGCTGTATCTGTCGAGCGTCTACCGGAAGGGAAGCGACGAGCGATTCTCGTTCTTCCGGCCCGCGTCCGTGCCCGGCGAGCAGCCGAGCCCGGTGAGCGGGCGCTCGCACACGTGGCGCAACGGCGCGATCCTCGCGTTCAGGCCGGTGGAGGCCCTGCGCGCCCGCTTCGACCTCAGCTCGGTGCGCGATCTGCGCGGCTACGATCCGTCCACGCCGCTCGGGATCATCGCGGAGTCGGAGGGGCAGTCGCTCGCGGGCGTGGACGCGGGATTGGAGCGTGAGCGGGCGATCCAGAGCTCCATCAACTTCGCGCCGTCGCTCCGGCCATGGTTCCGGCCGCGGCTGGATTTCGCCAGTACGTACCACATGATCCGCGATCCCAACACTCTCTTCTTCACCGACCGGATCGTTCCGGACGGCGGCGCGCGCGAGGCGCGATTGCCCAGGAGACTGGCGAATTCGCAGGCGCTGAACACCGGACTCTCACTCGACCTGCACGGCGCGCTTTCCTTCCTCGGCGATTCCACGTTGTGGGTGCGTCGCGCGGTGCGCGGCCTGCGGCCATTCGAGCTGACGCTGAACCGCAACGTCGTATCGGTCTTCGAGGGGACCGCGGTCGATCCTCCGCTATCGTATCAGTTCGCGCTCGGCGGCGCCGGCCGCTTCCTGAGCGTCAAGGGAAGCCCCGCCACGAGCGCGGCGGTCACGAATCACCTGTCCATCGGCAACTCCTGGCAACTTCCGCTCGGCGCGAGGCTGACCGGCAGGTACCAGCAGCGCACGATGCGGCACTGGATCCGGCGGCTCGAAGGCGGAACGACCACCACCGATGGCACGCAGATCATCTTCCCGGATTTCGGAATCCAGTGGAGCGGACGGCCCCGCGGCCTGTCGTGGCTCTGGTCCAACGTCGGGCTCACCGCGCGCGTGCAGGAGACCGATCAGCGCTTCGGGACTCCCGATCCCGAGACCGTCGGCGCGGACGACCGCAGCAACAGCAGGTTCCGCAGCTACCCGCTCAACGTGTCGCTGTCGTGGGCGCTCGTGCCCGGCCTGGCGACGAACGCCGGGTTCAGCCGCGTTCGGCGCGCCGAGGCGAAGCCGGGAGTGGACAGCCGCTCGCGCAACACGGATTACAGCGTGGACGTCGCTTTCCCCTTCCGGCTCCCCGCGGGCGAAGGGAAAAAGCGCGACGTGCGCACGCGATTCGGCTATCAGGCCGGCCAGGGGTCCAGTTTCGTGATCGATCCCCTCGCGGTCAACAACACCAGCCGGCTGTTTGAGAGCGGGCGCCGCGCGCTCACGCTCAGCGCGGACACGGACGTAGGGGAGAATCTGGCTTCCAGCTTCCTGCTCTCGCGCGTTGCCAGCTTTGACCGCAACTTCAATCGCGAAATCACGCAGACGGTGCTCAGCGCGGTCCTGCACCTGCAATTCTTCGGCGGAGAGATGAAGTGATGCAATGGCCAGCGCTCGCCCTCGTCTGTCTTATCCTCGCGTGCGACAAGGAGCCGCAGCGCGCCTCGACCGGCTTCAGCGGCGAGTCGGCGCTGCGACACGCGACGACGCTGATGTCCTTCGGCCCGCGCATTCCGGGCACCGAGGGCTGGCGCAAGTCCGGCGACTGGATCGTCGAGCGCATGCGCGAGTCCGCCGACACGGTGTTCTCCCAGGAGTGGACGCACACGCTCTCGAAGGGCGGCAGCATTCCCCAGCGCAACATCATCGCGCGGTTCCGGCCGGACGCCACCGAGCGGGTGCTGTACGTCACGCACTGGGACACGCGGCCCGTGTCGGAGAAAGGGAGCACCGCGGCCGAGCGCGCGCTGCCGCTCCCCGGAGCGAACGACAACGCCGCGGGCGTGGGACTCCTGATCGCGCTCGGCGAGCTGCTCGATTCGCTGCCGCCCGCGGTCGGCGTGGACTTCCTCTTCGTGGACGGCGAGGACTACGGCAGCTTCGACAACATGACGGACGTGCTGATCGGCTCCAGCTTTTTCGCGCGCAACATCCCGTGGCCCGGGTACCGGCCGCTGTTCGGGGTCGTCTGGGACATGATCGGCGACCGCGATCTCCAGATCTACCAGGAGATCTACTCCGTGCGGCAGGCGCCGGAAGTGGTGCAGCGCGTGTGGAGCGCGGCCGCGGACCTCGGGCTTGCGAACGTCTTCATTCCCGAGCAGAAGATGCCGATCACCGACGATCACCTGCCGCTGCTTCGCGCCGGCCTCCGGGTCATCGACGTTATCGACATCGATTTCCCGGATCACCACAAGCCGAGCGACACGATCGACAAGATCTCGGCGGAATCACTGCAGAAGGTCGGGGATGTGGCGGCCGCGCTGATTCTCCCCCGGACTTAGCCGCTCCGGCAGCGCGGGGACAACAAGGTCGTGTCGAGGGGTAGACCCTAAACGACGGGCTGATTCCTGGTGTATTGCAGGCGGAATCCGGGCTGTTGGCTGTGGGCTGTCGGCTTTCGGCAATCGGGCAAGTGCGACGGGACGGTCCTGGAATTTGGCCGGGGAAGAACGACGAACCGTCCAAGTGTCGGTTGTCCGACAGCCGTGAGCCGACAGCCCAAGGCCAACAGCCCGGATTCCGTCTGGAATATTTCAGGACTTTCCTATTTACCCACGGAGCCGGCGAAGTTGTATCGCACCCCGATCTCCCACCCCACCTACGCCGCCGGCGCGCAAGAAAAGCGCTTTCGTTGCGGCGGAGTGATGAGACGCGGGCGGCCCACCGCCGCTATTGCTATGCGTGGCCACTCCCGCCGAGCGCAAAGCTCTCCTGTTTCTCTCCGCCGTGGTCGCCCTCGGCGCCGGCGTTCGCGCGGTCCGCGCGATCTCGGATGAAAGACCGTCGGATTCGGCTCCGAATGTCGCGCTCGACGAGCAGCGCCGCCTGGTGGATTCGGCTCGCGCCGGGCCCAAGCGTGGCCGAAGGAAGGCATCCGACCGGCAGCCGGCACCGCCGGCTCCCGTGGATCTCGACACCGCGCCCGCCGAGTTGATCGAGACGCTGAATGGCGTCGGCCCGGCGCTGGCCAAGCGAATCGCGGCCGACCGGGACTCGTTTGGAGCGTTCGGCTCGATCGAGGCTCTGGAGCGCGTCCGGGGGGTCGGTCCGGCGCTGGCCGCGAAGCTGGCGCCGCAGGTGACGTTTTCGCGGTTGCCGCGTCCTCAAAATGCGGTCGTCGCCCCGCCTCCCGGACGGCGGACAGCGCGGAAGAAATCCCAGCGGGACCGCGTTTTTCCTTGACACGTTTTCTGCAGGCAACGACCTTCCGCACCCGGAGCGTTCCGCGCGGAAGGCCTTCCTCACGAGCTTAGCATGGCGGCACCCGTAGCTGTTAAAAGCGAGCGGATAGGAGACCTGCTGGTCAGCGAGGGGCTGATCACCCAGGAACAGCTCACGCGCGCGGTCCAGGAGCAGCAGCAGAACGGCACGCGGATCGGGTACAACCTGATCAAGCTCGGCGCCATCAAGGAGACGGATCTCACGCGTTTCCTGGCGAAGCGGTACCGGATGCCGGCGGTGGACCTCAAGAACTTCGAGGTCGACCTCAAGATCGCGAAGCTGATCCCTTCCGAGCTCACGATCAAACACCAGTTGCTGGCGCTCAAGCGGGAGGGCCGCACGCTGACGGTGGCGGTCACCGATCCGTCGCAGCTGGGCGTGCTCGACGACCTCAAGTTCATCACGGGCTACGAGATTTTCCCCGTGGTCGGCGGCGAGTTCACGCTGCGCGGGATCCTGGAGAAGCACTTCGAGTCCACCGACGCGCAGATGGAGTCGCTGCTGCACGACATCGGCGACCTCGATCTGGACGACATCGAGGTTCTCGAGGAGCAGGAAGAGGACATGTCGGCGTCGGCGCTCGCGGTCGCGATCGACCAGGCGCCGGTCGTCAAGCTGATCAACGCGATTCTCACCGACGCCGTCCGGCGCGGAGCGTCGGACATACACTTCGAGTGCTTCGAGCACGAGCTGCGCGTCCGCTACCGCGTGGACGGCGCGCTCTCCGAAGTGATGAAGCCGCCGCCGAAGCTCAAGGCCGCGCTCATCTCCCGCTTCAAGATCATGGCGTCGCTGAACATCGCCGAGCGCCGCGTCCCGCAGGACGGCCGCATCAAGCTCAAGATCGGCAACCGCGTCATCGATTTCCGCGTGTCCACTCTGCCGACGCTGTTCGGCGAGAAGGTCGTGCTGCGTATTCTCGACAAGGGCAACCTGACGCTCGACCTGGAGAAGTTCGGGATCGAGCCGCGCTCCGAAGAGCAGCTCATGGACGCCATCTCCAACCCGTACGGCATGGTGCTCGTCACGGGACCGACGGGATCGGGCAAGACGACCACGCTGTACTCGGCGCTGTCCAAGATCAACAACATCGACGTAAACATCATGACGGCCGAGGATCCGGTCGAGTACAACCTGTTCGGCATCAACCAGGTGCAGGTGCGCTCGGAGATCGGACTGGACTTCGCCGCCGCGCTGCGCGCTTTTCTCCGGCAGGACCCGAACATCATCATGGTCGGCGAGATCCGCGATCTCGAGACCGGCGGCATCGCCATCAAGGCCGCGCTCACCGGTCACCTCGTGCTCTCCACGCTGCACACGAACTCCGCGCCGGAAACGATCACCCGTCTGCTGGACATGGGGCTCGAGCCCTTCAACGTCGCGTCCGCGCTGAACCTCGTGCTGGCGCAGCGGTTGGTTCGGAAGATCTGCACTAAATGCAAGGAGAAGTACACGCCCGAGGAGATCGAGCTCGCCACCGCCAAGGTTGACGGCTCGACGACGCTCCGCTCGCTCCGCTTCACGCAGGAATCGATCGATCGCGCGCGGCCGAACGCGACGCCCGAGGCCGCGCCGTTCTGGGCGAAGATCAGCCTCGACTCGCAGGTCGGCGAGCTGCCGTTCTTCCGCGGCAAGGGCTGCGACGAGTGCCAGGGCACGGGGTTCAAGGGGCGGCAGGGGCTGTACGAGGTGATGTACATGACGCCGGAGCTGCGGCGGCACATCCTCATGAACGAGGGAGCGGCGGAGCTCCAGAACGCCGCGATCGGCGCGGGGATGCTGACGCTGCGCATGGACGGCTGGCTCAAGGTCATGAAGGGAATCACGACGCTCGACCAGGTAATCCGCGAGACCAGCGCGACTTGAACCGACTTCCACCACGGGCTTCCCGATGACCGGACCGAATCCGACGTTCTCTCCCTCACACCCACCCGGGGGAGCGGCCGCGTCGGTCGCCGCCGGATCCGCTCCGCTCGCGCTCGGCATCAATCTCCGGCAGCTGCTCGACGAGATGGCCGAGCGCGGCGCGTCCGACCTGCACATCGTGGCGGGCGAGCGGCCCAAGCTCCGGATCGACGGCGAGATCGTCAACTCCAACATCGACTACGCGCTCGCGCCGAAGGACACGCTGCAGCTCGCGTACTCGGTGCTGACCGAGAATCAGAAGAAGCGCTTCGAGCAGGAGGACGAGCTCGACTTTTCGTTCGGGATCGCGAACCTCGCGCGCTTTCGCGGCAACTGCTTCAAGCAGCGGGGATGCGTCTCGATGGTGATCCGGCAGATCCCGTTCAATATCCAGACGTTCGACGACCTCGGTCTTCCGCCGGTCATCGCCAAGATGGCGGAGAAGCCGCGCGGGCTGGTTCTCGTCACTGGACCGACGGGATCGGGCAAGTCCACGACGCTGGCCGCCATGATCGACAAGATCAATCGCGAGCGGCGCGCGCACATCATCACGGTCGAAGATCCGATCGAGTTCATTCACAAGCACCAGCTCTCGATCATCAACCAGCGCGAGATCGGTACGGACACCAAGACTTTCGCCAACGCGCTCAAGTACGCGCTGCGCGAGGACCCCGACGTGCTGCTGATCGGCGAGATGCGCGACCTGGAGACCATCCAGGCGGCGCTCACCATCGCCGAGACCGGCCACCTCGCGTTCGCCACGCTGCACACGAACTCCGCCGCCGAGGCGATCAACCGCATCATCGACGTGTTCCCGTCGCACCAGCAGGCGCAGGTGCGCGCGCAGCTCGCGTTCGTGCTCGAGGGAGTGATCACGCAGACGCTGCTGCCCAAGGCGCAGGGGCGCGGCCGCGTCATGGCGGCCGAGCTGCTGGTGGTCACGCCGGCGATCCGCGCGCTGATCCGGGACGACAAGGTTCACCAGATCTACTCGGCCATGCAGTCCGGCAAGAAGTTCGGCATGCAGACGCTGAATGACGCATTGTACAGCCTGTACATGAGCCGGCAGGTCGCGGTGGAGGAGTGTCTCCGCGTAACGAGCGACCAGACCGAGTTTCTGCGAATGATCGGCCTCACGCCAGAGGAAGTCGCGGAAGGCAAGACCACACCCTCGACGGCGCGCCCGGTCGCCGGCGCCGGACGGAGATAGCGCATGCCGATCTTCACGTACACCGCGCGCGCCACCAACGGCGACCTCAAGACGGCGACTATCGAGGCGGCATCCCGCGACGCGGTCATCGCCCAGCTGCGGAAGATGCGGCTCGCGGTCGTCAAGATCGACGAGAACGCGCAGAAGTCCACCAAGAAAGGCTCGATCAAGATCCGCGACATCGTCGTGTTCACCCGGCAGTTCTCCACGATGGTGAACGCCGGCCTGCCGCTGGTGCAGGCGCTGGACATTCTGGCGAAGCAGACCGACAACAAGACCCTCTCCAGCATCACCCGGCAGGTGATGTTCGACGTCGAGTCCGGTTACACGCTCGCCGACTCGATGGCCAAGCACCCGCGCGCATTCACCTCGCTGTACACCAACATGGTCGCGGCCGGCGAAGCCGGGGGTATTCTCGACGTCATCCTGAACCGCCTGGCGGCCTTCCTCGAGAAAAACGACAAGCTGATCAGGAAGGTGAAGGGCGCGATGATCTACCCCGCGTCGATCCTGGGGGTCGCCGTCGGCGCGATCGCGATTCTGCTCATCTTCGTCATCCCGACGTTCGAGGACATGTTCGCTTCGGTGGGCGTGCCGCTGCCGTTCGCCACCCGGGTCGTCATAGGCATGTCCGGCCTGTTGACGGCGTATTGGTGGGCCATCATCCTCGTTGTCGTCGGCTCGGTCATGTTCCTCAAACGGTACTACGCGAGCGCCGACGGCAAGCTCACAATCGACCGGATGCTGCTCAAGCTGCCCGTGCTCGGCGACGTCCTGCGGAAATCGTCGGTGTCGAGGTTCACGCGTACTCTCGGAACGCTGATCGCGTCGGGCGTGAGCATCCTCGAAGGCCTCGAGATCACCGCGCGCACGGCCGGCAACCGCGTGGTGCAGGACGCCATCATGGCGTCGCGCGCCTCGATCGCCGGCGGCGAGACCATCGCCGCGCCGCTCGCCAAGTCGGGCGTGTTCCCGCCGATGGTCATCTCGATGATCTCCGTCGGCGAATCGACCGGCGGATTGGACGAGATGCTGTCGAAGATCGCCGACTTCTACGACGACGAAGTGGACGCCGCCGTCGGCGGCCTGCTGGCACTCCTGGAGCCGATGATGATCGTGTTTCTCGGCATCGGCGTGGGTGGAATGATCATGGCGATGTACCTGCCGATATTTGACATGGTGAACGCGGTGCAGTAGCACCGGCCCCGAGGATGTTGCCAGGGAATCCAAGAGGTGAGACGCCAGAGGACAGAAGAGAGCTAACCAGAAGGCCGATCGGGAGCCTTGGCGGTGCTCAGGACCTTGGCTCTGTAGCCGCAGATCATGCGGCGGATTTCTACTGTTTCCGTACTGAGTCTCTGATACTCCCAACCGCCTAAAGCGCCGTAGTCTTTCGCGAGCTCGAGCTGCGATTCGAGTTCGGATGTGGACTTGATACTGTGGTCGAGGAAGCGAGCGAATTCCTTGAGGCTGCTCGCCCCGCATCCTTCGACAATGTTGAGCACCACGGATTCTGCGGCCCGCGTGGTCTGCGACTGTAAGGGGCCATACCCGGCGCGCGGAAATCCGCGCGTAGCTCGCCGCACTTCGACCGCAAGGGCGTGCGATCGAGCCCAGATGAGCAGGCGGCGATGGTCTCGCATTCTCCCAAAAGAAAGGAAGTCACGCCGGATGCCAAGCTCGGATTGCCGCGGGCGTAATCACCGCATCTCGCTGTATCTGGAATCTTTCCGCTTTGCTTTCTGGTATCTCGTTTCTTGGATTCCCCGTCAACTCGCCTCGTGGCTTGCGCGCTGGTTACGCGCAAGCTCCGCGAGATCCCTCTCCCTCAAATCGAGATGGTACTTCGTTCCCACGATCCCCACCCGCAGACGGCTCAGCGTCAACTGCCGGCCCTTGTGGCCGTCATGCTCTTCCGGAGACGCTCTTTTGAATATGGAGCTTTACGTCGGCGGGCGTCCCGCGCCTCATTGGAAACCAAACCCCGCGACGGGACAGGCGCGTTCTCCGTCGCCGACTGAACCGAAGCCAGTCCGCCATCGTAATTTTCCGAATCGATGCCCGAGCGACCGCAGCAACCCACTCCGTTCGTCGATTGGCCGGCCGCTCACGCCGAGGCGCAGGCTCATCTGCGCCGGATGCTCCAGTTCGACACCACCAACCCCCCGGGTAACGAGCTTCCGCTGGCGCGGTATCTCGAGAG
>CALMKE010000150.1 GCA_937867645.1 uncultured Gemmatimonadota bacterium | reverse complement strand
TATAAACAGCGCCGTACGTCAGCTGCAGCCACTCCCGCCGGCCCGTCCGAATGGCGATCGGCGTCATGGCGGCCCCGAACAGAACGGTGGCCACCGATACCAGAAGAGCGTTGTGCGCCAGGAGCCCGATCACTGACTGGCGGACTGCTGAATGAGCGTCCTGTACTTCTCGTGCGCTTCCTCGCCCGGCTTGGGCGCGCGGTATTCGTTCGAGTGCTTCACCATCAGGTTTGAAGCCTCGAACACGCCGCCGCTGCCCACGCGTCCTTCCACGATCACGCCCATGCCGTCGCGGAACATCTGCGGTGGAGCGCCCGTCGAGCGTACCGGGATCTCACCGCCGCCATCCGTCACCGTGAAGCGCAGGTCGAGCGACTGCGCGTCCCACTTCACCGAGCCCGGCTTCACCTGTCCGCCGAGCCGCACGGGCACTCCCACACCTTCGGTTCCTTTCGCGAGCAGCTCCCGCGGCGTGAGGAAGAACACCATGTTCTTCTCGAGACCGCCGAACAGGAGCCACGCGAACACGCCCAGTATCACCGTGGCTCCGCCCAGCACCCAGGCACGCTTCATCGCGATCCCTCCCTCCGCCCGCTGACGCGGGCGTATTCGGCGCTGGCGCGTCCATCCTTGGCGACGAGCCGCCACACGTAAGCCAGCAACACCACCCATGTGAGCGCGTAGGCCGCGGTCACGAACGTCGTGTTGGACGCGATCATCTCACCTGCCTCCCATGGCGGCGCTCTGCGCCGCGTGCTCGACGGCCCGCTCGAGACGGGCGATCTCGTATCGTTTGCGAATGAAGTAGATCAGCACCAGCAGCATCGCGATGGCGTTGATCCTCAGTCCCAGGGTGTAAGCCGGATCCAGGGTGGACGGGCTCGACGGCTGCTGATGGAGTGTCCGCCACCACATGACCGACATGTACACTATCGGCACGTTGATGGCTCCGATGATCCCGACCGCAGCGCTCCAGCGGGCCCGCTGTCCGGCGTCGTCCACGAATCCCCGCAGCGCCAGGTAGCCGACGAAGATCAGGAACAGCACCAGCGTGGAAGTGAGCCGCGCGTCCCACGCCCACCATACGCCCCACGTCGGCCGCCCCCAGATCATTCCCAGCGCCAGCGTGAGCCCGTTGAACACCGCCCCCACCTCCGCGGCCGAAGCGGCGATCAGGTCGTCGGTCTCCCGGCGGCGCCAGAGGTACGACACGCTGAATACGAGCACCACGAAGAACGACAAAAAGGTCATCCACGCGGCGGGCACGTGCACGTACATGATCTTCTGCAGGTGTCCCATGTCGCCTTCCGCGGGCGAGTTCGTGATCGCGTACGTCTGCGTCGCCATGAGGACGACGACAGCCGCGAGCACGAGCCAGATACCGGTGCGGCGCCCCGTGCGACTCGGGTCGAATGACCAGTCGGCGACATTCATCGGTGAATGGTCAGGCTTCAATGACATGTTCGAACGCGAGGAACGTGGCTATCAGGAAGATCACGTCGTAGGCCGCGAGGAGCCTGATCCAGGCGTCCGCGTCGTGCATCAGATCGGCTCCCAGCAATGCCTTTGAGGCCGTGGTCGCCGCGACGAGCGCCGGCACCAGCATTGGGAAGAGCAGCAGAGGCAGGAGCACCTCCCGCGCGCGGCTGCGACTCGCCATGGACGCGTAGAACGTGCCCAGCACCACCAAACCTACGACGCCGAGCGCAAGCACGCCCAATAATGTGGGCCACCGTGCCGGAATCTCCACGCTGAACAGGACGACGCCGACGGTTACGACTATCGCGACCATAAGGCCGAGGAAGAGCAGATTGCCGAGCAACTTGCCGGCGAAAATGGTCCAGCGGGGGCCGGGATACAGCAGCAGCGGCTCCAGCGCGCCGCTTTCCAGCTCGACCTGGAAAGACCGGTTGAACGCAAGCACGCCTGAAAAGAGGAGAGCGAGCCACACCGCTCCCACCGCCGCGTCCCGCAGCGCCTGCGCGTCCGGCCCGAGCGCGAGGCCGAGCAGGATGAGGATCGTCACGCCGAGCGACGCCGTGCTGTTGAACCCGGCCTTCGCGCGCAGCTCGGTCGTCACGTCTTTTCTCGCTATCGCGCGCACCCGCCGCCAGTCGTCGCGCCACGCCATCAGCGCACCACGGAAATTGGCCGGGCGCGGTCCCGCAGCGGCAGCGTGGTCTCGGCGGGCTCGATCCGGCCGTCCACGAGATTCACGGTGCGAGCGAGGATCCCGCGCGCGGGAGCCAGCTCGTGCAGCGCCACCAGCGCGGAGCCGCCCGAGCGCCCGATGTCGCCGAGAATCGAGTTCATCAAGTCGATCCCCTCCGCGTCGAGATTGCTGTACGGCTCGTCCAGCAGGAGGATGCGCGGAGCCCGCAGGATCAGTCGCGCGATTCCGAGGCGCCGCTGCATGCCGGCGGAGAAGCCACGCACCCGGTCGCCCGCGACGTGCGCGAGGCCGACGCGGTCGAGGCTCTCGTCCACGGAGCCGTAGCCGAGTCCGAGCATGTCCGCCGCGAACCGCAGGTTCTCGCGCGCGGTGAGATCTTCGTACAGTCCCGGCGTGTGCGCCAGATACCCGACGCGGCTCCGCACCGCGCTCGCGTCGCGGCCGATGTCGAGCCCGTCGATCGTCGCCGTGCCGACGGTGGGATTCAGCAACGTGCCAAGGATCCGCAGAATCGTGCTCTTGCCGCTGCCGTTTGCGCCGAGCAGCCCCACTGCCTCGCCTTCGGCGACGACCAGCGTCACGCCGCGCAGGACCCAGCGCGCCCCGAAGCGCTTGCCAAGTCCGCTCACCTTCATGCCGGGCTCGCCGTGACCGGTTTGCATCGAACCAAGATAGCGCCCGGAAGACGCCGGCGGCCTTCCGGAAATGCCCCACGCAGTGTCGCAAACACCCTGATATTGCGCCTTTGCGACCGCCGTCGCTCCGCTATAATCCTCCGATGTTCAGATCTTACCTCACGGCCGTGCTGGCATGCCTCGCCGCCGGCTGCGTTCAGCCCTCGATCCCCGAAGCGCGGCCGGCGGCCGAAACCGGCGTAGTCCTCGCGAACCGCACCGTCGCGCCTCCGCAGGGCGAGAGCCGCTTCGCGGCGATCCGCCAGCTGACCGACGGCGGCCAGAACGCGGAGGCGTATTTCAGCCGCGACGGCCAGTGGATCACCTTCCAGAGCGCGCAGCTCGAGTACCCGTGCGACCAGCAGTACGTAATCCGGACGGACGGCACCGGTCTGCGGCGCGTCTCGGACGGGCGGGGCAAGACCACCTGCGGCTGGTTCTTCCCCGACGGCCGCCGCCTCTTCTTCGGCTCGACGACCGCGCAGCAGGACCGCTGCCCCCCGAAGCCGGATCCGTCCGCTGGCTACGTCTGGCCGCTCGATCCCTACGACATCTACGCGGTCGATCGCGACGGGAGGAACACCACGCGGCTCACGCACTACAACGTGTACACGGCGGAAGGCGTCCTGTCGCCGGATGGGAAGCGCATCGTGTTCACCTCGCTCGAATCCGGCGATCTCGAGATCTACACGATGAACGTGGACGGAACCGACGTGCGGCGGCTCACCCACACGGTGGGATACGACGGCGGGCCGTGGTGGTCGCCCGACGGAAAGAAGATCGTGTATCGCGCCAATCACCCGACTGATTCGGCGGGGATCGCGCAGTACCGCTCGCTGCTCGCCCGGAACCTGGTACGGCCGAGCAGGGTCGAGCTGTTCATCATGAACGCAGACGGATCGGACCAGCGCCAGATCACGCGCCTCGGCGGCGCCAACTTCGGTCCGTCGTGGACTCCGGATGGCCGCCGCATCATCTTCTCATCCAACTACCGCGATCCACGCAGCGGCAACTTCGACCTCTACATGATCGACGAGAATGGCGGCGGACTCGAGCAGATCACGACGGATCCAGGGTTCGACGGCTTTCCCATGTTCAGCCCCGACGGCCGTAAATTGATCTGGGCGTCCAGCCGGGGCGCGAAACGCAGCGGCGAGGCCAACGTATTCATCGCGGACTGGAAATAACTGATGATTGCCAAGCTGAAGCAGATTCTCACGGAGTACGGATTCCTCGCCTTCGCCATTTACATGGCGCTGTTCTTTGGCGTCCTCCTCGGCTTCTACGTGGCGATCAACGCCGGCCTGGCGCCGGACAGCGTTGCCGGCAGGGCCGGCGCGTTCACGGCGGCTTACCTCGCCACCAAGCTGACGCAGCCGCTGCGCATCGCCGCCACCGTCGTGCTCACGCCGCTCGTCCGCCGCCTCTGGCAGCGCCGACGGCCGGCGGTCGAGCCCGAGCCCGTTAATCCCGCCGCGTAAAGATCAGAAAGTCGGCGCGGCCCGCGTTCGGCGCGACCGGGGCGAGCGCCGGATCTCTGGCCGGTATCGCCGTAACTATCGCCAATTTCCAGGACGGTTCGCGCCGCGCCACCCGCGCCGCCGCTCCCTGCCCATAATCGCTGTGGAACGAGCCGTTGTAGTGCACGGCGATCGCATTGCGCGGAGCGGCCCTGAGCGCGGCCACGATGGACTCCGCCATCGTCTCGTCCTTTACGCACTGAGCCAGATAGAAGCGCTCGGCTAGCGCCGTCGGCAAAGTATCGCCCGGTTGCGGCGCCGGTCCCGATCCGGCGCTGTGCGACCGGGTCTCCGCCAGAAAGCGCGCGCGATAATCGTCGTTCGGGCACGACAGCTCCGCGGCGGCATGCGCGCGGCCGGGGACGGACAGCGTGTCGAGCACCGCGAGGCCCGCCCTTCCCACCGCGGACGCCATGGGACGCGGCACGTTGGCGGCGATCACCCGCCAGCCGCGCTTCTTCGCCAGCTCCACGAGCCCACGGTAGTCCGTAGCATAGCGCGGCCACGGGCGCGATCGGGCGAGAAACTGCTCTTCCGTCACGCGGCCGGCGAGATAATCATTCAGCGCGTCCTGCACGTCCCGCTCGAACATCTCGAGTGACAGTACGACGGGCCGCCCGGAGCCGCCGATCGCGTGCAGCAGCTCAACCTCGGCCGCATGCGTGGCGGGATCGTCGTGCTGCTCGCCGACAAAAACCACCTTGGCGCGCGACAGCTGCGCCGCCATGTGCTCGAAAGTGGTTTCCTGGCGGCTGTCCGCCGCGACGACGCGGTAGCGCGCGCCGGGATCCGGAGCGGGCGCCACGGGCGCGGCAGCCGGAATGCACGCGGAGGCAGCGGCCGCGATGATGGCGAGGCGAACGGGATGGGCGAATGCACGCATGATCGCGTATCTTCGCAGACGACGCGTTGTCACGCAACTCGAACTTTCATTCCCATGCAAAGGATTCTCCTGCTGTGCTGCGTCCTCGGCGGCGCCGCCTGCGCGCCGAGCACCGTCGGCGGCGCGGCGGCCGCTGAGCCTGTCTCGTCAACGGATCGCGCGGCGGTGATCGCCGCGGTGCAGTCGCTGTTCGACGCGATGCGGACCCGGGACACAATCGCGCTGAGGGCGGGATTCACGCCGAACGCCCAGCTCATTTCGATTCGCACCCTGCCCGGCGCGCCGGCCCGCCATCAGGTCACATCGCTTTCCGCGTTCGTCACGGCGATAGGTCGGTCGGAAGAAGAACTGGTCGAGCGCATGTGGGGCCCGCGAGTGGAGGTGGCGGGTGACATCGCGTCCCTCTGGGCGCCGTACGACTTCCGGCGGGGCGGCGCGTTCAGCCACTGCGGGCACGACGCGGTGCACCTGGCGCGAACGGCGGATGGATGGAAGATCGCGGCGATCACGTACACCGTCGTCACGGCGGGCTGTGTCGGTCAGTAGCTCCGCGTCACGGGCGGCCGGCGACGCCATGCGGACACCACCCACCGCACTGGTCCAGGAATGGACCGGTCCCTACGGAGGAGTGCCTCCGTTCGACAGGATCGCCGTCGCCGACTTCAAGCCCGCGCTCGAAGCGGCGATGGCGGAAGAGCTGGCCGAGGTCGATCGGATTGCGAACGACCCCGCGCCGCCGACGTTCGAGAACACCATCGCCGCGCTGGAGCGAACGGGACGCAAGCTCGACCGCGTGACGACCGTGTACGGGGTCTGGAGCTCCACGATGAACACGAGCGACTTCCAGCCGATCGAGCGGGAGATGGCCCCCAGGCTGGCGGCGCACTCGGACCGGATCACGCAGAACTCCGCCTTGTTCCGGCGGATAGACGCCGTGTACGCGTCGCCCGCGAAGGCGGAGCTGACCTCCGAGCAGCAGCGGCTCACCTGGCTGTACCAGACTAATTTCGTGCGCGCAGGCGCGCGGCTGGACGATGCCGCGAAGCAGCGACTGTCAGCGATCAACCAGCGTCTGGCCGCGCTGTACACGTCCTTCAGGCAGAACGTGCTCGCCGATGAGACCGACCGGTTCGTGGTGCTTACCACCGAAGCGGAGCTGGCCGGCCTCCCGCAGTCGCTGCGCGACGGTGCCGCGGCGGCCGCGCGGGCGCAAGGCCTCCAGGCCGGCTGGGTCATCAGCAACACCCGGTCGTTCGTCGATCCGTTCCTCACCTACTCCGAGAACCGGACGCTCCGCGAGCGGGTATGGCGCATGTTCGTCGAGCGCGGCGACGATCCCGGCGAGCACAACAACAACCAGATAGTGGCGGAGATCCTCGCGCTCCGGGCGGAGCGCGCCACGCTGCTGGGGTATCCGACGCACGCGCACTGGCGCCTCGAGAATACGATGGCGAAGAATCCGGAGCGAGCGGTCGAGCTGCTGGAAGCCGTGTGGCGTCCGGCCGTCGCCCGCGTCGCCGAGGAAGTCCGCGACATGCGGGAGCTGGCGCGCGCCGAGGGGTCCGGCATCACCATCGAGCCCTGGGACTACCGGTACTACGCCGAGAAGGTGCGCAAGCAGCGCTACGATCTGGACCAGAGCACGGTGAAGCCGTACCTCCAGCTCGAGCGGCTGCGCGAGGGAATGTTCTGGGTCGCGGGCGAGCTGTTCGGCTTCGCCTTCGCGCCGGTCACGGTGCCGGTATACCATCCCGAAGTGCGCGTGTGGGAAGTCACGGACGAGGCCACCGGCCGGCACGTGGGGCTGTGGTACTTCGACCCGTATGCGCGCGCCGGCAAGCGCTCGGGGGCGTGGATGAATTCCTTCCGGCGGCAGGAGCGCTTCGAGCGGGAAGTCACCACGATCGTGTCGAACAACTCGAACTTCGCGAAGGGCGCGCCGGGCGAGCCGGTGCTCATCTCCTGGGACGACGCGGTTACTCTGTTCCACGAGTTCGGACACGCGCTCCACGGCCTCTCCTCGGACGTGTGCTATCCGTCTCTCTCCGGCACTTCCGTTCCGCGCGACTACGTCGAGTTCCCGTCGCAGCTGCTCGAGCACTGGCTCCCGACGCCCGACGTGCTGCAGCGGTTCGCGCTGCACCACCGGACGGGCGAGCCGATTCCACAATCGCTGGTGGATCGGATCGATCGCGCGTCCAGGTTCAATCAGGGATTCGCCACCACCGAGTATCTCGCGAGCGCGATCGTGGATCTGCGCATGCACCTCGCCGCCGACCGGCCGATCGACGCGGCCGCTTTCGAGCGTGAGACGCTAGCCGAGCTGGGAATGCCGCGCGAGGTCGGGATGCGGCACCGCGCGCCGCACTTTGTGCACGTGTTCGACGGCGACGGCTACTCCGCGGGCTACTACAGCTATCTGTGGGCGGACGTGCTCACGGCCGACGCGTACCAGGCGTTCATGGAAGCGGGCGGGTCGTACGATCCCGCCGTCGCCGCCAGACTTCGGGAGCACGTGTTCTCGAGGGGGAACACGATAGATCCGGCGGAAGCGTACCGCGCGTTCCGAGGGCGGGATCCCCGGATCGAGGCGTTAATGGCGAAGAGAGGATTCAGCACGATCTCGCCTTGAAACTGCGAGCGGTGTGCGTGGCCCGTTCTTCCGCTCGCCCGTCAGGACGGCGGTAACGGCCTAAAGGAAGATCCGAAGGACGGTAAACGGATACCGCGCCAGTCGCAAAATTCGCGGTGCATGCCCCATTGCGGCGGGATCTTTGCAGGCGTAGGAAAACCTCGTGAGACTATCCCTCCGGTTCGTAATCCCTGTGCTGCTTACGGTGGCGGCGCTCGCCTATCTCGTGATGCCCCTCGCGGACCGTCTGACGTTCCGCTGGTTCATGAACGACATGGACCTGCGGGCCACGCTCATCGCCAATACGGTCGACGAGCCGGTGGCCACCCTGGTCGCGCTGGAGGACACCGCCAGGATCCGGCAGTTTTTCACACGGATAACGCAGGATGAGCGGCTGTACGCCATGGCTCTCTGCACCGAGCCCGGCGCGACACCGGTGACCACCGCGCCGCTTCCGAGCGAGATCTCATGCGCCAACCTGGAGGGCCTGTCCTCCCCCGCGCGTCGCATCGTCCAGGCCGAGGAGGGACCGCTTTTGGTCTCCGTTCGTCCCCTGACATCGGACTCAGGCGCGCTGGCCGCACAAGTCGTGCTCGTCCAGGACATGGCCTACATCACGCGCCGGAGCCAGGAGACGAAGCGCTACCTGTTCTACTTCTTCGTTGGCCTTGGCGTGCTGGTCTCCATCGTTACGGTAGTGATCGCGCAGCTGAGCTGGCGCGGGTGGATCCAGGGCCTGCGGGCGCTGATGCGCGGTGAGGGTCTGCTGCGCCCGGCAACGGTTAACGAGAGCGCGGAGCTCCGCCCGATCGCGGACGACCTTCGCGCTTTGATCCGCGACCTGGAAGCCGAGCACCAGCTCCGCGATGCCGAGCAGCTGGCCTGGACACCCGAGACTCTCCGCGGAATTCTCGATCGCGAACTGCACGGCCAGGACGTCATAGTGGTGTCCAACCGCGAGCCGTACATCCACGTCCGGAAGGGCGCCTCGATCGCGGTGCAGCGTCCCGCGAGCGGCGTGGTCACCGCGATCGAGCCGATAATGCGCGCGTGCTCCGGCACGTGGATCGCGCACGGCAGCGGGACCGCCGATCGTGAAGTGGTCGACAGCCACGACCGCATCGGCGTGCCGCTGGATCGTCCCGAGTATCAGCTGCGCCGCGTGTGGCTGTCAAAGCAGGAGGAGGACGGCTACTACTACGGCTTCGCGAACGAGGGACTGTGGCCGCTGTGCCACATCTCGCACGTGCGCCCGACGTTCCGCGCGGACGACTGGCGGCAGTATCAGATCGTCAACGAGCGGTTCGCCGACGCCGTCGCGGACGAAGCGAAGTCGCCCGATCCGATCGTCCTGATCCAGGACTACCACTTCGCGCTGCTGCCGCGAATGATCCGGCGGCGACTGCCGGCGGCCACCATCATCACGTTCTGGCACATCCCCTGGCCAAATCCGGAAGCGTTCGCGATCTGCCCCTGGCGCATGGAGCTGCTGGACGGCCTGCTCGGCAGCAGCATCCTCGGCTTCCACACCCAGTTCCATTGCAACAACTTCGTCGACACGGTCGACAGGGTGCTCGAGGCGCGAGCGGATCGCGAGACGTTCAGCGTCTCCTACAAGGGCAAGACGACGGCGGTCAGACGGTACCCCATTTCCGTCGCCTGGCCGCCGCCCGCGGGCCTGCTCGGCAAGCCGGTGGCGGAGTGCCGGACGGCCGTTCGCGCGCGTCACGGGCTGCCGCAGACGCAGCTGCTGGGCATCGGGATCGACCGGCTCGATTACACCAAGGGCATCGAGGAGCGGTTCCGCGCGGTCGAGCGACTGTTCGAACTGCACCCTCACTGGGTGGGCAAGTTCACCTTTCTCCAGATCGCGGCGCCTACCCGCGCGAAGATCGGACACTACCGGGAGTACGACGCGCGGGTCCGCGAGATGGCGGCTTCGATCAACATCAGGTTCGGGAGCGAGGCCCCCGCGATCGTGCTGGCGGTGGAGCATCACGAGCCGGACAGCGTGTTCGAGCACTACCGGGCGGCCGACCTGTGCTTCGTGAGCAGCCTGCACGACGGAATGAACCTCGTGGCAAAGGAGTTCGTCGCAGCCCGTGACGACCTCGCGGGCGTGCTCGTGCTCAGCCAGTTCACCGGCGCGTCGCGGGAATTGCCCGAAGCGCTGATAGTCAATCCGTACGACGCGGACCAGTGCGCGGCGGCGCTGCACGCGGCGCTGACCATGACACCCAGCATGCAGCGGGCGCGCATGCAGCTGATGCGCGGACTCGTGCAGGAGTTCAACGTGTTCCGCTGGGCCGGGCGGATGCTCATGGATGCGGCGACGATGCGGCGGCGGGTGCGCCTGCTGGACACGCAAAAGGCGGATCGCCTCGAGCGCCGCGACCGCAGTCGCACCATCCGGGTGACGGCCGCCGATGAGAGCTGACGACACGGCAGCCCCGTCCGCGCCGCCGGCGCCGCCGGCGCCGCGCGCAGACTGGGCCTATTTCGTCGACATTGATGGCACGCTCCTGGACATCGCCCCGTCCCCCGCGGACGTGAAGCTCGACGAGGAGGTACAGACGCTGCTCACCGACTTGACCGAGTTCGCGGGGGGAGCCGTCGCCCTCATCAGCGGAAGATCCATCAGCGACATCGGCGGTCTCATCAGCGAGCCATGCCTGCCCATGGCAGGCCAGCACGGGCTGGAGAGGCGGGACGCGACCGGCCGCATCACGGCCCACGAAGAGCATTCCAACGGGCTGCGCCTGGCGGCCAGCCGGCTCGAGCAGGAGGTAAGGAAGAACTCCGGTCTCTTGCTCGAGCAGAAGGGGCTGTCGCTCGCGCTGCATTACCGCGCCGTTCCCGAGCTCGCCGGCCACGTCCACACTCTGATGCGCCGGCTGTGCGCGGAGCTGGGACCAGAGTACGTGCTGCAGGAAGGCAAGCGTGTCGTGGAGCTCAAGCCGGGCGGCAAGGATAAGGGGGTCGCCGTGCAGGAGTTCATGCGCGAGCCGCCGTTTCGCGGACGTACGCCGGTGTTTATCGGCGACGATGCGACGGACGAGTACGCGTTCGCCGTCGTCAACAAGGCAAACGGGATCTCCATCAAGGTCGGCCCTGGAGAAACCGGCGCTCGCTTCCGGCTGGGAGACGTGCGCGCGGTCCGCCGGTGGCTCGACACCAGATGAGCACGCTCGACCTGGCGCTGATAGGCAACGGCACGATCGCCGCGCTCGTCGATCCGGCGGGGACGATCTGCTGGTGCTGCTTTCCTCGGTTCGACGGGGATCCGGCGTTCTGCTCGCTGCTGCGCGGAGAGGAAGAGGACCCGCAGGGGATCTTCGCGATCGAGCTCGCGGATCAGGTCCGCGCGGAGCAGGAGTATCTCGCCAACTCGGCCATTCTCGTGACCCGGCTGTTCGACGCGAGCGACGGATGCATCGAGGTCACCGACTTCGCGCCGCGCTTCGATCAGTACGAGCGGATGTTCTGCCCGATGATGCTGGTGCGGCAGATCAAGCGCGTGAGCGGGTCGCCCCGCGCACGGGTGCGCCTCAGGCCCATGAAGAACCACGGCGGCGAGCGGCTCGCCACGACGTTCGGCAGCCACCACGTGCGGTACTACGGCGGCGAGGCGGTCCTCCGTCTCACGACGACGCTGCCCATCTCCGCGGTCCTCGAGGAGAACACGTTCTTCGTCGAAGACACGCACACGCTTGTCCTCGGACCGGACGAAACGATCATGGGGTCAGTCGCGTCGCTAGGCCGCCACATGTTCGAGGAGACGCTGGCCCACTGGAGAGGATGGGTTCGCTCCCTGGCCATCCCGTTCGAGTGGCAGCAGGAGGTGATTCGCGCAGCAATCAGTCTCAAGCTGAACGTGGTCGAGGACACCGGCGCGATCGTCGCGGCCGTCACGACTTCGGTCCCGGAAGCGCCAGGCACCACCCGCAACTGGGATTACCGGTACTGCTGGATCCGGGACGCGTACTTCGTGGTCAACGCGCTCAACCGCCTGGGCGCCACGCGCACGATGGAGCGATATCTGGGCTATATCCTCAACATCGTGGCCGACGCCGGCGACAAGCCGCTCAAGCCGATGTACGGCATCACCGGCGGATCGGTTCCGGACGAGCGCGTCGCGGAAGCGCTCGTCGGGTACCGGGGAATGGGCCCGGTGAGAATCGGGAACGACGCCTACAAGCAGGTGCAGCACGACGTGTACGGCTCTGCAATACTCGCTGCGCCGCACGTGTTCTTCGATCACCGGCTCGTGCGCCGGGAGGACGATTCCCTGTTCCCCCGTCTCGAGTGCCTGGGCGAGCACGCCGCGAAGCTGTTCGATCAGCCCGACGCGGGGATATGGGAGCTGCGCGGCACGAATCGCATTCATACTTTCTCGAGCGTGATGTGCTGGGCCGGCTGCGACCGCCTCGCCCGGATCGCGCAGCACCTCGAGCTGCGGAACAAGGCGGCGTACTGGCGCGCCCACGCCGATAGAATGCACGGCGTCATCGCGAGCCGCTCGTGGAACGCGAAACTCAACAGCTTCGTCGCCACGATGGACGGCTCGACGCTCGACGCCAGTCTCCTCCGTCTGCACGAGGTCGGCTTCGTCAGCCCCGACGATCCGCGCTTCGTCGGAACCGTTCGCGCGATCGAACGCGAGCTGCGGCACGGCCGGATGATCTTCCGCTACTCCGAGCCGGACGATTTCGGGAAGCCCACCAACGCGTTCGTAGTGTGCACCTTCTGGTACATCAATGCGCTGGCGGCCATCGGCGAGCGGGACGAGGCGCGCATGCTGTTCGAGCATCTGCTCACCTGCCGCAACAGGCACGGATTGCTCGCGGAAGATATAGATCCGGAGACATGCGAGCAGTGGGGCAACTTCGTGCAGACCTACAGCATGGTGGGGATCATCGATTCGGCGAGCAGGCTGTCGGCGAGCTGGGATCAGGCGTATTAGTTAGGGTTCTGGAATACCCACCGGCCCGCGACCAGCTCGATCGGGAAGCTGCCTCTCGTGGCGATGCCGCGGCTCGCGCGACATGAGTGTTCTTGTCGGCGCTTGACACTGGCCGCCGTCCGCTTCACTTTGCAATTATGAAGTTCGCGCTGAGTTACATGCCGTCGAATTGCCACAACTTCCTCCGCCGGAGGTCTGGCTAGCTCGCGCGCGTGTGTTCCAGCTGCGTTGATGCGCCCGCCAGACTCGATCCGGCGGGCTTTTTTTGTTCCCTATCCGTTACCTGATCACCGATACCTGATAGCCGATAGCCGCTTTCTTGGGGTGTAGGTCAACTGGCAGACCGCCTGACTGTTAATCAGGAAGTTGCAGGTTCGAATCCTGCCGCCCCAGTGCTTTCCCCGACTCCGACGCAATGCGACCGCTCGAGACATCGATCACCCAGGTCCTTCCCTTCGGCCGCGACGCGGCACTGCGGCGGCGCTTCAAGGAGGTGGACCGCGAAGTCCCGGGAAACCTGCGGTTCGGTCTCACGCTGGAGGTTCTCGACAAGCTGGCGGAAGAGGCTGCTTTGGCCTACGTGCGACGCGCGCAGCCGGACGCCCGCGTAGTCACCGCCGCGATCGACGGAATCCGCGTGCGCTCGCCGGCCGACGTCGGGCGCGACCTGCTCTTTCTCGCGCGCGTCAACTACGTGGGACGAACGTCGCTGGAGATCGGCATCCGCGTGGAACAGGACGGCGATCCGCCGCGGCATATCGCCTCGTGCTACTTCACGATGGTCGCCAGGCTCGGTGACAGCAGCGTGCCGATCGAGCCGCTGGAGTACGCGGACGAGCTCGAAGAGAGACGCAGAGCCCGGGCGGTGGCCCGGCGTGAGGGAATCCGCGCGACCGAGAGGGCCGCGCTGGAGCAGCCCACCAGGGACGAGTTCGATTTCTTCCTCCGGCTGCGACGTGAGCGGGAAGCCGCTGGAAAGAACGCCAGGCTGGCGCGCGATCTGGTCGCCACCGCCTGGGAGCAAGTCTATCCGGAGCACGAAAACGTGCCGCAGAAGATCTTCGGCGGGCACTTGATACATCGGGCCTATCAGCTCGCCGCCATCCATGCCGGCCAGCTCGCCAGCCACCGGGCGGTGGTCGCGGCGGTCAACAGAATCAATTTCCTCCGGCCCGTCAGGATCGGCGACACGCTTCGCTATCTGAGCCGCATCGTCTACACGGGCAGGACGTCCATCGCCGTCGAGACCAAGATCGAGCGGATCGCCCAGGGCAAAATCCTGGATCTGTCGAACGACTGCGTGTTCACGTTCGTGAACGTGGATCACGAGCTGCGGCCGCAGCCCGTGCCTGCCGTCTACCCCACGACATACAAGGAGGACGCTCGGTATCTGGCGGCATACCGCCGCAACAGAGCCCATGCCGAGGCGAAGGCTGCAGCAACCGACGTGCTCAGCAGTATCGCGCCGTAACTAACAGCGAGCGGTGTGCGTTTCCCGTTCTTCCGTGGTTCTGTTTCGCCGTTACAACGGCCTAACGGAAAACAGAAAAACGGGAAACGCACACCGCTTTGTTTTTTGCCTTACAAGTGATTTCTACTTCTTCGGATCCAGAATCGCGCCGATTCTATACAACGCTCCCTGCAGGTGCAGCTGCGTGGACCGGTCTCCCGCTCTCGGGATCGCGCGCTGCACTTCCCCGCGCAGCGTCACGAGCTCGCCGCGCAGCTGTGACTTCGCATCATCCGACAGCGGCGCCGGCGGAGTGCCGAATGTCGGCCCCGGCGTCGCGGGCCGGGAGGGCGGCGGATTGATCTTCTCGTCGATGATACTCAGATAATCCAGCTGCAAGTCACGCCGGTACGCGTCGATCACCGGCCGGGCCGAGAACAGCTCGGACCACAAGCCGCGCCGGAGATCGTCCAGCATTCTCGAGAGCTGATACGGCTCGGGCGTGCCCAGCGCCTCCTGTTCGAGCAGCCGGTTGAGCCGGCCGTCGTCGAGGAGATTACGCAGAACCCGCGCCTGGGCGTTGTTGATCCGGCGGATCATCCCCTGCGCCTCGATGCGCGCCGCGATCTCCGGACGGATCAGATACGTCGGCGTACGGAACACGTTCTGATTGATGAAGCGGACGGCCTCCGCCTGGCGCGCGCGGCTGATCGGCACGTACACCGGTCCCGGCTGGCTGCCGGACTTGTACTGCACCGTCCCGCCGCCGACCAGCGTCGCGACGTGGTTTGCCTCGTTCGCCCACTGGCTCACCGTGCGGTCGTACAGCTCGCGCAGGTCGGAGTTGTCCTCGCCGGGCCTGATCGCCGCGGTCGCGATGTAACCGACCGTGCGCTCGATGTTGCGGAATCCGAGGCCGGTGGACTTGACCGGATCGGCATCGCCGACGGCTTCGCTCTGCGTTCCGGTGGCACCGAACTCGTTGTTGGCCGAGAACCTGTACCACGGAATCGTATCCTGCATCCGGGCCCACTGGTCCAGGACCGGCAGCTCCTGATCGGGGGTCCTGGCGCCGGGAATCGGCTTGTAGCCCCACATGATCGCGTACTTGTCGTACGGCCCCACTCGCGGGATGAGATCGCTCACCGCGATGCTGTCTTCCGGCTGGGCCACGTAGTTGAACCGCGAATAGTCCATGATGCTCGGGCTGTGGCCCATTCGCGCGACCCAGGTCCGGCTGCGAACGCTGTCCGCGGGATACGTGGAGCTGCCGATCTGGTCGTGCTGCAACCCAAGCGTGTGCCCGATCTCGTGCGCGACGACGAACTGGAGCAGCCGGCCCATCAGCGAATCGGGGAACGGCAGCCGCCGCGCGCGCGGATCCAGCGCGGATACCTGCGTGAAATACCAGGCGCGCTGGAGGTTGAGGATGTTGTGGAACATGCGCACCGAGCCGTTCAGGATCTCACCCGTGCGCGGGTCGTGCACGTGCGGCCCCACCGCGTTCTCCACCGTGGACGGCAGCCAGCGGATCATCGTGTGGCGTATGTCTTCCGGCGACCAGTCGGGATCGTTGGCGGGCACTTCGCCCGGGACGATTCCGTCCTTGAATCCGGCGGCTTCGAAAGCCGACTGCCACTCGACGATTCCGGCGCGGACGAAGGGCTTCCATACGTCCGGCGTCGCGGGATCCACGTAGTAGACGATCGGCTTCTTCGGATAGCAGAGATCTCCTTCCCGGCGGTCGGAGCACTCGAGCCGGTAGCGCGTGATGTAGCGGCGCACGGCAGAGCGGTGCTCGGGGGTGCCGAAGTCCACCTGCCTGATCGAGAAATAGCCCACGCGCTCGTCGAAGCGCCGCGGCATCATCGGCTGCTCCGGCAGGCGCACGAGGCTCCAGTGCGCGAGCACGCTCTGCGCTTCGCGCGGCGCGGCCGAGCCGGCCCCACCTCCGCCGCTGCCACCAGGCGCCGGCGTGGGAGTGCCCGTCTGAGTGGCCTCGACTTCCACGTTATCGGGGAACGCGATCGCGCGCTCGATGAACGAGCGCTGCGAATCTATGCTGCCGCGGATCGCGGCGATCTCCGGGATCGCGGTGGTGAACAGCCGGGTCACGTCGATCACCGCCGTGCTGTCGGGGCCCCATGACTCCACGTTGAACACCGCGATGATCGGCGGATAGTTGGAAGCCTCGACCGCGCGATACACCGAGAGTCCGGTGTCCGCCGTGATGGTGAAGGACGGCGAACGGAGGATGATGCGGTTGCCGCTCCGGTCCCAGCGGAGAGTGCGCTCGCCGAATTGGTCGCCGACATACGCCCCGAAACCGCCGCCGGGCGTCGGATCGACCGCGGCCGCCCTGGCGTACCGACCTACGATCAGCATGTCCTTGAACAGCTCCTTCCGCGGAATCTCGAAAAAGAGCTTGTCCCCGACGCGGTGGACCGCGAACAGCCCGCGCCGTGTGATAGCTTCAGAGGTGATGACCCGGTTGTACGGCCGCGGGCTCGGCGTGCCGCTCGCTCCGGAGCGTCCGCCGGTGGCGGAATCGCCCGCAGCCGGCGCGCCGGCAGCGGCCGTGCTCGCGCTAGGCGGCCCGCCGCCGGGCGCGGGTGAGGGAGCGGCGGGCGGCGTGCTGCTTCGAGCGCACGCTGCCAGGAGGAGAGCCGGCGCCAAGGACAGGATCTTGTATCGCATGTCGGTCAGATGTGGGTTTACGAACAGACTCGCGGGGATTTCGATGAATTTTACGCTTCGGGACGGCAAGACGTTGGCAACGGCGGTCGTGGCGCTTTTCACGCTTGCGCTGGCGGCATGCTCCGGCGCCCCTGCCCTGCGCGGGGAGGAAGGTCCGCCGATTGAGGTCGCGCCAGCGGTCGCGGGCGCGCCCTGGGAGGCCGCACTCATTCCGGCCCCGGTCCACGCCCGTCTCACCCCTGCGAACGTATTCCCATTGCGGCCACGGACCGCGATTCACGTCAAGCCGGCCACCCCGGAGATGCACCGGCTGGCCGGTTTCCTCGGCAACCTCCTACCGACCGCGTCCGGCTCGGCGCGGGTCGTGTCGGACCTCGCGAGCGCATCGGCGGGCGAGCCCGGGATAAACCTCGTCATCGATCCGGCGCTCGACACGCTGGGCGGCGAGGGGTACCGCCTGTCGATAGCAAGCGACCGCATCGTGGCCGCTGCCGCGCATCCCGCCGGACTGTTCTACGCCATCCAGACGCTGCGCCAGCTGCTTCCACCGGAAGCTGAGGGGCGCGCGACCAACTCGGCCATTCCCATTCTCACGGGCGAAGTCGTGGACAAGCCGCGCTTTCAGTGGCGCGGCGCGATGCTCGACGTGTCGCGGCATTTCCTGAAGCCCGCGGACGTGAAGCGCTACGTGGACCACATGGCGTTGTACAAGCTGAACCGCCTGCATCTCCACCTGTCCGACGACCAGGGCTGGCGGATCGAGATAAAGTCGTGGCCGAACCTTACGGCGCACGGGGGCAGCACGGCCGTGGGCGGCGGAGCCGGCGGGTTCTACACGCAGGCCGAGTATGCGGACATCGTCGAATATGCCCGCGCGCGATACATCACCGTGGTGCCGGAGATCGACATGCCGGGACACACCAATGCCGCGCTCGCGTCATATCCGGCGCTCAACTGCGACGACCGCTCGCCGGCGCTGTACACCGGGATTCGAGTGGGCTTCAGCTCGCTGTGCGTCGCGCGGGAGAGCACGTACCGCTTCGTGGACGACGTGGTGCGGGAGATCGCCGCCCTCACGCCGGGCCCGTGGTTCCACATGGGCGGAGACGAAGTGAAGACGCTGTCTCCTGCCCAGTACGCGACGTTTGTCGAGCGGGTTCAATCGATAGTGCGCGCGCACGGGAAGGAAATGATCGGCTGGGACGAGGTCGGAGCCACGCGGTTGCATCCGACCACGATCGTGCAGTACTGGAGACCAAACGCGACGGCCCGCGACGCAATCAGCCAGGGGAATCGCTTCATCCTCTCCCCCGCGGACAAGGTTTATCTGGACATGAAGTACGATTCCACGACCGCGCTCGGCCTGAAGTGGGCGGGCTACATCGAAGTCCGCACGGCCTACGACTGGGATCCCGCGACGCGGATTGCCGGCGTGCGCGAGTCGTCGATCGTCGGCATAGAGGCGCCGCTGTGGTCGGAGACGCTGGAGACCATCGCCGACTTCGAGCACCTGGCTTTCCCCCGCCTGGCGGCCGTGGCCGAGGTAGCGTGGTCGCCGCAGCAGCGCCGCGCCTGGGATGATTTCCGCGCGAGACTGGCCGCGCACGGACCGAGGCTGCGCGCGCTCGGAATCAACTTCTACAGGTCTCCGCAGGTTCCCTGGATGTAGCAGCGCACGCGCCCGCGGCGGCGCGGCGGCGACGCCTTGCGCGCAATCGCGCCCGCGCCGCAATATGCCTCCTTCGTCAGCACATCTCTCACGATCCGTTTCAGGAGGAGCACATGCCGAGTCAGCGCGCGAACGCGCTTGCCGAGCGCATCGAGCAGGGGGCGGCCGCTCTCGCCGCTTTCGCCGAAGGATTGTCCGACGAGCAGTGGCGGAAAACCATACCACCGGACGGCCGCACCGCGGGCGTGATCATCAACCACGTTGCGAGCATATACCCGCTCGAGATCGAGCTCGCGCAAACCCTCGCTTCCGGCAAGCCCATAGTCGGAGTGACCTGGGCGGCGGTGGCGGACGTCAACGCCAAGCACGCCGCGGAGAACGCGAAGTGCGACAAGCGAGGCACGGTCGAGCTGCTGAAGAAGAACAGCAAGGCGGCCGCCGATGCCGTCCGCGCCATGAGCGATGCCGAGCTCGACCGCGCGGCGCCTGTGTCGCTCAACTACGACGCGCCGCTGACGACGCAGTTCTTCATCGAGGACCACGCGCTCCGGCACAGCTTTCACCACCTCGCGAAGCTGCGCGCCGCGCTCGCGTAGCGCGTTCAGTGGTTCTCATCATCGGCCAATACCGCCGAACCACGGGAGGCAAGCTCGCGGCGCTGTTGTTTGGTGTCGTGGTGCTGCTCGCGGTTTTTGTATTTCTGGCCTTTGGGTTCGTGCTGGTGCTCGCGCTGGCGGCGGCGGGGTTGCTTCTTGGTGCCGGCGCGGCCCTGCTCCGCCGCCTCGGCCGACGTCCCGCCGCGCGGGACGCGCGGCCCGGCCGGCGTGATCTCGATCCGTCGCTGGAGGTGTCACCGCCACCGCGCGCTCTCGACAACCCCGACCAGGAGGCGTGACCATATGAAGAGCGGAGCGGCCAGTGTAAGCGAATACTTCGAACTGGGGCGCGACGCCGGGCACATCTTCAGGACCTCCCGACCAACATCTTCCTCTTGAAAGCGACGTACTGGTTCAACCGGTAGGCTTCCCTTGGGGGAAGGTTGGGCAGGGCGCGCCGGGGCGCGCCCGTTTTTTACTTTCGGACGAGTTGGTCGTCCCCGGTTCGATAACGCGGCCGGAAGTTTTTTTCTGGCAGGACGTAGTGTGTTCCTTGACAGAAATCTTCCCGCGCCAGATGTTTTGTCGGATGCCCGAGCGGCATGCCGGACATCCTGTCCGGTAATCGCTGAGGCAGATCTTTACACCGCGCTCCGGCGCAACGAGGTGCTCATGGATCTCAAGACCACCGCCTCCCGCTTCATCGTTCTCACCTCTTCCGCCCTGCTGCTCGGCGCTTGCGCCGACGCTCCCACGGCGGTGGACGCCCCGAGTAGCGGGGCGCTCTCGCGCAGCGCCTCGGCGGACCGCCTCGCGGATCTGTTCGCCAAGGCCTCGCCGGCGGTCATGGCGCTGGGAGGGACGGTCTTCGCTGACAATGACGAGTCGATCGGCAAGCTGGTGTTCGGTGTAGAGAACGCGAGGGCCATTCCCGGAGTGACGCGCGCTCTGGCGGCGGTCGGAGCGTCGAGCAACGAATACGTCGTGCAGGTCACCGAGCCGATTCGCCATATGGCCACGTTGCGCGACCGGTTCCGCCCGACCCAGGCGGGAGTGCAGATACACTTCGGCCGGTACGTCTGCACCATGGGCTTCAACGTGGATCACAGCGGCGGCCGCTCGTTCATCACGAACTCGCACTGCACGAACACGCAGGGCGGAGTCGAAGGCACCACGTACGCGCAGCCCAGCCGCACCGTGGATCCTACGGTGATCGCAACTGAGGTTGATGATCCGTTGTACGTGAAGGGCGGCTCCTGCCCGCGCGGGAAAAAGTGCCGGCATAGCGACGCCTCGCGGGCTCTGTACAGCTCCAGCGTCGCGTCCAACCGGGGTGACATCCTGAAGACGACCGGCGCGAACAACGGGAGCCTGACGGTGGGTGGCGTGTTCACCGTGACCAGCCAGGACAACACCACCAAGAATTTCGCCAAGGGCACTGTGCTCAACAAAGTCGGCCGTACGACTGGCTGGTCCCAAGGTCCGGTGGACCGCACGTGCGTCAACACGAACGTGTCGGGATCCACGGTTCATCAGTTCTGCCAGACGTTCGTTACCGCGGCCGTGGATGGTGGCGACAGCGGCTCGCCGGTGTTCAGCATCACCAGCGGGGACAGCGTGCAGCTGGTGGGGATCCTTTGGGGAGGCGGCACGGGTTACTTCGTGATGAGCCCGCTCGCTTCCATCCAGCAGGAGCTGGGCAGCGTCGTAGCAACGAAGTAACGGAAGAACAGAACGATTCCTGCAACCGCGGGTGGGGGCCATGACCCTGCCCGCGGTTTTTTCTCGCGCAACGCTATTATTCCCGCTCCTCGCGGCCGGCTGCGGTGACGCCGGCGATTCGGAGCCCGTCGATACCTTTGCGGCGCAGGTCGAAGCGCGCGCGGGGGTTCCCTCTGCCCAGGCAGGACCCGTGGTGACTCTCGACGTTCCGCAATCGGTGGCAGCGGGCTCGCCGGTGCCCATCAGGATTCGGGTAAAGAACGAGACCGCCGCGCCTCTGGACCTGTATCTCCGGGGCCGAGACGTCACCTTCGACATCGTCGTAACCGACTCGGCCGGCGACACGATATGGCGACGGCTCGGAGACGAGCCGGTCCAGGCGATCCTGCAGCTGCGCACGCTCGCGCCGGGCGAGGCGCTCGAGCTGAGCCACGAATGGGATCAACGATCGCAACGGGGGAGTCCGGTCCCGCCGGGTCGCTACACGGTGCGCGGGTCCGTTCTGACGGACGGAAGCAGCACCCTCGACTCCGACCCTGGGATGGTCGAGATCAGGCCCTAACGGCCGATCCGTCCCGCCGTCAATTTGGAGCTCGTGTCGGTTCCCCATTGACGGCCATTCCCATGAGATTCCATTTCTCTTCGAGCTCGTTGCGGCCGCTCATTGCGGCAGCTGGATGTGCGTGCGCCAGCGGGGCTGCGTCGGGGCCCACCGAGCGGATCGTCCCCGCTCTTCCCGCCGAGATCAGAGAGACGTCGACGGGCGCCATCATCCGCATCGCCCCTGAGCAGCTCGTGGTGGAAACCGAGTTGGAAGTTCCGCTGGAGCGGGCCTGGTCGCTCCTTCCGCGGGTTTACTCCGCTCTGGGGATCGACGCGCAGGTGCTCGATTCCGAGGCGCGCGTATACGGCACGCGCCGGTTCACCAGGAGCCGCGTGGGCAACACGCCCGTTCGCGACTACGTGCGTTGCGCCTTCCAGGGAGCCGGCCCCTCTGCCGCTGGTAGTTACCGCACGCAGCTTTCGATCTCGACGCAGCTCGAGGCCGCTGCCTCCGGGTGGACCACCGTCAGCTCCCAGATCTCCGGCACCGCGACGTCAGCGGAGGGGACCAGCACGGACGCCGTGCGGTGCGTGTCCAACGGGAATCTCGAGCGGTTGATCGCGCGCTTGCT
>CALMKE010000149.1 GCA_937867645.1 uncultured Gemmatimonadota bacterium | reverse complement strand
AATCTCGGGCCAGAGCAGGCTGACCAGCTCTTCGCGCGAGGCGGAGCCGCTAATCGCCAGATAGGCCAGCATCGCCAACGGTTTCCCGGGACCCATTCCGGGCAAGAGCGCGTCACTGCCATCGGTCAGCGATGCCGGCCCCAACAAAAAGAGGCGGTATCGCGCGTCTGGAAGGGCGTTATTTGGACGTGACATAGAGCTTATCACAATATAACGCTTGAGTCACGCCCTAACTATCAGAATTTGCAACCTCTTTCACTTCAACGAGTTCGGTATTGCACAAGTTGCCGCAAAATGCTAAAATGAGCGAACGCTTCCCTACATTCGACACCGGAATGCCTGTAATGAGGAGCGTAGGGGGGTGTAATGGGACGGTTACGCTCTCTCGCTATAGTACTCGCTAATGACGGCTCGATCAAACCTGGAGAGGTCCATGACGCGAGGTGCCCGCGGCGGATTCACGCTGCCCGAAGTACTGGTGACGATCGCAATCGTGGCTACCCTCGCGGCCGTGCTTCTGCCCGCTCTCAACAGTCAGCTCACCAAGGGCGAGGCGAGTCGGGCATCTAACGACCTGCTCGCGGTGCAGACTGCCATCAACACTTTCGTGTCCGATGTCCGGCGGTATCCCGACTCGCTGGTCCATCTCACCACGGCCATCACTACAGCGCGCAAGGACATCAACGGGAACCTGTACCCCACCAAGCTGGTCGCGAGGTGGAAGGGCCCGTACCTCGCTGAAGAACTGGTGGACAACAAGATGGTTACCGGCTTCGGCGGGGAGATTCAGGCGGACTTCATCAAGTCGGCCAGTAACGAGTTCAACGGAATCTCCTACGTGAAGGTCGACATCACGCCAATTACGCTGGACGAATTCAACTTGCTGGATGAGATCATCGACGATATCGCTAACTCGGCCACCGGCCAGCTTCGTTGGTCGGCGACCTCTTCAGGAATCGCCAGTTTCTTCGCGGTCCCCGTTCAATAGGCCCGCCCCAACGACGCTCCAGTCTCCTATTTCCAGAGTCCCCATGACATCCCGCAAGAGATTCGGTTTTACGCTCCCCGAAGTTCTCGTCACTATCGCCATCATAGCGACACTCGCTGCCGTGCTTCTACCGGCACTGACGGGTCAGATATCGAAGGGCGACGCTACTCGCGCTGCCGAGGATCTCAAGGCCGTGCAAACCGCGATCACTGCGTTCGTTTCCGATGTGCGGCGGTATCCCGGCAAGCTGGAGCACCTCACGGAGTCCGTCTCCACCAGCGACGTGGACGCCCTGAGCTCGACGTACCCGGAAGGACTGGTTGCGAAGTGGAACGGTCCGTATCTCAACAAGCAGCTGGAAACCAACGGGACGCTCAAGACGACGTTTGGTGCGTATATCCAGAGCAGCTTCAGCGATACGCTGGTGGTCAGCTCCACCTATCTTGCTGTCAGATTTGAACCAATCTCGACGGGGGATTTCGCGAAGCTTGACGCGCTCATCGACGACACCGCCAATTCTTCGACCGGCCTGTTGCGGCTCAACTCTTCCAGCACTGCCACGTTCTTCGCGGTGCCGGTGCAGTAAAAGTCTCGGGCCAAGAAAAAGGGGAGCCGCGATCGCGGTTCCCCTTTTTTTAGGTTCTTCACGGAATTTAGGGAAAGCGGCGTGACAAGGCCTTTCTGAAATCGCATGCTATGGCCATCGGGGGTGGGCGATGGCCATAGAGGCATGGGCGAAGTTGTTGAGCGGGTGGGATGGGTTTGAGTTGGTGGAGGTCGAAGAGCATCCGGTCGGTCCACAGCAGCCGGTTCCCGAGATCGTGCTACGATTGCGCGCCGTACCAGGGTATCCGAAGCGCTGCAGCCGGTGTGGTGAGCCGGTGGTCGAGATCCATGACGTCAGTGAGCGGCGTGTGCGCGATCTGCCGGTGTTCGATTGGGATACATGGGTGGTCTTCCCGCGGGCGCGCCTTGCGTGTCCGCGCTGTGGGCCGACGGTCGAGGCCGTGCCCTGGCTGGACCGGTACCAGCGCATGACGACGCGCCTGGCGGAGAAGATCGCCCGCCT
>CALMKE010000148.1 GCA_937867645.1 uncultured Gemmatimonadota bacterium | reverse complement strand
GAATACGTCCGCGTATCTGGCGGTCGTGACCTGCACGTCGCGGTAGCCGCTGCCCGTCCACACGCGCAGCGTGACCGTGGTGCCCGCCGTGACATCGCGCATCGCCCGCATCAGGCGGCGCTGCCCGACGCCGCTCAGATACGGATCGCCCGCGTCGCCCGCGCTCGCGCGCACGTCCACGTCGTTGACGTACGCGATGCGGTGACCCTCAAAAATGCCGGCTCGTTCCGCGGGCCCATTCTCGGCCACCCCTTCGACGAATACGCCGAGCGTGTCGCGCTTGGTCGGCGATCCGCCGAGCATGAGCCCAAGCGTCGCCCGGTTCATGAGCGTGCTGTCATGCACCATTACACGTCGCATTACTCGATCGCGCACCGTCGTCGCTTCTGCCTCAGCGCGCGGCTCTTCCTCGACCGTCGCGCGGCGTCGCTCACCCGTTGCCTGCGCATCCACAGTACCGCCGATCAGGCAGGCCGAGGCCACCAATACCAGTGCTCGCATAACTCTCCGATCCGTAAGGGTTCGCTCAGTAGGTCACGCGTCGCTTCGCGAGGGTTTCCGATGCCAGCCCCGGGGTCGCGGCGCGCGACGGGGGTCGCCCGTAGGCGGCGTCTTAGCTCGCCCAACCTGAACCTTCAACCTCCTCCGTCACCCGAGCGAGCGTAGCCGCCGAGGGCGACCCCCGCCCGCGTCGCGACCCCGGGCCGACGCAACCCGCAACCGGGCGGGCTACCGACCTACACGACGATGTTGAGCAACCGCCCCGGGACGAAGATGACCTTGCGCGGAGCCCCAGTGACGAACTTCGCCACGCTCGGCTCGGCGAGCGCGAGCTTCAGCGCGGCCTCTTGCGCGATGGACGGGGCGACCTGGAGCGTGCCGCGGAGCTTGCCGTTCACCTGCACGGCCAGCTCGATCGTGTCCTCGGCCGCGAGCGCGGGATCGAAGCCCGGCCAACCCGAGTCGAACACGCTTTCCTCGTGCCCGAGCTGCTCCCACAGCTCCTCCGCCACGTGCGGCGCGAACGGGGAGATCAGCTGCACCACCGGCTCGACCTCCGCGCGGTGCGGCACGCGCTCGCCGCGGCGCAGCACGTTCATGTATTCCATCATCGCCGCGATCGCGGTGTTGTAGCTCAAGCGCGGAATGTCCTCGCCGACCTTGCGGATGGTCTGGTGCAGCTTGCGCAGAACGTCCGTATCGGGCGCGCCTTCAGTCGTGCAGGCGCGCACCGACGACCAGAGCCGCTCGATGAACCGCCGCACGCCCGAGATTCCCTTGTCGCGGAAGTCGCCGCCTTCCTCGAACGGTCCCAGGAACATGAGGTACGTGCGAAACGTGTCCGCGCCCCACTGCTCCATGTACGTGTCGGGTGTGACGACGTTGCCGCGGCTCTTGGACATCTTCGCGCCCTCGCGCACGATCATCCCGTGCGCGCGGAACCGGGTGAACGGCTCCTCGAAGTCGATGTGCCCGCCGTCGCACAGAACCATCGTGATGAAGCGCGAGTACAGCAGGTGCAGCACCGCGTGCTCGTTCCCTCCGATGTACGAGTTGACGGGCAGCCACTTCTTCGTGATGCCGGGCTCGAAGGGCCGGTCGTCCACACCGACGCTAGGATAGCGCAGGAAATACCACGAGCTGTCGAGGAACGTGTCCGACACGTCGGTCTCGCGCCTCGCGCTCCCGCCGCACTTCGGGCACTTCACCCGATACCACTCCTCGTGCCGCGCGAGCGGAGAGATCCCGCTGTCGTCGGGCTTGAACTCTTTTACGAACGGCAGCAGCACCGGAAGCTGGTCTTCCGGCACCGGCACCGTGCCGCACGCGTCGCAATAGATGATCGGGATCGGCGGGCCCCAGTACCGCTGCCGCGAGATGCACCAGTCGTGCAGCCGGTAGATGTTCACGCCGCGGCCGTGCCCGTTCGCTTCGAGCATTGCCGTGATCCGGCGCTTTCCTTCGTCGATCGGCAGCGCGTCGAACTCGCCCGAGTTCACCAGCACCGCGTCGGCGTCGTCCACGAACGCGGCGTCGAGCGGCGTCGAGGCGTCGTGCCCTTCGCCGGCGACGACGCGCACGATCGGCAGATCGTACTTCGTCGCGAACTCGAAGTCGCGCTCGTCGTGGCCGGGCACGCCCATGATCGCCCCGGTACCGTACTCCATCAGCACGTAATCCGCGATCCAGATCGGAATCCGCTGCCCGGTCGCGGGGTTGATCGCGTACGAGCCGGTAAATACACCGGTCTTTCCCCGGCTGGTCTTGCGCGAGACCAGGTCCTGCCGGGCGGCGAGCTCGCGATAGTCGCGCACCGCCGCGAGCTCCTCGCGCGTCGTGACGACGTCCACGAGCATGTGCTCCGGCGCGAGCACTAGATACGTCGCGCCGTAGATCGTGTCCGGCCGCGTGGTGAACACCTTTACCGACATCGGCGCGTCCAGATCCAGATCGATCCTGAACTCGACCTCCGCGCCCGTGGATTTCCCTATCCAGTTCCGCTGCGCGGTGCGCGTGCTGTCGGACCAGTCGAGCGTGTCGAGGTTCGACAGCAGCCGCGGCGCGTAGTCGCTGATCTTGAAGAACCACTGCTCGAGCTGCCGCTGCTCGACCATCGCGCCGCACCGCTCGCAGGCGCCCGCGATCACCTGCTCGTTGGCGAGCACGGTTTTGTCGTTGGGGCACCAGTTCACGGCCGCCGACTTCTTGTACGCGAGCCCCTGCTTGAGCAGCTGCAGGAAGACCCACTGCGTCCACTTGTAGTACTCCGGGTCGGTGGTCGAGAGCGTGTACCGCCAGTCCACCATCAGCCCCGCGCGCTCGAGCTGCCGGCGGAAGTTCCTGATGTTGTTCGGTATCAGCTCGCTCGGGTGCTCCCCGACCTTGAGCGCATAGTTCTCGGAGTGGATCCCGAACGCGTCGTAGCCGAGCGGCTCGAACACGTCGTAGCCCTGGAGGCGCTGAAAGCGGGCGAAGATGTCGTTCCCCGTGAACGCGAAGAGATTCCCGACGTGCAGCCCTTCGGCTGATGGGTACGGGAACATCATCAGCGCGTAGAACGGCTTCTCCGCGCCGGCGAGGTCGGTGTGGTTGGTGCCGCTGACCAGCCACCGCTCCTGCCACTTCGACTCTACGAACTTCGGGTTGTAGACGTACGCCAGGTCGTCCGGTATCTGCGGGATCTTGCCCATAATGGGTTCAAAGCTATCGCGCGCGGTGGTTCAGGGCAGGTATCCTCTTCGCGCGCTACGCGAGCAAACTACGCTCGCTAAGACGCGCGCTGCGAGGACACCTGCCCTGAACCACCCAAGCATCCCCCCGCCGTCCACGTCCTAACGGTTAACGGTTCAACGGGTCACGCACACCGCGCTCCGCCATGCCCACCTCCGTAGCTATCATTCGTGCGCACCTTCAGGAGCGTTCACCGATGCGCCAGCTTTCCCTTCTCTCTCTCGCGGCCGCACTCGCATGTGCGCCCGTCGCGCCCACACGGGGACCCGCGCCGACCGATGAAGAGCACCCCCGTCTCGAATGGGGCATGGTCCTCCACGGCGGGGCCGGCGTCACGCCCACCAGCTACACCGCGGAAGAGCTCCCGCTGATGCAGGCGACTTTCCACGCCGCGCTGCGCGCGGGCCACGCCGTCCTCGCGCGCGGCGGATCGAGTCTCGACGCCGTCGAGGCCGCGGTGCGGATCCTGGAGGACGACTCCCTGTTCAACGCCGGCAAGGGCGCGGTGTTCACCAACGACAGCATCAACGAGCTGGACGCGGCGATCATGGAGGGTCACACGTATCGCGCCGGCACGGTCGCGGGGCTGCACCGCGTGAAGAATCCGATCACTCTCGCGCGCGCCGTCATGGAGCGCAGCAAGCACGTGATGATGATCGGTGACGGCGCCGAGCGTTTCGCCGCGACGCAGGGGATCGAGCTGGTGGACCCGGGGTACTTCCGCACCGAGCGCCGCATGCGCTCGCTGCGCAAAGCGATCGAGGACGAGCGCCGCGCGGCGAATCCCAACGGTACCGCTTTCGCTCCCGATCCGACCCTTCGCTTCGGCACCGTGGGCGCGGTCGCGCTCGACAAGCAGGGGCGACTGGCCGCCGCCACTTCGTCCGGCGGGATGACCAACAAGCGTTACGGCCGCGTCGGCGACGTGCCCATCATCGGCGCGGGCACTTACGCGAGCCCGACGTGCGCGGTCTCGGCCACGGGTGACGGCGAGTACTTCATTCGCTGGACGATCGCGCACTCGATCTGCGCGCGCACCGAGCTGGCCGGCATGTCCCTCGCCTCCGCCGCCGATACCGTGATCATGCATATCCTCGAAGCCACCGGCGGCACCGGCGGCGTCATCTCGATGGATTCCCGCGGCCACGTCGCCATGCCCTACAACGCCGAGGGTATGACCCGCGGTTACGTCGGTCCTGACGGTCGGACGTGGATGAAGATGTTCCGGTAGTCGTGCGCGTGGGTTGGCCCGAGGTGTGTCCCGCTACGGCCGCTACGCGCGCAAACTACGCGCGCTAAGACGCGGCCTACGGGGACACGCCTCGAGCCAACCCTGCCAGCTCCATCGCGCGCGCAGCCTGACCGCGGAACGGCGGGGAGATTTGTTCGAGCTTACGGCGGCCCATTTGCAGGGCGCGGCCGCGGCATTAGGGGGCGGGCCCGGGTGCCGTTGCTGGCCGCAGGAGGGCTACCGGGCCTGGTTAACGCACGCCGGCCGCGGCGTGCGCGGACGCTCGGCGCGCGGGTACAGATAGGCGGACTCGACGTGGCGCGCGCCGGAAGCGTCGGCCACGGCGAATCGTGAGCCGGAGTAGATGGACGCGGAGCCGAAGCGGCCGTCCTTGCTGACCGCGTAGAAATCCACGTCGAACCGCGGGCGGCCGCGCTCGTCCAGCAGGCGCGCTTCCGTCATGGCCACGATGCGCTCCAGCGTCTTGAGACACGCCTGCTCGGGAGCCATGCCCTGGCGCATGTGCTCGACCGTGAGGAACGACGCGCAGGTCTTCATCACCGCCTCGCCGCGCCCGGTCGTGCCCGCGCCGCCCACGAGATTGTCGCAGTACTGACCCGCGCCGATGAGCGGGCTGTCGCCCACGCGCCCCGGCAGCTTCCACGACAGCCCGCTCGTCGTGGTGACCGTCGAGACGTCGCCCGCCGCGTTCAGCGCGATCATGTTGATCGTGCCCGTGTGGAACTTGATCACGACCGGATCCGTGTGATCCAGCCACGCGTCGTTCCCGTTGAGACACGCGCGCCAGCGCAGCCAGTCCTGCCGGCTCTCTTCGGTAAGCAGGTTCTGCTCCTTGAACCCCATCTGCAGCGCGAACTTCTTCGCGCCCGCGCCCACGAGCAGCACGTGATCCGTGTAATCCATCACCGCCTTCGCCACCAGCGAGGGCGTGGCGATGTCCTCGATACACGCGACCCCGCCCGCGCGCTTCGTGGGGCCGTGCATGCACGACGCGTCGAGCTGCACCACTCCCTCCGCGTTCGGCAGTCCGCCCAGCCCCACCGACTGATCCTCCGGATCCAGCTCCTGGATGTTCACGCCCGCGATCGCCGCGTCGAGCGTATCCGCGTTCTCCCGCGTGATCATGTCGTACGCGCGCGCCACGCCTCGAATCCCGTTCGCCGACGCCACCACCACCGGCCGCGATGCGGCGCTCTTTCGTGCAAGGCTTCGGTCGACCACCTCGACCAGGCCAGCCCCGGCTTTGCCCGAAACCACTGCTGTTGCGGCCGCCGCAGCGCCCGCACCGAGAAAATCACGTCTGCTGAGAGTCATCTGAGGGTTGTCTGGATGAGGGCAGCACCCGCCATGATGCTGTTTCGTGGCCGCAAGAGCTGGCATGTGTCCCCATAGCGCGCGTCTTAGCTCGCGCAGTTTGCGAGCGTAGCGCGCGTAGGGGATACATGCCGGCACGCGCGGCCACGAACCGGATGTCTGGAGCAAACTACGGGCAATAACTACCTTCCCGCCACGTGACTATTCCTCCAGACCAGGCTACCCGACGAGAGCACGACCTGCTCGGCGAACGCGACGTGCCCGCGCACGCTCTCTACGGCATCCAGACGCTCCGCGCCGTCGAGAACTTCCCCATCACCGGCGTGCAGCTCTGGGAGTTCCCCACCCTCGTGGCCGCGATGGCGGCCGTGAAGGAAGCCGCCGCGCTCGCCAACCGCGACCTCGGCCTCCTCGACCCTCCGATCGCCGACGCCATCATCGCCGCGGCCCGCGAGATCCGCGCCGGCAAGCACCACGAGCACTTCGTCGTGGACATGTTCCAGGGCGGCGCGGGCACGTCCACCAACATGAACGCCAACGAGGTCATCGCCAACCGCGCCCTCGAGCTGCTCGGCCGCCGGCGCGGCGATTACGACGGCGTGCACCCCAACACGCACGTCAACCTCAGCCAGTCCACGAACGACGTGTATCCGACCGCGGTCAAGGTCGCGCTGCACGCGAGCATCACCGGCCTCCAGCGCGCGATGGCCGAGCTGGCCGGCGCGTTCGTCACGAAGGGCGTCGAGTTCGCCGACCTGCTCAAGATCGGACGCACGCAGCTGCAGGACGCCGTGCCCATGACGCTCGGCCAGGAGTTCACCGCTTTCGCGCACACCATCCTCGAGGACGTGGACCGGCTCGGCGAAGCGCAGGCTCTGATCCGCGAGATCAACATGGGCGCGACCGCGATCGGCACAGGCATCACCGCGCCGCCCGAATACGCCGAGAGTGTCCGAAAGCATCTGTCGGAGATCACGGGGCTCCATCTCATTACCGCCCCCGATCTCGTGGAAGCCACCGCCGACACCGGCGCATTCGTCCAGCTCTCCGGCGTGCTCAAGCGTTGCGCGGTGAAGCTCTCCAAGATCTGCAACGACCTCCGGCTGCTCTCCTCCGGTCCGCGCGCCGGGCTCGGCGAGATCGACCTTCCCGCGATGCAGCCCGGGTCCTCGATCATGCCCGGCAAGGTGAATCCCGTCATCCCCGAAGTGATGAACCAGATCTGCTTCGACGTGATCGGCGGCGACGTCACCATCACCCTCGCCGCCGAAGCCGGTCAGCTGCAGCTGAACGTGTTCGAGCCCGTGATGGCCTATCGGCTGCTGCACGGCATGCAGTCTCTGACGAACGGATGCGTCGTGTTGCGCGAACGCTGCGTCGAAGGCATCAAGGCCAACCCCGCCCGCCTCCGCTGGTTCGTCGAGAACTCCATCGGCGTCGTCACCGCCCTCGTCCCGATCCTCGGCTACGAAGTCGCCACCCAGATCGCCAAGGAAGCGCTCGACACCGGCCGCGGCGTGTACGAGATAGTACAGCAGCGAAAGCTGCTGACCCGGGAGGAGCTCGACCGGATCCTGAATCCCGAGGCCATGACCGAACCCCGTCCGCTCGACTAACCACCGTCTGGCCCCCGGTAACCGCATCGCATCAGTGCTGGTCGCTGCGGGTGGAGTCCGACTCCGGACTCCACCCGCAGCGACACCTGAAAACGGGTTACTTTTGGCCAGCCGCATGGTTAGCTTCCCCGCGCTGACGCCCCGACCGCCGCTCACGCCCAACTGACGGAAAATCGACTCGGAATGAAAGGTTCTTCACGCCTGCGCCGGCTGCTCCCATACCTCGCATTCACCGCGCTCGTCCTGACGCTCGCGGCCTGCACCGGCGAGACGACCCAGTACCCCAATTCGACTTTCGAGCCCAAGACCGAGCTGGGACGCTCGATCGACGACCTGTGGGACATCCTCCTGCTGCTCGGGATGATCGTGTTCGTCCTGACCGAGCTCGTGCTCGCGTTCGTCGTCTTCAAGTACCGCAACAATAAGGAAGCGAAGCACACCCACGGGAACACCAGGCTCGAGATCCTGTGGACGCTGATCCCCGCCGTCATCCTGGTGTTCATCGCGGTACCGACCGTCCGCACCATCTTCCAGACCCAGGCCCCCGCGCCGGCCGGCGCGCTCAAGGTCGAGGTCATCGGACATCAGTGGTGGTGGGAGTTCAAATATCCGGAGTACGGCGTGACCACGGCGAATGAGCTGTACATCCCCGTTGGCCGCACCGTGAGCTTCGCGCTCACCACCAAGGACGTCATCCACTCCTTCTGGATCCCTCAGCTCGGCGCCAAGCGCGACGCGATTTCCAACAGGACGAATTACATCTGGCTCACGGCGGACACGATCATCGCGCCCAGCGTGTGGAACGGCTTCTGTACCGAGTACTGCGGCGCGTCGCACTCGTTCATGCGCTTCCGCGTCTTCACCGTGACGCCCGAGCAGTTCGCGAGCTGGATCGCCGGCCAGCAGGCCACGGCCGCGTTCAACGCCGGCCCGGCGACGGGAACGGACACCGTGCAGCTCGCCGCCGGAGCAGCTCCCGGGTATTTCTTCCCGCGCGAGAGCATGCCCGCCTACGCCGTGCCGCACCGCGCGTATCCCCCGGCCATCACGTTCCCGGCCGGCCTCACGGGCGATCCCGCGCGCGGCCAGACCGCGTTCATGATGGGCGGCTGCATCGGCTGCCACACCGTGCGCGGCAATCCGATGGCGGTGGGCGTGATCGGACCCGACCTCACGCACATCGCCACGCGGCACACGCTCGCGGGCGGGATATATCCGAATACGACCGACTACCTCGCGCGTTGGATCAAGAACGCGCGCGTCATGAAGCCCGGCAGCCTGATGCCGACGCTCGGGAAGGGCGAGTTCGATCCCATTCTCAAGCGAACCGCGCCGGTGTCGCTGGACGATCAGCAGATCGCCGACATCGTCGCGTACCTGCAGCAGCTTAGATAGGAATCCTGGAATGACCACAGCCGCAATCGCGCCCGACGCAACCGACTACAGGACCGCCGGCACTTACACCGGACAAAAGGGGGTCTGGAGCTGGCTCACGACCGTGGACCACAAGCGGATCGGGACGCTCTACCTCTTCACCGCTCTCTTCTTTTTCCTCGTAGGCGGACTCGAGGCGATCCTGATTCGCGCGCAGCTCGGCGGGCCGAACCGCTCGCTGGTGAGCGCCGAGATGTACAACCAGTTGTTCACCATGCACGGCACGACCATGATCTTCCTGGCGATCATGCCGCTGTCGGCCGCGTTCTTCAACTTCCTGATCCCGCTCCAGATCGGCGCGCGCGACGTCGCGTTCCCGCGGCTCAACGCCTTCAGCTACTGGGTGTACCTGTTCGGCGGAATCTTCATCACGGTTCCGATCTTCTTCGCGATCGCGCCGAACGGCGGCTGGTTCGGTTACGCGCCGCTGACGACCAAGGCGTACTCGCCCGGTATGAACATCGACTTCTGGGTGATCGGCCTCCAGATACTCGGCGTCTCCTCGCTCGCGGCCGCGTTCAACTTCCTGACGACGATCATCAACCTCCGCGCGCCCGGCATGACGCTGATGCGCATGCCGATGTTCACCTGGATGTCGTTCGTCGTGCAGTTCCTGCTGGTGCTCGCGTTCCCCGTCATCACGATCGCGCTGGTGTTCCTGCTGTTCGACCGCTTCTTCGGGACGAACTTCTATACGGTAAGCGCCGGCGCTGACCCGCTGCTCTGGCAGCACCTGTTCTGGATCTTCGGCCACCCGGAGGTCTACATCCTGATCCTGC